>JBIKVD010000002.1:0-45069 GCA_044357055.1 Oligoflexales bacterium | reverse complement strand
TGCGATTTCTGCCTTAATTGACCCAGAGACATCAATATTGCCACATTCGATTTTTGTCCCAAGACTTGCATTGATTCCCCCGCCAAGGGTAATCGGAGTCTTGAGCGCTTTAGGGAGAGCTTTTTCCGGTCCAAAAAAACGACCGGCTAGCTCGCTTGCCTTCCAACGCTCTGCAAACTCCGCGTTTTCGGCAGCATTTAGAAGTTGAGACGATAGTAACATGGTGGCGGCAATGGTAAATCTTTTCATGTATCACCTTTATTTGTTTTTGCCTTGAACTCAGGGCCTTTTTTTCCAAGATCGATTTCAAATCCGAACCTTTTTCGTTTTGGGGCCGTTTTTGATTTGACGATCACTTCCTCTTTAGGCTTTTGTTTTTTACTCTGCGCGAGCCAGTGATCACGAAGTACCCAGGTTTCATCAGCTAAAAGATGGGTCGAGTTGAGAAGAATTGTCATGAGTAGAAATTTGTTCACTTATATTTCTCCTAAGCAGGTTCAAATCATCAGCCGTTAGGTCTCGGTGCTTACCCTCAAGGCAACGCACCCCGAGGGGAAAGGTTTTTGCGAGAATCATAATAGATTTTTGATAAGAGCCAGTGAGCTCATAGGCTTTTTTAAAGACTGCCACGTCAGGAGCTTCGTTAATGGCCGGCCAGTAGTCAAAGCCGGTGGGTCGATATTCCACAGTGCCTTCAAAGCTAGATCCAAGGTAAAGTGCCTGAGAAAAGGCTCCGTTACGTTTTTCCAAAGTCGACGCAAGAGTTAAATGGTAGGGGTTACTAAGTAGTTTTTTTTCTTCTGCCTTCACCGCAGACTCACGAGAGAGTGGCAAAATCATTTTATTGCCACTGATTTGCCAAACGGTATTTGGCGCTTCAAGATCTGTGTAGTGTTCAACCTTATTCGTGAGTCCCACACACATAATTCCTAGCTTTCTAAAGACTGGCCATTTTGATTGAACAAAATCCTTTAACGCTTCCGATTTGCCTGAAAGATTCACTCCCAGCTCGTCGATGACGAGCATGCCTTTCTTCTCTTTATTTTGAGGTTTTGAAATCTCAAGCATGATCTCAGATGTAATGAGAAGGGTTGTTAAGGTGCGCAGCGCTTTATCATTTGTGACCCCTTGGAGATCATAAAGGCTATAGAGAGGCGTCTCGCTTGAATCCTCTTCAAAGCGGTCTGCATCAAATAGCAGTGCGTAGGGGCCATTTCCAATAAATGGCGTGAAGATTTGCCAAAGTCCTTGGCCAATGTCTTCGGGCAACTCTTTCTCAGCGCAGACGCTTGGCACTTGTGCGAGTACATCTGATAGTTTTAAAATCTTCTTTCTCGATTTTTTCTCTCTCAGCTCGCCTAAACTTTCTTTTTCTCCTTTTTCAAAGCCGACACTTGCGTACTCTTTCGAAGCTTCGGCGCCCTTAAGGATTGCTTCTGACAAAACTACTTTTTCTGTAGACGAGAGGGTCCGGTTTGAAACAAGTTCCGATGCTACACTTAAAATATCGATGATTGTAGGTAGTCGCTCTGGTGAAATGTCTCCTCTTAAAAGAGCTGGGTACTTCTCAGGAGGGCGAATAATCCTTACTTTTGAGTCCTCACCCAAGGCTTTGACCAGATATTCATTTGAAGTGATATTATCGATGTGAAAAATGATCTGATTTGGATTTTTCGAAAGATCCGAGACTATGAGATTGCATAAGAAAAATGACTTCCCACTTCCTGATTCTCCCAAAATAGCGACATGGGGATTTGTGTGCGAAGCCCTGGGATCGACCCAGATCATTTCCTTTGAGCGTGAGTGAAGAAGCATCGAAGGAGAGTTGTCACCTAGGCTTCCTGAAAAGATCGGGATGTAGGAAGGGAGCTCCCCTGAGAGAGTGCGGTACTCACGTTTTAAAAACCCAGAAATCTTTTTTGAATAGCCAAGCGGCAAGCACGACATGAATATGGGAAAGGCCGCAAATTTTTCCACAAGCATTGGCGTATCGATAAAGCTAGAAAGCTTTCTTGCAAGCTTTTCACCGATCCTTGCCTCGCCAGTGTTTCTTACAAGTATCTGAAATGATAAAGGAAGAAGCTTCTCACCGCGCTCAAGTCTTTCTTCTGTGAAGAGAGACTCTTGGTACTGGCGCTCCTTGTAGGCGTCGCCACCATTTTTTGTAGCTTGCACAAGGTGGCTAAGGCCACTTTTATCGCTTGTCGCGCGAATATTAACTACGAAGATGGCTTCGCTTGAAAGATTCGCGGGATTAAGAACCTCAGTCATCATTCCAAAGTAGGGAGCTTCACTTTTATCGGCCCAGGAAATCACTTCCCAAAAGCCGGCTTTTGTTGAAACGCCGTCGTGCCCAAATTTAACAAAGTCAGTCACGATCTGGTCTGATAGCCTGGCCCCCGTTCTAAATGATTCAGATTCATTCCCAAAGAATTTTCTAACTAGCTGGACGAGATCTCGCCCACCGCAGCGTTTAAGTCCCAGTTTTACTCGCTCACCGATTTGGTATTCCACCGAATCGGCAATACCTGCGAGTTCCACCAAAGCTTTTTCTAAGGCCTCGTCCAAGATTTTAAGTGTTGATGATTCCCTGGTCGGAAGCCTTTGCATGTCGAGCTCTTGTCTTAGCGTAAGAAAAAGACGTCTTTCAAATCTGGGACTATTAAAAAGCTCGGTTGCCCGAGCTAGTCCTAGTCTCGCCGAAAAACTTTTTGGCTCACTAAGATGGGAGGGAAGTTTTAGATCATGTTCAACACCATTTACATAAATAAACTGAAAACTAAGATTGTCACTTGTGATAATTTCAAAAAGTTTTGAAATGGAGCTAATTTTTGAAATGAGCTCTTCAGAATTCAAAATTTCATGGGGGATGGTAGCCACCTCCCACATAAGCCCCACAGCTCCTTCATTAAGATAAAAAAAGCTTTGAGCGCCGCGAATGATTTCGTTTTCATAAATGAGACGCTCCTTGGCGCTTCCTGCTTGCAGATCTAGGCAAATTCTAGAAATCTCAGCTCCTGCAAAGGGTGTGAGAAGTTTTGATAACTTCACTTTGACTCCTCTTTAATGAGGGGAGCGGCACCCGTATCCAGCTCTGGTAGCCAGCGGGAGCGCTCGATTTCTACAAACATCCAAGTCCCCGAAAGCCAGTGACCACCTTCTAAAATCTGGTCGTAAACCCAAATCTTTTCTATAAGTGGCTCGACCCTTGCGGGCATCTTAGGCGTTTGCGTCAGGTTTCGCTCGCTTCGCAAGGTCTCTATAACATCGGTAGAGGCGTCGCCCGGTGGTCTCATGCCACTGCGGCGATCAAGTTCAAAGTTACTCTCCGGCATGGACGCACAGCTTGGTAGCATTAAAAGTATAAGAAGTTTTTTCAATTTCATTCTCCTAAGTCTGGAATTTCGACGGTTTTAGTCATGACGACCCACACTTCGGCGCCGCTTGCGACGCCAATGGTGGGAAGAAGGGCTTTCGCTTGCTCTAGGTACCAATCGGCGACCATGCCGCCAGCGTCGGTGAGCCCTTTCGCTACGGCAAACTGTGTGACATTGCCTTTAAAGTTTCTAGCGACTGCGCCGTGCTCCGCGCCTGATACTTGCTCTTCGATATTGCTCATTTGAACGGCTTCGCCGGCACCTTTGACGATTGATGCAAGAAGAGCTGCAAGGAAAACTTTGTTTTGCTTACTAAGATAAACACCCTCGAGCCCATTTGCTGAATCTGAACCCGCGACAAATCCTTTGACGCCCCGATCAAAATGCTCACCATTTTCCATGACACAGCTCAGCGTATGAGGAGCCATCACCACGCGCTCAATTGAAAGATCGGCCTTGGCATCTGTGATGACCATGCAGCCTTGAAGGGGAATCTTCGCTCCATTAGGGCCGGTATAGGCGTAGTCGAGCTGTAGTAAACTTTCATAGGCGTAGCGGCTATTGGCCTGCACACCGGTCAGAAGCCTTGCTTTGACGAAACTTCCAGCCGGAAGGACGGTGGTTTTTACGCCTGCGCTTTTTGTCGCACCAAAAACTTGAATACCGCTAGGTAACGTGCGCGGCCTCGTCACTTCATTCGAAAATGATGGCGTACTATTTGGCTGCGGTTCAGGAGGTGGCTCAAATATTGATTCTTCTTTTGGAGCTGTGGCTTGTTCCTTGATGTCGACCAAACGCTTTAGTTCTTCGTTGGCAGATAGCTGCTGCTCATAGAGCTCCTTGTATTCGGAGTCGACCCTGACGTCTTCGTCCTTTGCATGCACCCTGGTCCCTGTCTTATCTTCCACTGGGATTTCAGCGGCACTAAGCGTCGCTGCTGAAAGTAGGCACACGCTTCGCAAGAAATGTTTAAAAATCATAGGTTATCCTTACCGCTCAGTTGGTTTTAGAAAAAACGGCAGGTCGCTTTTTGCCCCAAATTTGCCAAACGACTCACCCCGGATCACGATTCGTATGGTTGATGCACATGGGCCGGTTGGTTTATAAGCTGGGTCCTTTGTCTTACAAGGCACAAGCGTCTCAGAATCCATTTGCAAAAGTGCCGCCCGGTTGGGTTCGGCAAAGTTTATAGCTGTGGGATTGATCGTGATTTCATATTCTGTTTTATTGATTAACCTAAAGATATAGCCATTAAGTTCCGTGCCTTCATATTTTCTAACGAGATAAAGATCGAACTGGTCATAACCTTCGACGTCAAGCTTTCTTCGAAACGCTTCTTTTTTGAAGCCTTCAGCTTCTTCGTCCCTTAACATTTGAGTCATAAGAAAGGTTTCTTTTTCAAGAAAGCCCTTTAGTTTAAAAGTCGGCTGTCTTAGTGCCACGATTTTATGGTGGCGATCACTCGCATCTCTGGAAACAAAGGTAACTTTGATGCTTCTTTTACCTTCAAGAATAATTGGCACCAGTTCCCTAACCTGGTTCATGGAAACGGGCTTCACATTAAGTATGGTGATATTCACGGGCGTGCCATTATCTGCGACCTCAGTCTCCACAGGGCTTATTTCAAAGTATTTCGTCGCTGGAATCACTTTCACCGGGTACGGAAATTCCACCATAGATCCAAGATTTTGGTCGACTTCGATCGTGAGCGTGCCCCCATCTTTGAAATCGAATTCGCCGGCTTGCACGGAGCTCGCAAGAAAAAGGGCGGTTAAGAGAACTTTTTTCATATATTCCTTTCACTTAATTTCGGTTCTAGACTGGTATTCGTCTTCCGTTTCACGTTTGATGTTTGTAATTTCGAAAATCCAAGCTTTCGATTCGTCGACGGCACTCGTGCGAAAGCTAATTTCAAGGCGTTCCCTGTAAGGCTTAAGCGCCTTTCCGTCCATATAGCGCTGCACGGTAATCCAAGTCGTCAGGGTAAAAAGGGAAGCGCCGTTTTCAGTGACACGGTCGAAACGCTCTGGTGGCTTAAAGCTAATGAGCTGATCAATTCGGCGGTCCTTCCAAAGGGGTATAGCGTTTTTAGCTGCCGCCCTAAAACGTGCTTTAAATTCAGGAGACAGGTAGCGCTCAAGGGCTGCGTACTGAATTTCAATTTGTTCTGAGGAAATATTTCCGATCTGAGCTGCAATGAAATCGAAAAAATCAAACACCACACTATCTGGCACCGAGTTTGCCCTTACTTTGATCACATCTGGAATGTGTCCAGGTACAAGAAAGGCCACCGGATTTTTAAGCTCTTCTCTCAAAGTAGAATTGACATAAAATGAGTAGAGACAAATGATGCCAAGACTGGCGCTTAACACGCCGTAAAGAAGATGAAGCGTATTGATTCTTGCTCTAAGTGAACTCACATATAAATTGAATGCTTCCATTAGGGCCCCATCACGGTCTTTTTTGTGCGACGCGCCGCACGAGGTAGTTCTTTATCCATAAGTCCAAGGTTCCAAAGAAAATGAAGCAGCGTACCGCGTGGCATCACTTGTCTGAGTTTTCTTAAATAAATCGGCAAACAAAATCCGACTATTGCCACGACTAGTGCCGCAAGCTTTGAGGCAAAGGCTACGTAAAAACTAGCCACGACCAGCGAAAGCCCACTGACTAGCTCCATCCAAGTCATCTGGCACAAAAGAAGAATTGGCTTATCGATCATTTTGTTACTTTGAAGGCGCTCAAATTTCCGGTAGCGCTCGAAATATTCAGGCATCGCTTACATCACTTTCAAAACTTGAGAGACGATTGGCCCAATGGCAAAACAGCAAACACCAGCAATGATCATGGTCACTCCGGGGCCTTTTTCACCCCTCTCGGCTGCACCCACCATCTTGAAACCCTTGAGCACCATCCAGCTGCCAAAGAGTGGACCCACGGCGTAGGCAAGAGTCGACTGAGCTGTTTGAATGATGTTGTTTAAAAATTTAAGCTCACTACTTTTGTCTTCGCCCCGGCCAATCAGAAAATCGGTCTGTGCAAAAAGTTTCGACGGGACTAAGAAAAGTAAAAATATGACTCTACGCATGGGGACTAGCTCCTAGATTTTAGTTCTTGCTCGACGTGGCGAGAGATGGTGGCCATTAGCTCGTTGTAAGGCTTAAAGCCTTCGATTTTGACTGCAGATACGTCGCCCACTTTGATGTAAAAGGTTGGGGTAACGGCACTTGGGAAAGATGTCTTGTACTCCCCCGTATAAGGCAGTGCGTTTCTATCAAGACCTTCGGCAAAGTCAGTTTGAAGCGAGGTGACACGCACGCCATCAAGCTTGAGTTTTTCCACTACTTCCTTTGAGGCTTTGCAGGCAGAGCAGGTGGAGGAGTAGATGTAGACTAAGTCAATTTGGCTTGAGACATCGGAGCGATCTTTCTTTGGGGCTTTATGGGAGCTGAGGAGTTCCTTTAGGTCTTTGATTCCTTTTTCGTTTTCTTGAACACCTTCATCTCCAATGAGCTTTCGAACCTCAGCGATTTTATTTTCTTGAAGAGTGATCCATTTTCTTAAATTTGAAATGTTCTCTTTTGTGGGATTTGCCGCGACATGGCGAAAGGGTCTTGGCGGCTCGCCCGCACCGTCGTCCCAGAATTCTGGATTTTTAGGGTCGAAATAGACTTTCCAGTCAAAATCCTTATGGGCGCTCTGGGTGATTTTGCCTGCATCTGAGACGCGAAGCGTATTGCCGTCGATCACTTTCGAGACACTCATTGTGAGAATCACTGCCATCACCGACGACGAGATGGCAAGCGTGACGAGGAGAACGGAAGAGACGGTTTGAAAGACGTTTTTTAGATTCATGGGATTTTTCCTTTAAGCGCTAAATGACTGAAGGCGGTATATTTGATTTGCGTAGATGACAGAGCGTGGCGCCTTGTCATCTTCTTTGAATTCAGAGATCTTGCCTTTGATAAAGACAGGCATGCCTTTGATAAGGTCTTTGGCGATTTTGATGCCTACCTCGCCTCTAAGGCTGACAGTGACCCACTTCGTTTCTTTAGTTTCCGTTTTGATAGCGACTCGAAATCTAGTGGAAGAAGTATCGCCCGATTTGAAGGTTTTGGGCTCGCTGCCCACGAAACCCTGGACTGAGATTTCTTTAGATTCTGAGCGTATTACGTCCTTTTCCATCATTTCCCTTTCCATTTCTCGTACTCCCTTTTCAAGAAGAGCAAATTTGAGTGATAGGCAATCTGCGTTCATGTTTGTGACCTTTATATGGCTTTGGAGGAGTTAAACTCTTCGTGGGTGATTTGACCTTTTGCAAAAAGGCTGGCTAAGCTCTCGTCGATTGAGCCAAGGCGCTGAAGGTTGCCGTCTTTTTTAATGAGCGCTTCAAAGACAAGCTTTCTAGAATTGACTCCTGTAAAACTGCACTCATCGCACCCTTTGCTACATGGACAAGAAATTCGAACAAGTCTTTGAGCGGAACTCATGAGTAGAACTGACTTCAGATCGTAGTCCGAAACACCTAGGTTTCTCATGCGAGCTAGAACCTGCAAGGCTGAATTCGCGTGGACTGTGGCAATAACGAGATGCCCAGTGCCTGCGGCAGTTACAGCGATTTTTGCCGTCTCTTCATCCCTAATTTCTCCCACCATGATCACGTCGGGATCTTGGCGCATGAGGGTGCGAAGTGCTTTTGGAAAGGTGATCTTCTTATGATCAACCGGCACTTGAATGAGTCCACCCATTTCATATTCGATGGGATCTTCCACCGTGTAGACGCATTTTTTTATGCGGTCGATTGAGCCAAGAGCTGAGTACATGAGAGTCGATTTTCCGCTGCCCGTGGGACCTGAGATAAGGATCAGCCCTTCTTTCTTTAGGGTGAGCTCTCTAATAGCGCGTTTGGCATTTTCTTCAAGAGAGTAGGTGTCGAGGCTAAAATTCACATCTCTGGGAAGAAGTCTTAGGCAGATTTTTTCGCCGTAGCTTGTAGGAAGAAGTGATCCACGAAAGTTCACGCGGGCCTGTGGATGTCTAAATCTCGTGTCTTGCGGGACGCCTAGTTTTGACATATCGAATTTAAGGAGCGTTTTTACCGATTCAAGAAAGTGTCCTGCCGCTTGTTTGCCAAATGTAGCGAGATCAGAGAGCTCTCCGTTGGTTCGAATCCTTATACGAAGACCATCATCAATTGGCTCGATATGGATATCGCTTGCTCTTTTTGCCAGTGCGAAGCTGCAGATATCTAAAAATTGTAGCTGGTATGGGTTATACATCACTTCACCACAGCGCAAGAGGCTTTGTGCGTGTTTGCAAGGGCTTCGACTTCCGCCTTCCAGGTAGCACCGTTTAAGTCCTCACAAGCTTCCCTTTTTCGCCACACAGCGAACACGTAGGTGCCATCTTTTGGTTCCGAGGGGTTTCGAAATTCAGTGGGACCAGGTAAAAAATCTGAGTAAAGAGTGCCAGGCTTAAAGCATTCAGCTCGGGTGGACTTTGGATAGATCATTTGCCACTGATCGGTGCCTAGAATTCCCAGGTTTTTAAGATCAAAAACGTCTTTTGAAAGAGAAGAAAATTTCCAACTCGCAATCACTGCAGTTTGATACTTTGAATCCCCATCGATGTGGCCCATGCGAGGAAGTAGTGGTCCAAGGGAATTCATGCAGAGATTTTGTATGCGAGCAGCGTCGCCGGTCACGGTCTTCATTGCTGCGTATTTGGTATCTACGGGTCTTGCGCAGTTTAGTCCGTTAAACATGCTGGTGTCGGTGCTAGTGGAGGAACCTGCGAAGGCTGAGAGAGTTTCAGACTTTGCTTTTTCGATTGCCTCCGATAATGCAGGGGCCAAAATTCCAGCGGCGTCTGAGTAACACATGGTCAGCGCCGGTTTCATGAAGGCTTGGGACAAGATCAGTTCTGAAAGGCCCAGATGCCAAAGATCAGGAATAAGCTCGCTGATGGCGCTAAAGCAAAGAGGTGCAGCCGGAGGGCCGGAGGCTTTCATATTGGGGTAGTGGAGAACTGAGTAACCATAAGGGATTTCGATGGCTCTTGCGTGCCAAAAGTAAGATCGGCCGGTCTCGGAGAGTCCTCCCTGGCCCATTTCGGGCGCGCCCTGCTGGGCGTGCGATGAGTAATAGGCTGTGGCAAGGTTAAGGTGTTTACCTAGCGAAGGGGAAAGGTGCGAGAACATGCTCACGCCAGGCTCTTCCGTCACTTCGATTAAATATTCCGGTAGCCACATCTCAAGCTTTACAGCTGGGTAACTTACCGGCACACCCGCTACGTAGCGGGTTTTAGTGCAGCCTCCGAAGGTCGCCTGGGGTTTTGCGCATGGCAAAAAGGTGGACGAGAAAGGAGCTTTGTAAAAGGTGCACCCGGTGATGGATTCTCCTTTAATGAGGGGTGCGTAAAGGGCGAGGCTTATGCAGACCCAAAATGGGAACGAGCGCATCAGTGTGCGAAGGGTTTGGTGGGTAAGCTTCATGGAGCGCTTCCTTGTCTTGCGGCGGGGGGCAATTCCCCCAGGCGATGGAAGCGTTATTACAAGCTTTGTGCCGATTTGGCGGGAAGCTGAAATGACTATACTGAAGTCTGTAAAATCATATAGTTATGCTGGATATGATATAATTTTGATGGGTTAATTTGGGAGATCACGGTTCAAATTTTGAACCATCGAGTTCAGTTTTTAATCCGGGTGGATTTTCGTGTGTAAGCTAATAGCCAGTTTGATTGCATTCTTAAAAAGGTTCTTTATGAAAGACAATTCGAGTTTCCAGGGAAAAACAATGCCCCTACATGAAAAGGGCAGGGAACATCTAAAAATACTTCAAGAGGCTCGAGGTCAGATTGCCGAAGGTCTAAAAGTTTATGACTTTTTGATGACCAATGTTTTTAAATTGATATCGGCTTTATTAGATCGACCCGACGTTACAAAGAATTCTGACCTTGCAGATGTCACGCATTTACATTTGGTCAGATCAATGAAGACTTACGAGTCGGTTAGAGTCTTGCTTCATATCGGTCATGACCAAGATGCTCTGGCGATGCTTCGGAATTTGACCGATACAGAATTAAGCCTTGAATACATTGCGGCAGATATTTCAAGAGTACAAAGATTTAGAGATTGGGCAGAAATTGAGAAATTTAAGCATAATAGAGGGAGAGAAAGCGATAATCTTGAGAGTCTCGTTTCTCCAAGTCTTGCTCAACGACTGACAGCCTCTGAACAAGAATATAAGAAAAAATATGGATCTATAGGTCGATCATGGTCCGGTTTGCATACAAAGGAAATGGCAATTGCAATTGATCGGGTGGAGCACTACTACAGTGTTTACAAAATAACTTCAAACTATACGCACAGCTCATATGTCAGTCTTGGTGGATACAAACATCGGGCCGATAAATTGCCAGCATGGGGACCCACCATTATGCATGCTGATACAGCGAGCTTCCTTGCAACTTCAAGTCTTATGAACGTGGCCCAGGCTTATGTCGAAATCCATGGGATTGAAGGTTTTGAGGAGTTGTTACTCGAGATAAATACTAATTTTCTTATTTGCAGGCATCACTGCGGTGATCATTCAAATTTCATCATCCAAGTACCTGAAATTGGAACTTGGGTCATTTATGAACACGTTTCGGCTTTCATTGATCCTACCAGAACGAATCCTCCTTAATGGCCTGTCTTTCTTCTCATACCCCCCTGGCCCCCCTTTCGATCACTAAAAGGGGGAAGAATACTCCTGACGCAAGCCCCCCCCAAAATTTTGGCATGTTGCGAAATTCGCCGGCCGGTTAGCGCACCGCTCCTTCCTTTCATTCCCCGATCGCCTTGTCCTTTTCTACGAGGTCTGGCTCACGAATACTCAGGGGACATAGGGCGGATGAAATGACAAAACTTTTCGATTGGCTAGTCTTTTTCCAAAAAACTGCGAAGTATACAAACACTTCGGTTTAATAGGCGTGTACTACACACGTAATCTGGTCATAGGCATCGAGGATCTTTTACTCCCGGGATACTTAAATTCCCCAGTAGCTTGTCATCAGGTGTCGCAGTCTTGAATTCTGATTCGAGGTGGATTCTTGGTAATGTACAAGATTAGCAAGCGCTGTGACCAATACTCATCTCCCTTTGTAGAGCCGCCACATGCCCCACCAGCCGACTGGGGCCAATGGGACTACACTAATCATACCCGGAAAGTACCTATAAGAATTTTCCAAAAAAAATGGCAAAACCAACCAATGGGCAAGTTCTGTGATTCCCATTGCGGCAAAAAACGTCCATGCCAAATAATATCCAACCTCAGATTTTCTTTTAATAAGTAGCGGAATGGATAGCCAAGCTCCCACCGAAAGTAATACCAATAAAATCACATTCCAAGAGTCAACCCGCGGAGTGTGGGAGCCAGTAATCTCCGACAAAACTTGAAAGAATCCAGATAGTTTTTCCTCTATACGGTGCAATACAAAAAGCCCCAACGATAACCAATATGGGTCTTTAATCTGTCCGTAAGAAGCTTGCGTTGGAAACAACAGCCATAAAAGAAATCCACCCAAGAAGCCGGAGGTAAATATCATCATCGTCCAAAAACCAAATGAAATATACCCCAGCAACAAAATAGCAATTGAAAAAGAAAAGACTCCAAATTTTAGTTTGGCGGAGCGCTCTGTTTTATTCTTCATAACTTACATTCATCCCAAAGATTTCGTTAAAATAAGTTCAGAATAATTTTATAATTGACTTTCGCGACGCCAACCTCAAGCGCAGGCGGAATCATTGCTGTGATTTTGAAAAATCGACGGCAGAAATTTTAACCTGCTAGGGCCCTGGGCATTGACTCATTTGTATTATCTTTTCCTCGACATTTTAATAAAAATCTTTAATTATAGCTGCTTGGGGCACATACAGGAGACCCAAAGGTAGCTCTTTTTAGCAATTAAGCGCGTTAGAACTGCTTTGTCGCAGAGCAGCCAGCCAAAGCTATGCTAGGGACATATTTTTTGACTGAGGTATTCATGAAGATCGATGAAGACAGCGCAAAAATCAAGTTCCCTCCGCCTCTCATACTTCTAACCTGTTTGATTATTGGGTTTGGTCTTAATTCCATCTTTCATCAATCAGTGGTTCCCGAGGGGATGCAAATGTGGCTTGGAATCTCGCTCTTAGTCATAGGTATTGTCATTATACTTTCCGCTGCAGGGCTTTTTCGAAAAGCGGGAACTGATGTTAAACCGTGGAAGAGTACGACAAAAATTGTAACGAGCGGAATCTATAAGATCACTCGAAACCCGATGTATCTTGCAATGGCACTCATCGGGCTTGGAATTTCTATTTGGGTAAATAGTCTAACGATGGTTTTAATGATTCTAGTTTTTGTGGGCATTATTAATTATTACGTCATAAAGAGAGAGGAGTGCTATCTCGAAGCTAAGTTTGGGGACGAATATAATAACTATCGTCATCGGACAAGACGCTGGATTTGACAGCATTTTTCTTTTTGATTATTTATCCGATTTTAAATAAGTCAAGGACAGTAGGCGAGATATCAAATGAAGACTTTTCCATGTCGCTTAATTTAAGAATCTCATCATTACCGGTTCTCATAACGCAGTAACGATGGCAAGCGGTGAATGTTTTATTTGTAATGTCTATCATATCTTTAAGCAGATCTTTTGACATTGATTGGTAGTAATCTCCTTGCAAATTGAAACCCAAATATACTGCATCCTTGTACTGCGCTTTGATCCTCATTCGGTAAAGGCAATGCAAGACGCCTACGACTTCGTTGCTGGCCAAGCGTTGCAGTTCAATCCTCGCATCCTTAGCTTTTGGATTGATTCTAGTCGATCTGAGTTCCTCGACTTTAAACTTCTCTTTCACCTTTTCCGTTAAATTTTCGTATCTATCGCGAGCAGTGCCAAACAAAAAAGAATTATACCTTCTTTTTGCAGACTCTATGGATTCAGGACATTTGTTATCGTTTTGTAATCGCTTCGGATTAGACTCAACAAAAATGTTGAGTCCCTTACTGGTAATATTCTTGATTTTTAGATTCAACGGATAGGGAAAAAGATGAGATATCGAATTTGTTCAAATATCGGCTGTCTGCTTATGCTGATTAGGGGCAACTTTGTGATATGCGAGAAGACATGCAGATAAGCTCTGATTCATTGCGTAATAAAACGCTACAATACCCAGTTTCAAAAAAACTTTATGCTGCTCGGGATGGGAAAGAGCTGCGTAAAGAAATCCTAAGTCATTTAAAGACCGGTAAAGGCATGCAGATATTTTGTTCTGTAATTCACTGTCGAGTGTCTTTGCCTGAACATTTGCAGCTTGATAATGGGAATCCAAATGATCAGCACGAAATGCTCCTTCATCCATGAGCAAGTTTAATGCTCTTACATTCCAGCAAGTGCCATCTTTAAATTTAGCAATGACCAGGTTGTAAAGTTCATCGTCTGTAGGAAACATTCTATCCTCCGATCAATTGGTTAATCGGTGCTACAGAAATCTCCTTAAATCTTCATTTGAAATCCTTTTTCTTATGCCTGCCTTACAAGTCTTTGTTCACTAAAATGCATGCGGCCTTGCCTTCTGGGTTGCCGAAGGTCTTTTGCGGTAGGGGTCTGGACAATTTGACGCCAAAAAGATTTTTCTTTTCTATTGACCTTATACCTAGGTACAAGGTGTAAACTCGTTAACTATGAGCACTGGGAATAAAAACATGTTTACGATTGGTCAGTTAGCAAAAGAGGTTGGCGTCAATATTCAAACAATTCGCTATTATGAGCGACTTGGATTTTTTGCTCCTATCGATCGAAATGATTCTGGATATAGAAGTTATGATTCACATTCTGTCAAAAAACTTCGCTTCATCATTCAGGCTAAAGATCTTGGCTTTCAGCTTAAAGAAATTGAGGATTTGCTCGAACTTAGATTTTTGAATGCTGAAAAATGCGAAAAGGTGAGAGTTCGAGCTGAAAGTAAGCTTTCTGAGATTAAAAAGAAGATAACTCAACTAAAATCTATAGAAGAAAATTTGAGCGAATTAATTTTGGACTGTAAAAAAGCAAAATCTGATGGCTGTTGTCCAATAATAGAAAAGTTGGAGCATTAAGGTGGAAAATTTAACACTGATTTACTTTGAAGGATGCCCTAATTACAGCGTTGCTAAAGAACTTTTAAAGTCGTCCAATTTGATGTTCGACGAAATTGATCAGGGAAGGCTCGAAGAGAATGACCCTCTAGCAGCTTTTTCATCTCCTACACTTCTTTTAAAAGGAAACATCGTTTTTGGAGGAAAAGTCGGAGGAGCTGGATGTACAGTTAGAATCCCAAGCTCAAATGAGCTTGAAGAAAAAATATTAGAACTTCAAGGGAGATAGATATGGGTCTAAAAGCTTGGCTAAAAAATAACAAGATCGTAGGCTCTTTCGCTGGTGGGTCCATTGGGCTCTTAGGGCTGACCGGATTTTGTGGGGCTGCATGCAGTGGTCTTGCTTTCCCACTTGCGGCTTTTTTAGCAAGTATCGGACTAGGTACGCTCTCGATATGGCTACCTATGTTTAAAATACCACTGCTCATATTGGCAGCATTTTTTTCGTTCGTTGTTATACGAAACGTTAATAGGCAAGGTAAACCACTTAAATCATCGCTCGTGGGTCTCGCTGTAGGTGGATTATTAGTTGTAAGTTCAGTTTTTGCTTTCAAACAAACTAACTGTGTCGATCCGAAGGTGGTTGAAGCTGAATATCGAGCCCTCCCTCCACTTTTGAAAACTGAAATCAAAACTATATACCTCCTATGGCCAGAGCTTGGTCGCGCTCCAACCATTGAAGAAATCCATCAGGAAGTTAGAAAAATCGATGGATTTAGTTCACTAGGCGCTGAGGATATTAGGGCGAATTTAAAAGAAAATAGACCGGGAATATTTTACAAAGATTCGGACCGTATAAAATGGCTTTGGCCATTCGCGAGTGATAACCTCGGTGTCATCGTGACAATTGACGGCAAAAAGCCAGCCTACGCACGATGTGCAATTGATGCTTTAGGTATTTCGGCAATGTTTGGTAAACCTATCACGATAGCTGCGAAATCTGCTCTTCTTCAAAGTGATCTGGTCATTAGGATCGACGGAAACAAGATACTTGAAGGCGATAGTAGCGAGACTATTGTCTCTGGCGGTCCCTCATGTGATGAAATGTTGTTTTTTGCAAATCAAGATGAGTTCGAAACCTACAAAGCTAAAATGAATAAACCGGACCTCGGTGGTTTGACACTAAAAGAAGGCCTTAGCCATGGAATTGATAGCTTTGGCTGGCGTCTAACAATTTAATTTTTCTTCTCATACCCCCCTGGCCCCCCTTTCGATCACTAAAGGGGGGAAGAATACTCCTGGCGCCAGCCCCCCAGATTTAAGCATGTCACGAAATTCGTCGACCGGTTGATACCCCGCTCCTCCCATTCATTCCCCGATCACCTTGCCCTTTTCCTCGCATTCTGCCAGCCGGCGAAACTCGCGCAAGGCTGAAATGCACTCGTCCTTCGTCCTCGGCCTTGCCACTCGTTTCTATGCCGTCTGGCTCACGAATGCTCAGGGGCATACGGCGACGGAGAATGAGAAAGGAGGAGCTAGGATGAACCAATTGTCAACTCACAGAAATTTGCATGAATGCCTCGCCGGCGGGCAGGGGCTCCAACTCAAGAGAATGGCTTTTTGGCAATTAACACGGGAGAGGGGAGAAACAATGCGTGTGCATGAAGCGACAGAAGCCCTAGAGGACATGGGTGCGACGAGAAGTGAGATTGAGCAAAAATTTATCGACCTGGAAAGGGCGATGCATGAAGCGCTTTCAGGCGAGCCAGAGGTCCTAAAAGAGAAGCAAGAAAGACTAGCTCGGGTGTTTGATCGGCTCTATTTCGAGGCTCTTACCATCGAGCAGGGACTTTTTGAATACTTAAGCGATTTCGAATCCGAATTTGACTACTAAAAAAACTAAATTAAGGAGAATAACTATGCAAATTTCTGAAGCACTTCAAATCTTGGGTCTACACTCTGATCACGTCACTGCCCCAGAGATCAGGGCGGCATATCAAAAAAAGGCTTTTGAGTATGACCCAAGCTTTAGTCCGGTCGGGATACACATGATGCAGATTGTGGAGAATGCCTATGAGGTCTTAAAAAGGTTTTCTGGCCCATTTAAGAATTCGCTGGGCGATTTGGGCATCACATCGTCCCTTGAGAAGGCAGTTCGGGCCGTGGCGGTCTTAGAGGGGATCACGATTGAAATATGCGGAGTCTGGATTTGGATTTCAGGATCAACCGAACGCCATAAGGCAGTCTTGAAGGAGGCTGGCTACGACTGGGCTCCAAGAAAACATATGTGGTATTTCCGGCCTGAGCACCAGAAGGCTCGAAGAAAGTACGTGGTTCCTTTTTCGATGGACGAAATCCGGCAGAAGTTTGGCTCAAAAGTGCTTCCACCGGGTCAAAGCTTTAAGACCTTGGTTTCTAGGGCAGAGCGTTCTGGATCCCTTCGAGACCAGGTATTTGGCTGAAATCTTTAGGAAAATCAGATGGTAAAATAGTTACCACAATAATGAACTGATGTGGTAACAAAAATTATGTAAATTTATTACCACAAAATACCGATAGTGTGGTAAAATAGGGGAATGGCTAAGATGACTAACAAGAAGCTTTTGATAGAGACTCTAGGTAACGAGCTGGTCATGTCCGCAGGCGAGCTCGAACCCTATGTGTCGCAGACAAGTGTTCTGGGAAGACTTGCAGATCAGGGAGAGATCTTTGCGCTTGGCAGTGGCTATTACAGCACGATAAAACTGGATCCCTTCATATCCTCAGTGCTCGCAGTGTCGAAATACTTTCCTAATGCTGTGATTTCAAATATCACAGCGCTCTCGATTTATGAGCTGACGGATGAAGCAATTCATAAAATTGACGTCGACATTCCCAGGGCGACGTCAATACGCAATAAACTTGTAAACGCCCACAGGGTTCCAGACCATAGGCTCGTTGGAATTACTGAGATGCATTATCACTCTCATGTGATTCGGATATATGACATGGAACGCTCCCTTTCGGATGCATACCTGCGAAGCAAAGCCGGTCCCTTGTTTTATAAAGCTTTAAAACGATACCTCAAGCTTAAGGACCGAAAGCCAAATATCGACAAATTGCGGTTTTACGATGAGAAACTTGGCACGAAAGTCGTATTCCACCTCGCTCAGGAGCTAGCTGATGAGTAAATTGATAACCAGAGCAGGGAAATGGAAACGAGAACAAGGTCTACACGGTCCCCAAGCATTTTTCAAATTCATAATATTCTCCTTCGTTCAACGACTTAACCTGGAATCCAAAGACTTCGTTCTAAAGGGTGGTAACCTCCTGTGGGTTTACATCAAGACTCCTCGTCCGACGGTAGATTTGGATTTTAGCACCCTCAGTAGCGGTACTCACGACGAAGTGAGAAGGCTTATCGAGCGAGTTTGCGAAAATCCTGATCCCGCTCTCAAATTCTCGGTCGAAAAATTTAAAGAAGTTGGCGAAGTAGGGGCTGCGGTTACGATCCGGTTTGTAGCAGAGGGCGGTGCAGCGAACCGATTTGACATTGATATTGTCTATAAGGCGCCAGTCGACACCACCACAATTCCCTCACCTGTTGGAGATAGACCCGACATCGTAGCAGCCTCCATTGAGAACATTATTGCAGATAAGCTCGCGGCAGCTTGGCGATTTGTATCCGGCAACACTCGGCTCAAGGACTACGACGATCTTTGGCGTATCGCCCAGTCAGGTCGATTAATCGACCGAAGAAAGCTATCGGCTATCTTGTCCGAGCGTTCGATAGAGCCCAAGTTACTCGTAGAATGGGTAAGCTCCGACATGCAGACAAGATGGACCGCTTACTCAAAAGTCTTTAAAGATCTCCCAGCCGACCTGAAGTCGCTAATGATCGATGTCAACAAGTGGCTTCAGTAAACTCGGTTCATCTCACGCTCAATCATTTGCATAAGAATCTTTTTCTCGTCGACGCTTGAACCCTGTGAGAGCGTCTCCAGTTTTTCAAGCATCGTAGCCATAAGTTTGACTTTTACGACCTTGGATTCCTCTTTTACTAGGTTTTTGATCTCAAGCCTTGAATTGAAGATGATCGAGTTTATGAGGTCATCTCTGCTAACTTCAGCCTTATAGCGCTTCGATAGATCTATCCTCTTTGCCTCAAGTTCAGAAAGAATGCTTTCTTTGAGCCTGATCACGACTGTTTTCGGTCGCCCTTTCCGAAGTAGCGTTCCGGTTTTTGCCTCACTCACTTTCATTCAATTTTCCTTTCCATTGTAGTGACACTCCCCGCATTGCAAGGGCCGTACCCGGTCCTAAGCGCTTGATTTCCGTCTCAGGCCTCTATGCCCTCGGTTCAAATCTTGATCCGCCCGGTTCAATTTTTGGCCCTGAGATGGATTCTTTGAGAGAGACTTTGTCTCTCCGATTTTTGCGGGCTGCTACGGTCGACCCATGAGGTCGACCTCCGGCACACCTGAGACACCTTTGGTGTTTAGTTCAGAGCCTAAATGCAGGAAATCATGGGAAAACACTAGTGCATTGGGTCGCTACGCTTTATTACAGGAATGGGTTCCAGGAGCCGAAAACTGCTAGCCAAATGCCTTATTACAAAATGGGTAACTCGGGGGGGCACTTTTCTAGGCACGCTACGTGCAACTTCGCGATTTGCACAATGCAAAGGAGAGATGATGTCTAAAACGATATTAGCGCGAGTTTCAGACGAGCTTTACGAGCTAATTCAGGAGCGAATTTCAAAGACAAGGCGCAGTATGTCGAAAGAAATCGCAACCCTCATTGAGGTGGGAATTGGGCGCAATCCAAATCCAATCCACCATGCTCTTGAGCCAGTGCTTCATGAAATGAGCGAACTTAAGTATGCCGTGAAATCGTTTCAAGGCACTTATGAAATGACTTTAGGGCTTGCAAGTCGAATCGACAAAATCGCCGAGTGGTCCAAGCTTTCAATAAAATCTCTAAGTAACATCGAGGACTACCTAGAAAAACACTCAAGGTCACTCTAAAAAATACCCATAATTATTAATGGAATAACTCATGTCACTACTAGATTATGTAGGGCCATACGGCCTTCTTTTGCCATGTATTTGCGCAATTTTTATCTACGGGACCTACACGTTACTTGCCAGCCGTGACAACAAAAAGCCTAAAAATACGGATCTGTTTCTGCGAGGTTCAAAGCTTGTCGAGGCTAGAAGGTTTCAAAAAGCAATTGAAGCTGAATCCGACGCATACCGGAAAGAAATTGAAGAAGATTTGGGCAAGCCACTGAGTCTTAAAGCGATGAAAGGAGTCCCGTTTGAATGTTCAGGAGGAAAGTCAAAAGTCTCGATTTGGGAATATGTGCTTGATCGCCATGTCGCCTTCATTGGCGCCACAGGTGCTGGCAAATCGACACAAATTAAGGCCCTATTGGAAAGGGCAAGACTTGCGGGAGAAAAGTGCATTGTTCTTGATGTCGGTGGCGAAATTTGCTCAGAACTCGGTCGCGAAAGTGATCACATTTTAAGTCTCTATGACAAACGCTCAAGGCTTTGGGACCCTTATCAGGAGGGACAGGGCGGAGAGCGAATTTCGAGTGCCCAGATTGCAGAATTTCTTGTGCCCTCAGGCCATGAGCATGACAAATTTTGGTGGAATGGCGCACGAATTGTTCTAAGACAGCTGATTGATTCCTGCAGTTCACTAGATGAACTAAGAGATCTAGTTCAAGGGGGTGCCGGAAGCATTTTCGATTCCCTAAGTGAGACAGCAAAGTCGATCACCGGAGATAAAAAAACTCCGCAATCTGCAGGTATTATTGCGCATGCACTGATGGAACTGAGCTTCCTTAAGGATTTGAACTATTGGGCCAAGGCTCGTGGAGACGAGGCGGCGTTTAGTATTTACGACTGGACACAAAATGATGACAAAAATTGGATTTTCATTCCGGTAAAGGATGATGACTTTGGCGTCATGTCACCACTTCTTAAGATCTGGTTTAACCTAGCAATCATTGGCTGTTTTGCGAGAAATCCTTCGAAAAAGCACACAAAAATTAACATTATCATCGATGAAGTGTCGACGATCGGAAAGATCGAAAATCTTGGAAAATCTCTGGATCGGCTTCGTAAATACTCGGCGCGCTGTATTCTCGCATACCAATCGGAAAGCTATTTTAGAAAGCTTTATGGCCACGATGAGGCTTCGGCGATGCTTGGCCAAATCGGCACAAAATTCATCTTCAGAATTAAGGAACCGAAGCATGCAAATGAAATGTCTGAACTGCTCGGGTCCTCGGAAGTCCTAAGGAAAAACCGCAGCTCCGGGAGGAGTGGAGCGAGTGGTTCCTATTCTGAAACAGTGGCAACAAAGCCAGTCGTCATGCCATTTGAAATTCAAACTTTGCGAGACGGGTGGTTTTATCTTTCAAGCCTATCATTCATGCCGGTAAAGCTTCGCATTCGTCACAGAAGGTGGGCGCAAGTCCTTCCTCTACATAGAGACCAGCATGGGGTTCCTGACCTAGGAAAAGGTCCCGCAAAACCAGAGCAAAAGGAGCGCTTTGAAAGTGCGCTGAAGTGGGTAGCAACTCGCCTTGAGGACAAAATTTGATTACTGCTCAGCCACTGGCGCATTCAAAAGAAGCCGTAAAGTATTATACCGAATACTGCATTGAAGGCGGAGAAAAGCCTGGCGTTTGGTACGGTGGAGGAGCACATGCGCTATCAGATCCAAGCCTTCCAGGCAGCTCTTTGAATGGTGCTACAGTTATGCCGCTTGCTATGGAACGCCTTGCGCAAGGCTTTAGTCCAAGCGGGACTGCGCTTGTCCAAAACGCAGGCGAAGAGCATGCAATGGGCGTAGATTTCACATTTTCGGCCCCCAAAAGTGTTTCGATTGTCTGGGCAACGGCAAATGAGAAAACAAAGGAAATAGTAGAAAATGCGCATAACGAGGCGGCAAAGGTAGCACTTGATTACCTGGAACATCAATCCGGGCACTCAAGAGCTGGTAAAGGCGGCAAAATCAAGGTGAAGGCTGAGAATATTTTTGCGCTTTTCCAGCACTCTTCCTCAAGAGCCGGTGATCCTCAACTCCATACCCATGCCATCATGTTTAACGTAGCATATTGCGAGGATAGCAAGTTTCGAACTCTGCAATATTCGCACTACTATAAACGAAAAATGGCAGCGGGGGCTCTCTATAAAGCAGAACTTGCGCACCGGCTTAAGACCGCCGGATTTGAACTGAGACGTACAAAACACAGTTTTGAAATTAAGGGTGTGTCTCAAAAGTTAATCGATTTTCGCTCAACCCGGTCCAAAGAAATTGAAAAACTCGCCGAGCAATCAGGCCTCGACAGATCTTCTGCATCAATCTTTGCTAAGCAAAAATACAATTTCATAACAAGAAATAAATACGACAAAGATAGCCGAGTCGATTTCGAAACTTGGCGCCGGGAACACAAGGAAATGGGCCTAAGCAGTGCTAAAATTGAAGGCATGCGCAGTTCCACGTTCATCTACAAAGGGCAATCAAAACGATTCAGAAAAAACCTTATCAAGGCCACAGGGCGTGAAATTATAGACCAAAGATCGACATTTCCAGCCTATGTCTATCTGAGAAAAATGGCGGAAAGATCGATTGGAAAACTGTCAACGGGAGACATTTTTCAATCAAGCTTTCATGGCATGATGAGTGATCTCATACGCCTTCAAAAAACCTATGATGATAACGTGCTAACAACAAAATGGAAGTATCAGGAGGAGGATGAAACTGTCCGGATGTTTAAACGGCGAATCGGTGAAAATCGCCACAGTATAAAACTTCATGTGGTGCAAAAGATTATTAAAGAGGAAAACGAGCGACATTCAAAGCTACTAGGTAAAGAGGTGAAGCTTTCACCAGATCAACTCCAAACTGTGGTTGCGACGGCCACAAATACCGACGGGATTTCGCTTATCTCAGGGGTGGCTGGTAGTGGAAAAACATTTGCACTACAATATCTTGAAAAGATATATGAGCAGACCGGACACAAGCTTACAGCACTCGCTCCCACCCACAAAGCTGCACAGACAATTGAGCGGGATGTGAAGATAAATGCCACCACAGTTCACTCCTTTCTTTATAAGAATAGTGTACAAAATCGAAAACAAATTCTCGTAGTCGATGAGGCTGCGATGCTTGCCTCGAAGTATTACAACAGAATCTTTCGCAAGGCCGAAAAAATGGGCTGTAAAGTGCTGCTTATCGGGGATACAAAACAAGTTCAACCTGTCGAGGCAGGGCAAATGTTTGGTACCCTCCAGAATAAATTTGATGGATCAGAACTTTCAACGGTCAGGCGTCAGTCCGACCCTGAAGAAGCAAAGACCATTCTTGGAATCAGGGAAGGGAAGGTCGATGAAACTTTCCAATTTTACGAAAAAAAGGGCTATCTCCACGTCGAAACAGACCAAAATGAAGCTGAAGCAAGCATCCTTAAGAGATGGAAGGAGTTTAGGAGCTCAAATCCGCAAAAAACAAGCCTCATCCTGGCAACAACAAATCTCGTCGTGGGAAGACTAAATGAGAAAATTCGGTCTCACCTCAAAGCTGAAGGTGCACTTGGTAAAAGTTACTTTTTTAAAAGGGGTAGGGCAGAGTTTGAGGTAGCAAGGGGTGACAGATTAATTTTCACCGAAAATAGAAAAGCAAAGGGTATCATCAATTCAGATATTGTCGAAGTCGTCGATGTAAATTCTATTTTCATCTCAGTTAAGAAGGATGACGGGACTCTCATTAAATTTAATCCAGCGTCCTTTTCCGGCTTCAAATACGGCTATGCCGTCACGTCTAATAAGTCTCAGAGTATGACGGTTGATAAAGCTTTTGTGGTAGTGGACGGAAACTTGATGGACCGGGAAAGATTTTATGTCTCATTGTCGAGGGGGCGAGCCGATAACGAAATCTTTATCAATTCGGTCAATTTTCCAGATTTATCGGAGAAACAGCAGGCAGAGCTTAATAAGCTGCCAAAGGGTGAATATGAAAAGCGCGCGAGATCGATGCTACTTGAGAACGTCGCTAAGGAAGTCTCAGTGTCCCATATGAAGGATACATCGAAAGATTATGCTCTCAACTACAGTCCCTATAAAGCACTTGATCGGTTGCAATTTGCACTGAAGCAAAACTTGAAATCATTGACAGAAGGCAAAGACATTTATTTCAAAAAATAAGTTCCAAGAAAAAATAGATTCAGAATTTTCTGACTTCGACCGTAGAAAAAGCGCTCATTGACAGAAACTAAAATAGTATTAGCTTTTGGCGTCAGGTTTTCACCTTTTATCAAGGCATCCAAAGGCTTGGCTATAATGCGATTTGTCGCAAGTGGCTTGATTTAAAGAAAAACCTTGAAAACTATGTAGAATAAACATACAAAATCGGTATAGGTCTATACTGGTCTTTTATGAAACATATGACACTTCATAAATTTATATCTCTTCTTCAAATGCTTTTGATTCTGTCAACAATCGCTGGGTTGGAGAATGACGCCTCCGAATCCGGAAGTGTCACACTAGACGACATTCACCATATCAGTGGCCATGATCCCTATCATGGACATTCAGAACCCTGCCAAAATACAGATCACGCTCAACATGTCTGCCACTTCGGACATTGTGCTTGCATCATTTATTCTGTATCTGAAATTAAGTCTGAGAATGCCCCAGTTCTAACTCAAAAACATGGCTTAGGAAATCAGACAGTTACATCATTTGACCATGGTAGAAGCCTTTTTCGTCCTCCAATTTTCAACGCCTAGTCACAAATTACTCTAAATAAAAAATTTAATAGCGATTTGAGGTGCCCATGCGATGCGTATTGCTTTGCATTGGGATGATCTCGGCGGTTGCTTTGGGACAAGCAAAAGATTGCCCAATTCAATCGACGGATGATGTCGTGCTTTGCGTGATATCAAATCATCCTAATGTGCTCGATTTGAATTCTGAATTGGCTATTGCCGAAGCCGGCGTAGATAGAGCTTCACAGCGACCAAACCCAAACCTTAGCTCCGAAGTTTCGGCTAAAACCCAGGGAGATATCCTGCTTGGCACCTCCTACATGCACATACTTGAGCGAGGTGGAAAATTAGACGCTAGGGTCAACTTGGCAAAAGCGGAAATTGAAGTTTCCCGCTCGAAGATAAGAAACGAGCAAGAGGCAATTGCCCTTGAAACTTTAGATCATCTTTATGCGCTGCGTCAACTTGACGAAACCTTCGAGCTAATTCATGAAATCCTAGAGATTTACGACCACGGTCTGAGAAAGTACAACGCTCAACAGTTTCTCCCGCCGGACGTGGAAGTCGAACGAGACATATTGAAAGTTGCCAAGCAGGAAATGCGATCTCGGGAATCAGTCGCAAATTCCCAGAAAATGGAGCATCTAACCTGGCTTAAGCGAGCGCTGGGGCAACCTCTCCCCGAAGACGAAAAGCTGTGGCTTCCAAAATCTGATCTTTGGAAGCTAAGTAGCGAGCCGGAATTAAAAGAATCCACACAATCCGTGACGAATCGAGTGCGTATTGCTGAAGCACAAAGCAGACTAGGTCTAGAAGAAGCCATGGCGAATTCCGACATTGGAATTGGTCCTATCGTCGAAATTGAAAGGGAAGACAACGAGTGGAACGCTGGCATCGGGGTCGGAGTTTCAGTAGATCTTCCCATTTATCATCGGAATGAAGGCGCAATTCTGGTCGCGAGACGAGAAACGGAGGCAGCGCAACTTCGCTGGCAACGTCAAAAGGACTTCGAGCTTTCGAATTTAGAGTTGCTCAAAGAAAAATATAGAAACGCAATTGTTCGCCTAAATGAGCTTGAAAGCGGCAACGAAGCAAAAAAATTGCACGATATTATCGATAAAAAATCAAAAACTGGACTGTTTAGGCCACAAACTATTATCGAGGCTCACCGTCAGCTTATTGAAAGCCTTGAACGAAAACAAGAACTCGAACTAATCGCTTTGAATTCAAAATGGCTAATTTCCATAATCAGCGGCGATTTTTTACCTAAAAAAGGACCTTCACAGTGAAACCATATATTTGCAAATTTCCATTGATTTTATTCTTTACCCTCTATTTGCCAGCTGGATCCGCTTTTGGTCAGGAGCAACATGATCATGATCATGATCATGACCACAATGAAGAGGCGCATAAAGATGTGGAAAAGAAGTCAGCACCCAACCCAAAACAAAAAATAAGCGAACAAGCCTCCGCGACGAAAACTGAGCATCCCGACGAGCCAAAGGTTAAAAAAAATGATGAGCATGAAGATCACGACGATGATCACAAAGATCACGCCGAGCATAAGGATGGCGAGAAAGTAGAACATACAGAGCACGGTGCTGAAGAAAAAGGTGGCCATTCAGATCATGAAGGTCATGAAGAAGAAGGTCATAGCGATCATAAAGGGGAAGGCCACGACGAACATGAAGGGGGTGGTCACGATGATCACGGAGCCTCTGCGTTTGGGAAAGATAAGGCGATTACACGGGTAGAACACGACGGCGAGCGATTTGAGCTCAACGAAAAAGCAGAGAAACTACTGAAAATTATAACCACTGAAATTAAGGCTCAAGGAAAGAAGTTCGTCATTCCAAAGTCCGCGTTGGTCACCTTCCGAGATGAATATGGAGTCTATGTGAAACGTGGCAAAGCCTATCAACTCTTAGAAACAAAAAAAATAGTGAAATCTGAGAAGCAAGTTTCTATTGAACTCGACGATGCTGGTCCTAGTGAATTTGTAGTAACGCAAGGCGTGGGGCTTCTTCGTGTTGCTCACCTCCAAGCTTCAGGACAGGGAGGAGAAGGCCATGTCCATTAATCGCTTGATAGAGCTAAGCGTTCGGCAAAAAGGCATGTTCATTTTGTTGACCTTGGTAGCGGCAGTCTTCGGTTGGTACTCGTTGAAATCTCTTCCAATCGATGCCGTTCCCGACATCACAAACGTGCAAGTGCAGGTAAATACACAAGTTTCAGGCATGATTCCGGAGGAAATCGAACGGTTTATTACCTTCCCAATTGAGAGCGCTTTAGGGGGCTTACCCTCGGTGGAAGACGTCCGTTCGATTTCAAGGTTTGGACTTTCCCAAGTCACAATCGTTTTTCATGAAGGCTCAGATCTCTTCAGGGCCAGGCAACTGGTAGCGGAAAGACTCCAGGGTATTAGAGAGTCCCTGCCCGAAGGCATTTCCCCAGAGCTGGGCCCGATCACAACGGGCCTAGGTGAAGTTTACTTTTATTCACTAGAAGCAAAGGAAAAGGCTGAAGGTGCGGAGCGGCTTCTTCAACTCATGGAACTAAGAGCGTTCAATGAGTGGTCTCTAAAACCGAGGCTTCTAACTGTCCCGGGTGTTGCAGAAGTCAACGCGATTGGTGGCTACGAGAAGCAGTACCATGTACAGCCAAACCTTAAGAAAATGGCTCAATATGGCATCCATCTCGATGAGATTGTTGAAGCATTAAAGCATAACAATCGAAATACAGGTGGTGGCTATATTCAACAAACCGCTGAACAACTTCTTGTTCAAGTAGCAGGTCTCATCAAGTCGCCGGATGATATCAAAAATGTAGTCGTTAGGAGATTGCCTGGCTTTGAAACGCTAACAGTTGGTGACTTGGCGGTTGTTCAACCAGACAGAGAAATGCGCACTGGTGCAGCCGTCGTGAATGGCGAGGAAGCAGTTGTTGGCACGGCTCTCATGCTTCTTGGTGGAAATAGTCGTACCATTTCGAAAGCCATTCACGAAAAAATTACTGATATCAAAAAGACGCTCCCAGACTGGATAGAATTAGAAACACTTTATGATCGTTCAGAGTTGGTAGATCGAACACTGAATACTGTGTGGCATAATCTTGCCTATGGTGCTGGTCTAGTTGCCGTAGTATTAATTTTAATTCTGGGCAACTTACGGGCCGCTCTTATTACTGCATTCGTTATTCCAATTTCTCTCTTAACAACTTTCATCTTAATGAACTATTTCGGTGTTTCTGGCAATTTGATGAGCCTTGGTGCTCTTGATTTCGGAATTATTATCGATGGGGCTGTTATTGTTCTAGACAATTGTATTCGGAAACTAGCCTCTAAAAGAGCAGAACTCAATCGGACCTTGGATAGACAAGAAATTCAAGAAGAGGTTATTAAAGCTACTCAGGAAATCAGGTCCGCAGCAGGATTTGGACAGCTAATCATAATAATTGTATTCCTTCCTATCTTTGCTCTTACAGGTGTTGAAGCAAAAATGTTTGTCCCTATGGCGGCTACTTTTGCATTCGCTCTTGCGTCGTCTTTCATATTTTCTTTCACCACAGTTCCGGCACTTGCCGGAATGTTTTTATCTGGAAATTCTGGAAGTCAAAACTCGCCTGTTATGAGGCTATTGGAAGCAATTTACAGGCCAATGATTAAAGGTGCTTTGAAAATTCGTTGGATTATAGTTGCTGTTGGTTTCGCGGCGATTTTTCTCGGCATTTGGTTATTTAAAGATTTAGGGGCAGACTTTCTTCCTCAGCTAGACGAAGGTTCGATTGCGATTCAATTTGTTAGGCCTACCAATATTAGTCTAGATCAATCTGTAGCACTTCAAGAAATATCTGAAAAAACAATTCTCGAATTCGAAGAGGTTGAAAGGGTTATTTCGAGAATTGGTACGGCTGAAATCGCTACCGATCCAATGGGACCGAACTTATCAGATACTTATATCTTACTTAAACCAACGGAAACTTGGCCCAAGAGCAATGGACGACATGTGACAAAAGCCGAACTAGTGCAAAATTTAAAGCAAAAGCTAGAAGAGTCGGTACCTGGTCAAACTCTGATTTTTTCACAGCCAATTCAACTTAGGTTCAATGAGCTACTTGAAGGGGTTAGATCCGATGTGGCGCTTAAAATCTATGGCGATGACATGGAACAGCTTTCTGATCTTGGTAAGAAAGCGGCGACAATTATTCAAGGCCTTAAAGGCGCGGGAGACGTTGAATCTGAAACAAAGGGTACCTCGCCCGTGCTGCGAATTGAACCAAAGTATGAAATGTTACATGCTCTTGGCCTAGCAAAAGAAAACGTCTTGGAAACTGTGGAAATTGCTATCGGTGGTACGCCGGCGGGATCCCTCTATGAGGGGGCCAGAAATTTCCCAATTATTGTCCGTTTAAATGACTCAGAGCGAGCTGAGCCTAGCATTCTTAATTCACTGCCAGTTGGGGCGGCTGAAATGTTGACTGTTCCACTCGAAAAGGTCGCCAACATTTCTATTCAAGAAACCTTTTCTGATATTAGGCGCGAGTCTGCAAAAAGGCGTATGGCCGTATTGATCAACGTCAGAGGAAGGGATGTGGCAAGTTTCGTAGCGGACGCAAGGCAAGCCATCGAGAAGAATCTAAAAATTCCAGACGGCTACTACCTTGAGTGGGGTGGAACCTTCGAAAACTTAGAAGCGGCACAGGAACGTTTAATGTTGGTAGTGCCAATGGCATTGGTAGCAGTATTTATCCTGATTTACCTAGCGTTTCGTAGTTTTACTCAAACTGTACTTATCTTTTTGTGCGTACCAATGGCACTTGTCGGCGGTGTAGCTGGACTTATTTTTAATGGTCTAAATTTTAGTATATCGGCAGCAATAGGCTTCGTGGCTCTTTCAGGTATTGCCGTCTTGAATGGCATCGTTCTTATCAGTTATCTCAACAAACTGAAGCTTGAAGGCTTAACTGGCCAGGAATTGATCATGAAAGGAACCTTGCTCAGGTTGCGTCCTGTAGTCATGACTGCCACGGCCGCCGCCTTTGGATTTCTTCCTATGATGATGGCTACTGGTGCGGGAGCAGAAGTTCAAAGGCCTCTTGCATCGGTAGTGGTTGGAGGGATCATTTCTGCGACATTTCTCACACTTTTTGTCCTCCCTTCTCTTTATCGAATTTTAGAGAATCGGATGCATATTTCTGAAAACGCAATGAGTCACTGAATAAAATTAAGCCCACTGAAAGGTGGGCTTTTTCCTAGGGGAAATCGAGATGACAAGTGTCGAATCCTTCGAGACGGACCCGCCTGGACACAAGCCTGAGTTATGGCAAAATCCTCAGGTTCGTAGTTCTAGCCTGTCGTGGGTGCTTATTGGACTAGGGTTTATTTTGGGGGCTTCCAACCTAACTTTGTATTCAAATATATTTTTCGCTTTATCAACTATCGCTGGAGCATTTTATTTTTCCAGAGAAGCAATCGACCATCTTTTCAAGGATAAAGAAATTGGAATCGATTTTCTGATGACCGCGGCCATATTAGGAGCATGTCTGTTGGGTCAGTGGCGAGAAGCCGCTCTAGTTGCAGCCCTATTTTCAATAAGCGAGGCTCTAGAGGGCTATACCATTCAAAAGACTCGCTTCGCAGTTCGCAATTTAATGAAATTGGTGCCTCAAATGGCAAGGGTAATTAAAAACGGTAGTGAAACCGAAACGGAAGTTGAAAAAATTCAAGTTGGCGAAATCATTCGGGTCAGACCTGGCGAATCAATACCAGTCGATGGATTAATCGAGGAAGGTAATTCATCGATCAATGAGGCGTCTGTAACAGGCGAGTCCATACCAGTTGACAAATCGTCAGGCGAAGAAGTATTTGCCGGTACCCTTAATGGCAATGGCTCGATAATTGTCAAAACAACAAAAGAATTTAAGGAAAACACAGTTAATAAGATCATTGATTTAGTAGAGAAAGCACAAAGTCAAAAAGGAAAATCACAGCAATTCGTGGAAAGATTTGGCAAAGTCTATTCTCCTGCTGTTCTCATAATCGCTCTGCTAATTGCTATAGCTGCGTTTTTATTTGGCGGTGACGCCAAACAAGATTGGATCCGAAAAGCAATAACATTTCTAGTCGCTGCATCGCCCTGCGCACTTGCCGTAGCGACTCCAGTTACGATGATTGCAGCAATTGGTGGGGCGGCAAAGCGAGGCGTCCTCATAAAAGGGGGTATCATTCTTGAGGGACTGGGAAAAGTAAAAGCAATCGCGATCGATAAAACCGGAACTTTGACAATAGGTAAACCGTCAGTCGTGTCAGTGTATACTCAGAACATCTCTGAGGACGAATTAATTCGCCTCGCTGCGTCTGTGGAATTTCTGTCGGAACATCCTCTTGCTAAAGCGGTCGTAAACTACGCAAACAGCAAAAAATTAGAATTTTACGAGGTAAATAATTTCCTGGCTTTGACTTCAGTTGGAGCAAAGGCTGAAATCGGTGGTAACACTATCTTTGTTATAAAGCCAAAGGCTGCAGAGCAATTTTTGCATAAAGCTTCCAATGAACTGAAAAGTTGGGAAGCAAACGCTCAGGCTCAAGGCAATACCGTTATTTCAGTTAGTAGAAATAGTGAAGTCATTGGTTTAATTGCGCTGGCCGATACAATTCGAGATGAAGCCCGAACCTTGATATCGAGTATCAAGAAAGTTGGTATTAAACACATAGTCATGTTGACCGGAGATAACGTTGGATCAGCAAAAGCGATCTCCAATCTAATAGGAATCACTGAATTTCATGCGGCACTTCTTCCCGAGGATAAAGTGACGAAAGTTAATAATCTCAGGGAGAAATACGGGGAAGTCGCGATGGTTGGGGATGGAATCAATGACGCGCCTGCTTTAGCATCAGCCACAGTCGGAATCGCGATGGGGACAGGCGGATCGGACGCTGCATTGGCGATCGCAGATGTGGCTCTAATTAAAAATGACCTTTTACGATTGGCTTACTCAGTAAAATTAGGTGCAACCACTCGACGAGTCATAAAGCAAAACATCTTTCTTTCATTGGCCATTGTTGCAATATTGGTAGCAGCTACTTTCTCCAATTCGATGTCTATGTTTTCAGCGGTCATTGGTCACGAGGGCAGTGAGGTTCTCATCATCCTGAACGGTCTTAGAGTTGCTTGGCAACGTTGATGGGTTATGAAAAATTTATTGAATCGATTTTTTTCGATCGGAGGAAGTAAGAAATGGGGAAGAGTTGTTGTGGAGAAAACCCCCAGATTAACCAACTAGCTAAAGCTCACTCCAAAGTTTTATGGATTGTACTTAGTATCAATTTGGCAATGTTTGTGTTTGAGCTTGGGGCAAGCTTTTTCGCTAATTCTGTTGCCCTCATGGGGGATTCTCTCGATATGTTGGGTGATGCGTTGGCTTACGGCTCGAGCATTTATGTACTTAGAGCAAGTATGTCAGCCAAAATTCGTGTTTCTAAGTTTAAGGCAATCTTAATGGTAGTAACTGGATTGACCGTGCTGGCCACAGCGTTTGTGAGAGCATATCTAGGCGAAACGCCTGAGTGGAATGTTATGACTATTGTTGGCCTTATAGTTCTGATAGCAAATGTCATCTGTCTTCGTCTGCTTTGGCGGCATCGTAATGATGATATCAATTTCAGTTCGGTTTGGGCTTGCTCGCGAAATGATGTCATAGCCAACACTGCCGTCTTAATTGCAGCAGCCCTCGTCTATTTTTTCAAATCACAATGGCCAGATTTAATTGTTGGAATCGGAATCGCCGTTCTTTTCCTCAATTCAGCAAAGTCAGTATTTAAGGAGGCTTCTAAGGCTTCCTTTTAGGGCAATTTTTAAATTGATGGTCCTAAACGTTCTTGAAGTGTGATGTTGTAGTCAAATGTATCAATTGATTTGATGTATTTTCATGGGTTAGCTAAAGTTGCTTCAGACCTAAAGATTATCCAGGAGGCTACAATGACAAGAAATTTATTTTCGATCATTCCACTTTTTTTCTTCGCGGGTGCTGCCCTAGCAGTAACGCCTGATCAAAAAAATCTACCAATTGGTCTCGCTCCGGAAGAAATGGTAAAAGCGTTTGCTTCACCTGAGCAACGCATAGCGGGCAGCCCTATGCCTCAATATCCGATCCATTCTTTAGGTGAATGGGAAGAAGCAGAATCAGTTTTTACTTTATGGACAAATCCGTCGTTTATCAGAGCTTTGCAAAGTAATGGTCCTGTTACTATCCTTGCCGATAGCAGCTCAGATCGTAGTTGGTGGTCAAACTGGTTGAATCAAAACAAGATACCTTCTGCCAATATTTCCTTCAGTATCGTTCCGACTGATAGCATCTGGGTCAGGGACTATGGACCATGGTTTATTCTTGACGGCAATGGTCAATTTGGAGTTGTTGACACGATTTACAATCGACCAAGGCCCCTTGATGATAAAGTCCCAGAATTCGTTGCCGAGTCATTGAAAGTACCACTTTTTAAAACAGGATTGGTTCACGCAGGCGGTAATTACTATCCGGATGGGTTAGCAAACGCGTTTTCATCAACTCTTGTTTACTCTGAAAATTCAAAGCTTTCCAGACAAGAAATTGACGCCCGAATGTTAGATTATTTAGGCATTGAGCGTTATACGACTTCAAAGCTGGGACCTGGGATCTCGATTGAGCACATTGATACTTATGGCAAATTGGTGGCGCCAGACACATGGGTCATAGGAGAATTTCCATCAGGTTCTAAATATCGGCAAGATTCTGAAGCATTTGTCGCGAAAATTAAATCTTTGATCAGTCCATATGGGACACCTTATAAAATTTATCGTTTGCCCATGGTAAAAAAAGGTTTCTTTGGGGAAGATTATCGTGCCTATATTAATGCGTTTATCAGTAACAAAACCCTGTATTTTCCACTCTACGGAGATTCATCCGATAATACTGCAAAACAAATTTATCAAAATTCATTGCCCGGCTACCGTATCGTTGGGGTCGATGCTGATGGCACGTCATGGGGTGATTCAGTCCACTGTCGAGCAAGGAATTTGCTTCGCAAAGATACAACCTTTATCTTTCCGCATGTCAATTTAGACAATATTGCAAGTCTGGAAGCCGAAATTGAAGTGGAAGTGATTACTGCCCTGGATCGAGACTTAGCAGAGACTCCCAGTATTGTTTGGGAGGTAAATGGCAGTCCACAGTCAAATCTTGAAATGGAGCACAGTGGCGGAAATACCTATAGTTATAAAATGACTGATTTGCCTCGCAATGCACGTATTTCTTTTTATATAGAAGCAAAAGACAACACTGGACTCATTAAAACAGCTCCCATCAATGCACCAGCAATGAAAATTGACTTTAACGTCAAATAACATACTGATGATTGATGCCTGGCATACCCCTGTAAAAATGCCGCCGCAGTACATACTGCAATTCTCTTTGCTTATTTATGGCATTCCGAATCCTCTAATTTTCGTGTCGAGCATCGTTATTGATGATGTGCTCAGGCGCGATTAATTTTCCTAATTTTTAAAATTTAGAATCTTGAGCAAAAGGAAAGATTACTTCCTTTTTATTGAGGCAATCGCAATTGTAATTTAGGAGTATTTGTAATAACGTAACGAACAGAAATAAGAATTTTGGAGGTAAATATGATTTTTAAACTAGGTATTTTACTGCCCACATTGCTATTGGTAGGGGCATTTTCAGGATGTGGAGGAATTAACTCTTCTTCCCAAACCAAAGACTTAAATCCTGGCCCCGATTCAAATATAGGGGTGCCAGGTTGGGATAAAACAATCGATGAAACGCTGGTTGAAGAGATTACCGTACTGCCAAACACTTACGTGCCAAAAGGAGTCAATGTTTATCTTTTTGGGAAAAGCACTGATTCATTTAACAATTGGCGTTTTGTGATCGACCTTTATAAAGAGATTCACGAAATCAACGTTTCCGAGAATCTCGAACCAACCATCGGAAAGCCAACTATTACGAGAGATGATCTATATAATCAGGAGATCACTCTTATTGTTATGTTTAATAAAGGTCGGAGAGCCGACTATGATTTGCTTGTGAAAACGATTGACGCAACTTTGAGCATTGAAGACCCAAATTACAACGGAAAGTTGAGTCTGGCACCGATGGAAACGGATAAACCTGATGGCGAGGACTTATGGATTCAAGATTTCGGCGAATTTGCGTCCGCAAAAATTACTGGTCTGGCAGATCCTGTATATCTGGTAGTTGACACCTTTAGGAATGAAAATCGTGATGTATATAGTCCCGAAGTTTATCGTGATCTTTTGGGCATTCCGCTTGTTAAGCTTGGGATGGATACGGGAAACTCGGCTCAATACGGTGGCAACATCGAAGTGACTCCGAACGGGATCGTTTATATAGGAGACTCAGTTGATGATCCAACCTATTCTGCCGCGAATCTTCCGTCACCTCTTTATGATATTTTCGTGGAAAAAGGAAATCCAGACGCAATTAAAATTGAGAGTGATTGGTTAGCGGTTGGGCACGTCGATGAATACATGACTTATATTCCATCGAACAAAGCTTGCGACTCTACCTTAGTTTGGGGCAGCACTCTAATGGCCTTGAAAGTGATTTTAGAGGAAGCAAGTAACGCGGAATATCAGATGTTCGCAGAGGAACTAGCAACGGTTCCTATTGGCCGAGATAAAACAGGAAAGAATATCGCGATCGAAACTTTGCTGACTAAGGCAGACCTTATTACTGCGCTCAATTACTTCAGAAAAGACGGTGGTGCTGCTCCTGGTGTGTCTGCAAATTTGGATGATTACGACTTCACTAAAGCTACAAAAGCTATCACCGGCTTATCGGACGTCGAATATCTACCCTTTGACACAGTTATGGGCGTCATTCGTAAAACGGACTCTTTTGCAAAATTCTATATTTACAGAAATCTATACGCCGAGCGCTCGGTGCAGGAATCTGTTAAAAAAGTCATGGATGTCGCCACTTGCAAACAAGTTGAAATGATACCACAGGCCTTTTTGCCAAACTTTTATGTTGATGGCGTCAAAAATTTCGGTTTGTGGAGCAAAGATTCAGCTCACTTGCCAGGCATGACGAATGCGTTAGTGCTCAGAAATCATGTTATTTTTCCGGATCCTTGGGTAAGCCGGCTCAGAGAGATGGTCTCCAATACATTGAGTCCGCATCTTGGAAGTCCGGAAACGATTCACTTTGTTGATGATGCCATCTATCATTTCAACTTGGGCGAAGTCCATTGCGCTACCAACGTCGTACGTGAGATGGATATGCCGTTTACTTATTGACCAGTTATCTGATTAGAAAATCTTGATACAAATTTAAACCCCTCGAAGACTCATTCTTCGAGGGTATTTTTATATATAGAGAAGCGAAAATTATTTGGCATTGGAAGGTGCCAGGTTCAAAGTACCATGTAAGGCTTTCTGAACTGTGCTTTCACTTATTTCGCCATATTTTTCGTTGAGTTAATTTTGGCTTAAGCTCAATTTCGCCTTTTCTTATTGATGATTCATTCGTTAAACAGGCGATTCCATCGCATAAGCTATATTTACGCTTATCGCCTGAAAGTTAAGGAAAATGAATGATTTCAGAAACAGAAGAAAGCAATTCAAGATTGTTGCGAAGTGAAGATGGGAAATGGAGCCTACCTCACGACTGGAAAGAGTCGGGTGAAAATTTTGGAGGACACCCTTCATTTTGGGAAACTTTACCGAGATATCTTACGGTATTTGACACGCTATTTAGTAGCGCTCAAAGAAAATCGGAGTTCGAGTTTCTCCTTAGCTTGTTCAGAGTAAGAGGTCTTCGAGATGCTGGTTGGGATCCTTACGAGACGACAATCCAATGCATTTCAAGTGTACTGGATGCACACCATGGTATTGCCGATCACGCTGCCAGTCCGCACTTGGCATTATGGATCTACGGACATATCGTAGAAGCATCTGAACCGTACGAGCTTATTGCAAATTTGATTGACGTAAGTAAGGGTGGTCGATATAGCATCTGTAGATTTCCTCCAAAGAAAAATGGTGCACCAATGAGTCCCGGGGAAAAAATTGGGAGCATTTCCAAGTCAGTGGCGGGATCAAGCCTTGATAATGTTGGAGTAATTCTGGGTGAGATTTGGGACCGTAAATTAAGAAATGCCATATTTCATTCAGACTATTGTATTTATGGCAAAGAACTAAGAATCAGTTCTCCACCTATGAAGTATACATCAGATGAGAAGATGTTAATTATCAATCGGGCGATTGCTCGCCATGAAAGTCTCAAGGCAATTCACGAATTTTATATTGGAAGATACAATAAGCCAGTCATCATCGATACACATCCAGAATTTCAAGGTAGCCGGAAGGCGATGGTTATTGTTCGCGAATCTCATGGTGCAGTTGGCCTAAAAACTGTATGGACAAAGGAGCAAGAAAGACGAGGTGAAATTCCGGTGAGAATTGGACGATTTTCGAGAGAAGAATGTAAATTAATGGATAGTGATTGCACCATCTGCTTATTGCCATTGGACGATGGAATGCAATCTAAGTAGAATGACATCTGAAATATTTCTCAGAGCCAATTCAACGGTACCTCCATACCGCCCCCCAACTGTTAAATTCTTTTATGAGTTTCTATGCGGCAGGTTTCCTGAAACAGGGTGAGTGACCGACAGTGAATCCCTTATTAAAGTCCGCAAGCCGTCGCTGATATTTGATCACACTTAATAGCAGCATCCTACCGACGCTGTTTCTGACGGACTAATATTGTCTGTTTTTATATTCTCGTTGAAACTATTAAAAATGATCGATATTTTAGTCCCAATAACGAAACAATTTGTAATTTATGGCGCATTAAGCTTGGATTGGCGTGACTAAAAATGAAACTAAATTACATTGAAAAAGCTTTGATGAATAATCCTGTTAGGTCAAATATTCAACGCCTCTATGAAGCCAAGTTACTAGAGAAGTTGGGTGGTAAAACGATTGGCTTGAATGTTCTGGAAGTGGGATGTGGAAGAGGAGTCGGCACCGAAATCATTTTTAAACGATTCGGCGCCAGCCGAGTAAGTTCTATAGATTTAGATCCGATTATGGTCAAAAAAGCAAAAGCCCGGCTATCTAACTATTCTTTGTCCAGTCTTGACCTTCAGGTGGGTGATGTCTCGAATCTTCAATTTAACCCCTGTACATTTGATGCAGTTTTTGACTTTGGGATCATTCATCACGTTCTCAATTGGAAAGATGCGATCAGGGAAATTGTCCGGGTATTAAAGCCAGGAGGCCGATTCTATTTTGAGGAAGTCACTAAGCAAGCCTTGGATCGATGGCTATATCGAACCTTTCTAGATCATCCAAAAGCAGATCGTTTCACTTCTGCTGAATTTATACGAGAACTTGAGAAAATAGGGTTAACTATAGGAGATAATTTTGTTACCAAATTTTTTGGCGACTTTGTCATAGGGGTTGCAATAAAAAACAAAACAGCAGCAGATAGTTCAACGCCTTTAGTGTGACAAATCCTCATATTTTGAAAACGTGAGGAACCTCGATGATATACAGTTAGTAAGAACTCAGTCTCCTCTTATGCATTTAGGTGCCAAGAATTGGAGGAGTTCACAATATAGTATAGAAGAAAGACATGTTGCGATCACGCTGTATTCAAAATTTGAATTAAATGATGTTTTTATGGGATTCCAGGAGAGAATCAGTAGATTCTCAACGAAGATCCAAATACTGCACTAGCCTTTAGAAAGTTTCAAAATTATGAACGCGCCGGTTAGCACAATGGCTGAAATTATGAGTCCAATTATTAAATCGGGATATGCTGAACCTGTTACAGCCACAAATATGCCAGCCAAAATCACGCCGGTATTTGAAATTACATCATTTGTCGATAATATCTAACTTGCTTTCATGTGAACTTCTCCGTTTCGATGTTTCGCGAGAAGTAATATGCAAATTACATTGATGATCAAAACCAAGAATGCGGTAGAATATTTTTGCCCTCAATTGGCTGCGGACATTAAAGGATTGTGTAAATTCAGAGCCAGCTATCGATTAGAATCTTCGGATATTTTCTTTTCCTTGGCTTTTGAAATTAACATTTGCATAAACTCAATAGATTCTTCTTTCAAAATAAAGCCAGAGTAAAATCGTTCAGTAACTTCTACAGCATTCCCGAGTTGTTGGGCCACTAGATGGATCGGTATTCCGTTTTGTAACATATAAATTGCACAACAGTGCCTTAGATCGCGAAAATTGAGATGTTTTTGCTCATCTTTGGGAAAAGCTTTCAGACAGGCGTTAGATATGACATCTGCATAATGGCGATCCCTAATTTTTACTCGTTCTTCATTAGAAACCTGCACCCAGTTCTTCAGATCTTCCGCTACTTCGTCAAGAATAATGACTCTGCGTTCTGAGTCAGTTTTAGTCGTGTCATCTTTATGATTTTCCCTTTTTGCTTTCATTTGATTAACGACCAAAGCCTGATTCTTGAGAACGTCTTTTGAATAAAGGCCAAAAATCTCTCCTACTCGCATTCCGGTATAAAATGCAATTTTAGCTAATGTTCTATCCCACGGATGGCCATTAAGATGAGTGTAAACTTGGAAAAACTCATCCTCAGTAAGATAGCGTACCGACTTACGAGGCATCCTTTTCAATTGGGGAATTTTAGGTCGCCCAAGCCACATCAATATTGAGTTAATCCATATGATTCGCCGACGTAGAATGGTTGGCTTTTCGCCAAGAGTGTCGTGTAAATGATCTTCTAGATCTTCAAGATTGCAGGTGTCTAGTGGCATCATGCCAACTGCTTCCGCAGCTCTCATATAATCGTTGTATGATTCATTTGGTCTTTTAAGGGTTTTAAGGCGTCTTCGGGTATACTTTTCTTCCCAAAGTTTCTTAACGAGTTCGATGTTTTTGGATTGAAATTCGGGCTTTTTCTTAACTTTATCGCGTTCAGCGTAGAGCCCTTGGAGGATTAATTTTAATTTCTCTTTTGTGTGTTCTTTGGAAACCAAACCTGACTTAAAATGGTCATTGGCAATATCGATTTCAGGTAGGTTTATTGGTACCCATTTGCCCTGGGTAGCCGGTGAGTTGAATCTAATCCTAAATGACTTAGATCGTCCGGAAGGCGGTTCAATTCTGAATTCCGTCTGGGGGTGGTAATGTTCTCTTCCTTTGCCCATTTTTTCGCTAACCGCCATTGCTCCAGCCTCCGAGTCTTTGACATCCTTGGCCAGTTATTCAATAGCATCCTGTAATGCTCGTCAATTTCTTCCAAAAACCTGGCTTTTGACCAATAGTCATTGTTCATCATTTCTGACAGTAATCGGAGATTATTGGCTTGGTATTTAGCGATTAATTTTAGGCGGGGATCTATAACATTCATTTCAGGTACTTACTGTTGGTTAGAAATCTAACCAACACGAAGATTCAAAATCTAACCAACAAACCTGTAACATCGCGAAAAGAGTGGGCCCACCAGGACTTGAACCTGGGACCTACCGGTTATGAGCCGGCCGCTCTAACCAACTGAGCTATAGGCCCTTAAGAGAAGACACAGGAGAAGGATTCTGAACATACGTGAATTTCTTGCGTTGAGGCAAGAAATATTCCTAACAAAATCAATGAATCAAGACTCAATAAAGGCCCTGAGTTTCTTGGAGCGAGAAGGGTGGCGCAATTTGCGCAGCGCCTTCGCTTCGATTTGCCGAATTCTTTCTCGAGTAACCTCAAAATTCTGTCCCACTTCTTCCAAGGTGTGGTCGCTGCGTTCTCCGATACCAAAACGCATTCTCAGTACTTTTTCTTCTCTGGGAGTCAGGGTTGCGAGCGCTTTGACGGTTTGCTCGGCCAAACTTCCTGACATAACGGATTCTGAGGGATTAAGTTGGCTTTTATCTTCAAGGAAATCGCCAATATTATTGTCTTCTTCCTCACCGATTGGAGTCTCTAAGGAGATCGGCTCGATGGCAATTTTTAAAACCTTGCGCACTTTATCCAACGACAGATCCATGCGCGCGGCAATTTCTTCGGGTGTGGGTTCTCGACCCATCTCTTGCACCAGATAGCGACTGGTGCGGATAAGCTTGTTAATGGTTTCAATCATGTGAACGGGGATTCTAATCGTCCGAGCCTGATCAGCAATGGCGCGGGTAATCGCTTGGCGTATCCACCAAGTAGCATAGGTGGAAAACTTGTAACCGCGGCGGTATTCGAATTTATCAACGGCCTTCATCAGGCCAATATTGCCTTCTTGAATCAGGTCAAGAAATTGTAACCCGCGATTCGTGTATTTTTTGGCAATGGAAACCACGAGGCGCAAGTTCGCTTCGACCAGCTCTCTTTTCGCGGCTTCTGCCACTCTTTGCATGCTCACCAACTCAGTATAAGTTTGGTGCAGTTCCCGTGGGTTCAAGTTGACATCTTCCTTGGCTCGGTGGGTCCCCTCGATGCCCTTTTGAAAGATGCGGGACACCCGTTGCCATTCTCGTGGATTGGATGAGCCAAAAGCAACGTCAGGGTGCTTCGTCACATGGTTTTTGAGTGTTTCGATATCTGTCGCCAAGCGCTTCGAGTAATACGCCATGTCTTGTTCCACCTCCTTTAGAGAGGTGGAGTGGTCGGCGAGAATATCTATTGCATTTGAGAGAAGCTTTCGGTTGATGTTTAGTTCTTTAAGAGCATCGAGAATCTTCTGTCGCCAAGACTCAACCGCCTTTTGTGATTTGGCAGAACCATCGCAGCCCTTTTGCTTCCTTTCGAATTCATCAAAAACTTTCAAGAACTCGATGGTCGCAGCTCTGATTTTTTCCAAATGGAGTTCTTCGTTATTCGAGGCCTCATCGTCATCGTAACCCTTGATGAAACCTTTCATGCGAATTTCGCCGTCCACGAATTTGCGAGCGGCACCGATGATCGTATCGATTCCCACCTTTAGGTGCAAAAGGCGCTCTAGAATGCGATTTTCTTCAAATTCGATTTTTTTCGCAATTTCCACTTCGCCATCGCGAGATAATAAGGCGACGCTTCCCATTTTGCGAAGATAGATTCGCACGGGATCATTCGATTTGCCAAAGTCGGCTGTCGTCATCGTCGCTTTGACTTTTTCATCTTCAACGTCGACGAATTCTGGTACTTCCACATCCTCTTCGTCTGCGGGCGGTAAAGCTAAGTCGTCTTCATCTTCTAATTTGCTGGCGAGCTTGTCGGCGAAGTCACCCGTTAACTTCGCTTTTTCGCCATCAATGATACTGATGCCGTCATCAGCAAGAAAACCTATCAAATCTTCAAGTGCAGAGGGCTCAAACTCGTCATCTGGGAGGCTTTTCTTGACCTGGGCATAAGTTAAAGTGTCATTTGTCTTCTGAGCGCTCTTGCGCAAATCTTGCGCGATGGATTTGAGTTCAAGGGTTTGAGCATTTGCCGCTGCGGTTTTTGCTGGCTTTGCTACGGGAGTTAGTTTTGTCCCTTTACCTTTCGTAGATTTTGCCGGGGCGGCGAACTCGTCTTCTTCATCATCGTCCAGTAAGAGATCGTCGTCCAAATCATCATCCAGGTCAGGTACCTGGTCCTTATCCGTCTGGTTTGGAGTTGCAGTGGTTTTTGGGCCAGGTTTCCCACCCAAGCCCTTAGCCGCTGGAGTCGGTACCTTCTTCCCAAGATTCTTCTGTGCGGGCGCGCTCGATAAAGCGGGGGTTTTAGCGGTGGCTTCTGACTTTGTTTTCCCTATAGGGGCTTTTCTAGTCAGAGCACTATCAAAGACTTCTTTCGGACCAGCTTGAGTTTGATCAGCGGCTACCGATTTGCCTTTGAGGTTTGCGGCAGGGACCTTTATTAGCTCAGGTTTTTTTCCCGGCATTTTTGCTATGGATTTTTCATCCAATGGTTTGACGGCTACTTTTTTGCCCGGGATGGATTTGTCGATTTTTTCGGTGGTTTTTTTTGCCGTTTTGTCGACAGACTTCATCTCTGTTGGCTTGGATTCTGAGGCTTTCTTCGCAGTCACAAGCTCCTTGCCATTCTTCTTCGCAGCTGCTTTTGCAGGCGGCGCTTTCTTCTTTACAGATTTTGCAGAGCTTGCGACGTTTTTCTTAGACATAAGTCCCCACCCAAAAAGGTTTGCGCATCGTTTGAGACTTCCTGAGATCAGCTTGGAATGTCAGCGCGAGCAAAATTTGTTTAAGATGCCACTCTATAAAAGGCAGATAGTAAAGTCAAATTTACCTGAATATAACAGACGCTCAATTTGCAGCAGATATTTTAGCAATTTATGTGCCAACTTCGAGTTTAGGGGGGCCCCATACAGCTTAGGTCAATTTGCCATGTCTAGTTCTTTCATTTTGTTGGTTAACGAGAGGATTTCTCTGAGGATGAGGGAAGAATCGGCCTCTCTGTCCATCTGATGCAGGTGGCGTTTAAGCATATCAATGGTTTGGACATAGGTTTTGTGTTCCGACCGCCTCCTTAGGACGCTAAAGGGATTTCCCGGAGAGTTCGCTAGAAATGCCGCTTTCTTGCTCTGAAACTCCTGTAAAAGCTCCAGGATCTCCCCATCGGTGCTAGCGGGGATTCTCGAAAAAGGTTGCTCGAAGGCAGGGGTTCCCGCTTGTAGGAGCGTGAGGAAATCTTGAGCTAGAGCTTCAAGTCTGGCGTCCGACAATAGGCGCTTTTCAAAGAGAACCCGGAGATCCTCAAGGATCTCAGGCGTCGATTGAGTAAAGTAGAGATGCGCCAAAAATTCGTACCCAAGTCGGTCAAGGCTAGTCCGTATAGGAGCGCGATTTGAGGGTGCTGTATCCAGTCCTGTCCGGGTCAGACGGGTGGGTGCGGTCATGGATTGCTTTAGCTGCAGCAATCCGTCTTCCACAGCTTTAACCGGCACACCGCTATAGTCGGCGACCTTCGCCAACAGATAGGCTTTGCGAATAGGATCTTGAACTTTGAGCAGCCAATGCATGACGCTAGTTTCTAAGAGGCCGGGGATGCCCCCATGCTCTAATCCTCGCATTTGCTCAGACAAGACAAAGTCGAACAGGGGAATGGCCGCCTGCAAACAATGTTCAAAAGCTGCTTTACCATTCGGTTTTCTCAGCAAGCTATCGGGATCATCGCCTTTAGGTAGAACGACAGCACGAAACTGCATGGTTGGAAAGGCAAGGGCTAAATCCAGAGTGTCGGTGATAGCCTTGCGACCAGCGGAATCTCCATCGAAGACCAAGTATAGGAATTGAGCTTGGCTAGAAAGGAGTTTTACCTGTTCATAGGTCAGTGCCGTTCCCAGGCAGGCAACGCTGTCTTGGAATCCTTGCTGCCACAATTGGATGGTATCCATGTACCCTTCCGTAACGATGACCCTTTTGCTTTTGCGAATCGTCGTCACTGCCAAATGGTAGGCGAAAAGATGCTGCCGCTTGGCATACAGTGGGGTTTCCGCGCTATTGAGATATTTGGGACCTCGATCTCCGAGGTCTCTTCCACCAAAAGCAATAACGCGCCCAGAGGGATCATGGATTGGGACCATGGTGCGATTGCGGAAGAAATCATAGGCACTAGGTCCTGTTGGATCTTTCGATTTTAGTAGACTGAGTTTAATCCCATCAAAGGTCGAGAAATTTTGTCGTTTCAGAACATCCGCCAAGTCTTGGAAAGAGTCCTTAGCCAAGCCCAAACCAAAGGTGTTTATGGTGGCGCTTTCTATGCCACGGTCTTGTAAATAGCTTCTCGCTAGTTGGCCAGAGGGATGCCGCAAATTGCTCTCAAAGTGCTTTGCCGCTATCTGCATCATGTGATGATAGGCAGCCAGCTGCGAAAATCGGGATTTTTGTTCTGCTGATTGTTCTAATTCCGGAGCCTCGATCTGAAATCGTTCCGCGAGAACTTTTAGGGCCTCGACAAAGCCAATACCTCGACTTCGACGCACCAAATCAATAACGTCTCCTGAAGCTTTGCAACCGAAGCAATAGAATCGACGCCCTTCAAAGACCGTAAAACTTGGTGATTTTTCTTCATGAAAGGGGCAAAGTGCGAAGAGCCGTCCGCCTTGCTTTTTGGCGGGAGTAAGCTCAGAGACGAGTTGCTCCAAAGGGACGGTATTGAGGATTCTTAATTTCAGATCATCAAGATTGTTCATTGGCACTCGACTTCCCGACAGGTTCCAGATAGAAGCCATTTCATGGCCGATAACGATGATGCCTAGGCCCTAGAAATATATTTCGCTTGCTCCTAGTTTTCAATGGAACACAGAGAAAGTCGTCTGAAAATGACCAAGATTAAAGTGGCTGTTTTTTCTGGAAGTTTTGCTGCCAGTGCGGTGCTGATGCGTGAGTTGCGTGACAGCCACTTTGGCATTGAGGTGCTTTCCTTGTTGCCGACCTATGACGAGTTAGAGTTGATTCAGCAGATTCAGGCTCACGGCGCCCAGGTTATCTTAATTGGGCATGAGCCTGTCACTGACTTGACCTTAAGGTCCTGCCCTAGCCTTAAAGTCGTTCTTAAATATGGCGTCGGTATGGAAGCTTTAGATATAGCGGCCTTTCAAGGCAGTGGTGTGAAACTTCATTACCCTGTCGGCATCAATAAAGTGGCCGTCACCGAACTCGTCCTCTTTCATTTGTTAAACCATTTTCGGGGCTTTTCAAAAGATTTAGCTGCTATGCAGGCTGGTCGATGGGAGCGCAAGGAGTCTCAGTCTCTGCAAGGACTCACCTTAGGGATTGTCGGCTTGGGCTCCATTGGTTCCACTGTTGCTCGATCCGTGAGGAGCTTGGGTATGAAAGTACGCTTCTGTGACT
>JBIKVD010000487.1:0-2502 GCA_044357055.1 Oligoflexales bacterium | reverse complement strand
GCAGCTCCACACCCCATCGGTATTTGCAATCATATTCGTGAGAACCTTTTACGCCCTCATGTTGAAAGGAAAGCTGAAATTTTTGTTCCCGATTAAGCTCATAGAAAAAGGGAGTTTTGCCGATAGGCTGACTCTCCTGGTTCAAAAAAACCTCTGCTCCTCTGGGACTAGAATCAATCGAAACGAGCTGTTTTTGCCCACTGACGCTGGCACAGGAAGACAAAACCAAGAGGAAGAAAAGGTTTGGGACCAAAAAATAGCGCACCGTAATCATTGAATATCTAAGATTACTTTTGCACCGAGACCTAGAAAATGCTATCCAATGAGGCCCGATCGGCTCAGGAAATAGTGAGATGAAAACTTTAGCAGTTTGGATTTTGTCCGGCCTCTTATTCATGGTCTTATGCACCAGCAGTTTAAAATTATATCTAGCATCAGAACATTTTAGCAATGTGATCGAGCAGCAGGTTAGCAAGACAATCGGGATCAAAATAGATATCGAGGGTTTGAAAGTCAAGGTCTCGGGCAAATTCCTCTACATCAGCTTGGCAAAAGCTAACTCACGTTTATTTGCCATCGATCAAATGGAAACAAAAGTGGCGATCTTAGAGAGCCTGCTTGAGGGCAAGCTCATAAAACCTCACCTCACCTTTGCGAAGATTCGCCTGAAGCAAGAACTGTTTGCTCCCACATCAAATCACGAGGGAGGCCAATTAGACATAAAAGCCCTCAACGAATATAAAGATCAGATTCTATCGTTACTAGAATGGATAAGCGTCAATGAAATTCAATGCGAATTACCTTTTTCAGGAGGGCCGAAACTAAGCTTGAACGATTTGAAAATCTCCCAGCTGAATCAAGACACCAAATTAACTGCCCAGGTGAACATTGACCAAAGCCCTTTTGAAGTTGCGATCGAAATTCCTCCCATGGATAGCCAGGCCGTCACCCTAAACTTTCGCTTGATGGGTTGGAACTCGCTTATTCCTACCGGAATGATCGCGAATGACGCGGCCAGTCCGGCTTCCGCCCAATGGCTTCCCCTTCATCATGTTTCTGCATCGGGAAGCGCACACATCAGCGCCAAGGGCCTACGACTTAGTATCCCGAATATTGATTTAGTGAGCAAACCATTATCGACTTTTGCCTCATTCACGATGGAAGGTGCCCCTTCAGAAGAATTTAGTTATCAATTCGCAATGACGCAAATGAAAGCAGATGAAAGCCTTCTGCAGTGGCTGCCTGCCACCCTCATCGGCGCAGATACTACGGACTGGTTGCGTGAGAATATAAGGAAATTAAAAGTCGATGACGGGACCCTTCGTTTGTCTTATCGACCCCAAGATAAGATTCAATACGAAATCTCGCTCGCGCTCTCTGAGGGGCGGGTCAGGTTCCTGAAAGGTTGGCCGGAAGCAAGCAACGTATTCGGCTCGCTCACGATTCAAAAGGAATCGATGGGATTGCTGATTGACAACTTAGACTTCGCGAATTTGTCCTTGCAAAAAGTAGATTTAAACCTCGATTATTCAGGGAAAACAAAAATCAAAGTCAAAATTCCCTTAAATCATTCGGTGCGAGCTCTCCGCAAGACTCTGAGCGTCCTTCCCTTAAATCTAGTGGCCATTAACGACCGCGATGTCGTTGATATGGAGGGAAAAGCGAAAGGATGGGTGAAGGTTGAAACACATACTGCTGGCACACCAAAATTTGATGGCATGGTGCACCTCAAGGCTTCGCGTGTATGGAGCAACAAATATCACCTTTCGTTAAGCAGCTTAAATACAGAATTGCATTTTAATCATTCTAGGATTCATTCCCCTTCGACTCGATTTATCTATGAAAATCTCCCCCAAAATCTTCGATTTGATTATCGCTACAGCTCCAAGAAGCCTTTTGAATCCGCAGAAATCAGTGGTTTTATTCAAACCGCTCGAGAACCGATAAAACAATTCGCGAAGTCCATTCAGCTTGATAACAATCCTGAGCGATTGGCCTTTCCATTTCAATTGCGGATTAGCAATAGAAATGGCTTGGAAGTGAATACGCAGATTTCGAAATTCATCACAAAATTCCGCAATGATAAAATTGATATCCGTCAAGCTGCTGTCGCCGCTAGAAATCCTTCGGTAGAATTTAAGGGTAACTCGAAGCAATGGAGCTTAAATGGGCAACTCCCCAATGGAGTCCGATTGAATTTGGATCATGATGCCAAACGCGTCTCCGAACCGTTTAAAGGGTATTTTGGTAGCGGTGAAAGAATGGCTTATTCGGTGGCCGGAAGTGTGGAAGGTCTGGTTGTCGATTTCCCCGATCTCTTTGGCCATATAAACTACCTTAGCGAGAAGAATCTGCTGAAGTTAAGGCTCGATCATTTGAAAGTTCCTAAAGGGTCTCCAGCCGAGAACAGGTCTAGCAATGCGAAAGCTGAGGAACTGGCAGGGACCAATGCGCCTGGCAGGATCTTAGATCCTACTTGGCTACCAGGTATTGATCTTGTCA
>JBIKVD010000449.1:0-3159 GCA_044357055.1 Oligoflexales bacterium | reverse complement strand
CAAATCCATTTAGGACGCGTGGTTTTGCTCACGGCTAACAAGGGCGAAAATGGGATCGAGATTGAGGATTTCAGTTTAGAGGGCGGATATTTTAGCCTCTACAACACCCGTGGAAAATGGCTTCGGTCTAAGGATGGCACGACAAAGCTAAAATTAGCTTCTGAGCTCTATTTTCGCGATGCGGGCCTGGGGCTCAAATCCCTGGGATTGACTGATTTGGTCAGGGGATTTAAAGGTGGCGTCCAGTTGACTGCAGCGGGAAACAATATCCAGTTCCCCTTTGACAAGAATCAATTTGAAATTGCCAGTGAGGGTAGTCTGGCAAAGGGACAATTAAAAGATTTTGACCCAGCAGTGCTTAAAATTGTGAATCTGTTTACCTTGAACCTCCTGGAGTTTGATAAGGACAGTCTAGAAATCGAGAAACTGAGAGGAAAGGTTCATTATTCCAAAGATAAAGCGATTTTCAAGACTTTGGATTTTGAATTGGCCGCGACAAAAGTGGAATGGGATGGCTCACTCGATCTAAAAGACATGAAGCTTGATAGTCGAGTCACGACTGAGTTGAGACTTGGTAGGGCCATAAGTTTAATCGCACTAGGAAGTCTGAATCCGGCGCTAGCCATTGGCTATTTGGGCTCCGGAAAAAAGGAATTTGAGATTGGCGCCTTGAATAAGCTGACGCGTTTCAAATATGACATCAAGGGAGCCGTGAAGGAACCTAAGATCTCCGTGATTGGCTACTCGCTGTAGCGATCTTGCAGTGGCCATCGTGCATAGGTTTCGCGACACTAGCGATAGAGAGTCGACTCAAAGGAGTCGGACAGACGCGTCAAGGAATCTTTGTCCATCATTGGCTCTGGACTGGTCATATTTACCCAGCCCTGAAAATTGATTTTGTTAACTTCGGAGTAGACGGGCCGCGGGTCCGCAACACTCATCGAGAAAAGCTCAAAGTCTTGAATTTGTAAGGTGACATCTTTTGCATAGATTCTGCCACCCGTCTCCACTTCCAAGCCCAATAGATTCTCACCTGTCTGCAGGTAGGATCTAAGGTCCGTCGCCTTGTTGCCATAGAGCCACAGTTCATACTCCTGCCCATTTCGCAGTTGAAACTCCTCTGCCGCGGGGATCGCTAAACTCAATTTCATGTTGCCAAGGCTTTTGTTGATTAAATGGAGCGAATTCACTCGCGAAGCCAAGCCCTCTTGCACTAAAAGACCAAGGGATTGGGTCGATTGAAGGTAGTTGCGCTGCAAATCTATTTCGTCTTTTAGAACGATGCTATTGTTATCGTCACTGTTCACCTGAAAGATGATAAATTTTCCAAACAAGCGATCGGTAAAGAAAGTGTATTTTGCCTGGGACTGATCGGCATCACTTATCTTCATATGTTCCTGAGCCCGTGTTTGGGTATCCGAAGATCCATCCTCCAAAACAACTTCCATTAACCCTTCGGCGCGCAGTCCGGGGGGTAGAAGGCGTGATACCACGGCGGATTCTCTGAGCAGCCTAACGGGTTGGCCCGCCGCATCAAAAAGAGAGACTTCTATACCTTCTGCAGGAACTACTTGAGCGAGATTCATGCCCATGCTCTGGAACGCCGCGAATTCCGCAGTTTTAACGGAAATCCGCGACTTGCTGGTAAATGCCGATACAGGGACTTCTATCCGATAGTCATTAAATTCAATCTCAATATTGCCGTCTGTCGAAGCTGGATCAACATCTACCACCACCAAGTCTTCGACACTCGGCAGGTTCTCTCCTTTTGTTACAGTTCCGACGTCCAATTTAGCCTTAGGCATGACTTTGCTGCAGGCAGCCAGGTACCCTATCATCATCATTGCGAAAAGTTTTATGACACGGGTAAACGACATGCGCGCCGATCCAGCTGTAAGAGATTTTTCTTACAAGACCCTTCGGACATTGGCGCAAAGACTTAAGGAAATAAACATAGTCTTGTTATTTTAATATGTTACGGGTGATATTTTTCCAGTGGCTTTGATCCTATAAGCTTCATCCATTTCCAAAGCATTGCCATTTCTTCCGGGGTGACATCCTTTTGCACAGGCATCATAAGCCCTTGTGAGGTGCGTAGGGCTTTAGGGTATTTTATATGATTTAGCAGTTGTTCAGGCGACCTTTTGTCAGCGAGCTTTAAGGGTTGCACAAAATCCCAGCCGAAACTTGCTCCCACATAATTCACACCGTGGCAAAACTGACATCGCTGCTTAAAAACGGCAAAGCCGTCCTCCTCCCCAACCGAAAATTGTTGCCAATAAGCGTGGGAGGAAACCAAGAGGATCTGTTTCAAAGAGTCCGCGTGATTCCAAGGAGAAAAATGCTCGAGCTGCTTGGACCCAAGGTCCGGATGCAAACCATCGGTCGACACAATTTTATTGCCATGGAACTGAATCGGGCGAGGATCCGCCAGGATCGCGAATTGATCATCTTTACTGATTTCCGGAAAGTCTCCCGCACAAGTAATCTCAGAGCGAGCAGGTTTCTTACCCTGAGCCGCCACTCCCTTTTTCTGGCACCACCCATCTGCAAGATACAAGGAATCCAACATGGGGGAACTTGGCCCAGAGAAATAGACGGGAACTCTCATGCCATTAGCGAAAACCAAGAGCGCCATGTCCTCCTTTGCACCAGGCTGAGCAGCCTTCAAAACCGTTTGCAGGGGCAGCACGCGATAAAGATTTTTCTTCCTGTACTGGTAGTCATACACTTCCATGGTTTTTCGGGGTAGAGAGGCAAGATCGACATTTTTTTCCTGAATCAGGCGTGGGTTTTGATCCCCATTGTAGTTACCGGCCGGCAAAGTTGCGACCTTGATCTTCGAAGATTCCGCTTGGGTTTTAGGAGAAAGCGATAGGCTTAGTAGCACGAAAGCGACGGCACCATACAAATTTTTCATTCTTCGGTCCCTTTTTTGTCTGCATTCTTGCCCAAAGGGTTTGATCTGCACAAAGTGAAGCCTAAGCGCAGGTAGCCATGAGTGAGGGCAATCATTCTGTTTGCAGGACTTATGTTGAAGTTCCTAGGAATTCTAACGCACTTGTATCCTAAGTGTCCAGATTGGGTTTGGAAAACAGAGATTTAAAGGATCCATATAAGTCGAAGCATCAAATCCAAGTTTTTTTTTTTGTGTGTGTG
>JBIKVD010000286.1:0-5674 GCA_044357055.1 Oligoflexales bacterium | reverse complement strand
TCTCCTATACGCGACTTGATCACCAAAGAAGCCAAAGGAGACCCTTTAAAGCAGGAGCAATTAAAAAGAGAAATCGCTAAATATGTGCATGAAATCTCTGCAGAGGTTTCCTACGGCGTTATTAGATTCTTTGAGCTGGTACTATCGCGACTATTTGCCCAAATTTATCACAAATTCCACGTGAGGGGTGCCGACGCATTGCGTCAGGCATCTGTCGGTCACGAGTTGATTTACCTGCCTTGTCATCGCAGTCATATGGACTATCTCCTGTCCGTTTATGTCATTCACCGCTATGGCATCAATCGACCCCATACAGGAGCGGGAAGCAATCTCAATATATGGCCTCTAGGGGCCCTACTCAGACGTGGTGGTGCTTTTTTCCTTAGGCGTTCGTTTGGTGGGAATAAGGTCTATGCTGCCGTGTTTGCTGAATATCTCCATTACCTAATGACGAAACATCATCCCATACAGTTTTTTATGGAGGGGGGGCGTAGTCGCACTGGACTCTTGTTAAAACCTAAATTGGGTATGCTGAGTATGGTGGTGCAAAGCTACCTCCGGCAAGATAGCCTGCCCGTCCTCATTGTGCCGGTATGCGTTAGCTATGACCGAGTTGTGGAAATTGACAGTTATTTCAAAGAAATCTACGGAGCTAAAAAGAAACGTGAATCCATTGGACAACTTCTTGCCGCTCGCAAAATCTTGCGTCAGTCCCTTGGAGGGGTCTATGTAAATTTTGGTACTCCAGTCCCTATTGAGAGCTACTTTGATCGCTATGCCCTGGACTGGCGTGCGCAATCCACCAACCCCACCCAACGTCCCGCATGGCTGCAGGAAATGGTGGAACACCTAGGCGACGACGTCATTAGAGACATCAATCGGCTGACCATCGTCAATCCTGTTGCCTTAATATCATTCATCCTGCTTGCGCTGCCACAAAGAGCCTATGGCGAAAACGAATTGCTGCAGATGATTCAAGAAATCGTCAATCTCTTGCACCATGGCCCTTGGGGAACGACCCTTGAGGTCCCTTTCGTTAATGCCTCCGAGGCTGTGGATTGGGCGATCAAGTATTCCGATATTCAAAGGCATGTTAGCCCCGTGGGAAATGTCATCCACCTCGGTGAAGAGCATGCTCATAAGTACACTTATTACCGCAACCACATGCTTTCTATCTTCAGTATCTACGGATGCATTGCCCAGCTTATGCTGCAAAAATCTGAACCCGTTCGCCGAGAGGAATTGGAGCAGTCTGCCTTAGGTGTCGTTCAATTCCTTCGGGATGCCTTTTTCATTCCCACTCACAATCTTCATGAAAACTTGGGGCAACATATTTCACAAATGGTTAGTCGGGGCCTAATCATGGAAGGGGAAAATGGCGAGCTCATGACACCTGGACTCTTGCACCCTCGCTACGATTTGCTAAGGGTACTTGGACTAGCATTGAAGCCATTCACCGATAGAATTAGCATCGCCAACCATCTGCTTATACATCAGCGATTTGAAAATGACGCCCAACTGCAGGAATATGCGAAGGCGGTTTCTGAGCGCACCGCTCTGCTTAGCGGCGCGACAACATTGTCACCCTACGAACATAGTTTTATTGCTGAATACATCCGTTACCTAAGGCAACATCGCGCTTTAATAAATTCACCGGAACAGAGCCCTCAGCTCGATCCCGCCAAATTTTCTGAAGTAAGTTCCACCGAAGCCTACTTGGACCGCACCTTGGTCCAAAATTTGGGGAAAACATGAGCCGACATAACCGTGGTCGCGGACAATGGGAGGATGAGCCCAACTATGAAAAAATTAGAAGAAGGTCCGGAAAAAAGGAAATCATCCATGAATTATTTCAGTCGCCAGACTTATGGTCCTTCGAGGGTGGAAGCTTTGCCGCTCGAGTTGTGGAAGTTCATAAGCGTTACGTCTTCGTTTCATCAGAAAGGGCCCTCGGCGATATCGATACCAAAGATGTATGGCTGGCTACTGTGGCAAAAAAATATTTGACCAACCAGCGGCAAGAACGGAATTTTGTTACGGTTGGCGATCGGGTCTTATGTTCTCCCGTTTCAGAAAGTGAGAAGGTCACCCTAGACGACCTTCCCCAATGCGTCATTCAGCAAGCAGCCATTCGGGAAAATCAGATTTATAGAACGGATCCATTGCGCGATAAGCGAAATCACATCCTAGCAAGCAATCTCGATCAATTAATGCTGGTGGCAAGTATTGTGAACCCCGGCATTAAGTGGGGTTTTCTTGATCGCATGTTACTGATTGCCGAAGAGCAAGAAATACCTGCGGTGCTGGTGTTCAATAAGTTCGATCTCGCAAAGCAATTCCCCAGCGAATTCGCCTTGGCAATGGAGCGAATTAGCTATTATCAGCAACTGGGATACGATTTTTTAAATATCAGCGCGGGTGCGGAAGATTTTAAAAATTCAGATCAATTCCAACAACTGCGGGCCCTGACGAAAGACAAGATCACCCTCATTGCGGGACAGTCTGGAGTTGGCAAATCAAGCCTCGTGAATCGTTTTGATCCAGAAATCATTCAAGCTGTTGAGGATAATCCTGATATTTTTTACAAAGGTCGACACACCACAAGTTTTGCCAGCTTTCTACGTATCGGCCCCAAATCCTATCTTATTGATACTCCAGGGGTAAAAGGATTCGGCATTCGTAAAAAAGGGCCTGCAAGTCTTGCTTATGGGTTTCGTGATTTCCGCCCACACCTCTCACATTGCCAGTATCGAGAGTGTTCCCATACCCATGAGCCAATCTGCGAAGTGCGCGCCGCAGTGGAGAAAAAACAAATTGCAGATTGGCGATACAAATCCTATTTAGGGATATATTCTGGTGAGTCAGGGCGTGAAGGGCGGGCTGGCCAAATTGACGAAGGGTAAGTCTAAGAGTGAAGCCTTTGACAATCCAAGGAGTTGAGTGATGTCATACAATTTTTCTGAATCTGAAGAAATCACGGCCATTCGGGACACCGTGCGCGCTTTTGCCAAAGACAGGATTGCCCCCGTTGCAGCCGAATTGGACTTGAACGAGCGCTTTTCCCCAGAATTGACAAAGGAAATGGGCGATATTGGGCTGTTTGGCACCGTCGTGCCTGAAAAATTTGGCGGACAAGGAATGAACTATCTTGCCTATATCGTAGCCGTGGAAGAACTTGCGAGAGTCGATGGTTCTCAGGCGGCAACCATTGCTGCCCATAATAGTTTAGGGGTAGCTCCACTCTACTACTATGGCAACGATGAGCAGCAGCGAACCTTTATCCCAAGATTGTGCACTGGGGAGCATCTATGGGCCTTTGGTCTGACGGAGCCAAACGCTGGTAGTGATGCACAAGCGAGTCAGACAACCGCTACTTTTGATGAAGCGACCGGTGAGTGGGTTATATCTGGGTCCAAGATCTTTATCACCAACAGCAGCGCGGAAATGACGCTTGGCTACACGATGCAAGCGATTACCGGCAAGGTAAATGGCAAAAATGAGCTCAGTTGTTTCCTAGTAGAAAAGAACTCTCCGGGGATCCGAGCCACCACCATGAAAAACAAGATGATGTGGCGCGCCTCCGATACAGGAGAGATCTATTTTGACAAAGTCAGGGTCAAACCCAGCGCCATGCTTGGACAAAAAGGCCAGGGCTTTAAAATTATGATGGAGACTCTAGATAACGGCCGCCTGTCTATAGGTGCCATGGGTCTTGGTCTAGCCAAAGGGTGCTTAGATCTTGTGCTTCGCTACGCTTCTGAAAGGCAAACCTTTGGCAAACCGATCAAAACGCATCAGGCCATTTCGTTCAAGATCGCCGACATGGGCATGAAGATCGAAGCGGCCGAGAATCTACTATATAAGGCGTGCTGGGCAAAACAGACAGATCGTCCCTTCGGAAAACTTGCAGCCATGGCCAAGCTCTACTGCTCAGAGGTAGCCGAGTTTTGTGCCAGAGAAGGCCAACAGATTTTCGGGGGCTATGGTCTGATGAAAGAGTATCCGATCGAACGTCATTACCGCGACGCCGCTTTGCTGCGAATCGGTGAAGGTACGAGCGAAATCCAAAGACTTGTCATCGCCCGCCATCTTGGATGTTAATTCCAAGTCAAGGAAGAGCAGCCTTTTATGATGAACGTACAGATGAGCGATGTGGCCTATTTCGTTGAAGTGGCCATGACTAAAAACATCTCACGAGCTGCTGAAAGGCTCGGGATTACTCAACCAGCTTTGAGTACCGCCATCCGAAGGATCGAATCCCAGTTAGGCACTCAACTGCTAATTCGCAGCAAAAACGGAGTGAGACTCACGGACAGCGGACGCCTGTTTTCTCATAAAAGCAAAGAACTTCTTCTTCGTTGGCATTCCTTAGAAAAGGATTTAAGTGACGCCGTGGAAATCCCCACGGGGCGATTTGTCATCGGCTGCCATCCCTCCGTAGCTCAATACACAGTGGTCCATAGTTTAAAGCAGCTCTTGGTGCATGATATTGAAATAAGTTTGGTGCATGATATTTCGCGGCGCATTACGGAACAAATTATTTCCTGCGAGATTGACTATGGTCTTGTGGTTAATCCCACGCGCCACCCGGATCTTGTCATTAAAAAAATCTGCCAGGACTCATTTGGCTTCTGGCGGCATGAATCGTTGCCGCCCTTGGAAAAACTCGTACACAGTCCAAAGGCCGCCGTCATCATTCTAGATCCAAGTCTTGCTCAAAGCGAGTTCTTACTCAAGCAATTGCGGCAGACCATCAATAAACCCCTGCGAGCCATCCACAGTGGATCATTAGAGGTTATAGCCAGCCTGAGCGCCAAAGGCTACGGATATGGATTACTACCTGCCCGCGTCGCAAGCCAACATCCTCTTGTGCGCGCTAATTCCCGTAATAACAACAAGTTAACTTACACCGATGAAATCTGCCTTATCTATCGGGCAGACCTACCGAAATCTCCTGCTAGGAAGCTTGTGCAAACCGCACTATCTCAGATAGCTGAAGAAACCACGGAATGAATTTGTCTTTCCATAAGTTAAGACGACAAAAAGATTTTTTTCTTCGATACCTCGATAGAAGGACTGCTTGGCACTCGGCATCTAAGCTAATCTTCTTTCTTTGGATCTTTCCTAGTTTTGCTTGCCAGACTCTGATCGACCAAGGTCTTTCTTCGTATGACGACAATGCCATTCAAGTGCAGGTTCTTAACCTTTTTAATCAGCGTGAAAGAACAGATGGCGGATATCCTTGGAAAGGTGACTGGATTTTTCGCAGAGAAAGACTTGGACATCTTGACAATCTCTTGCGCAATTCTAAACCAGACCTCATCTACTTTTTTGAAATGATGCAAAAAACGGATAACCCATTCGACGCTGATCAAATCATCCTATCCGCCGGGGCTTTACAAAACTATCTCTGGACTAGTAAGGCTCTAAACCTCCACCAAGATACCGACGAGATCGAGCAACTAGCCATCGCGGTCGGTCCCGCGTTGCAAAAAGAAAAAACCTACGAATTGCCTAAGGTAGAACCCATAGAGAAGTTCATAGAAAAACCGACTCCCTGGCATCGGACCATCCATTGGCATGACGGCCATGCTCTACTCACTGTGCTTATTTCTTTGTCCACCAATGAGAGTTTCTCCCAGCAGCTCGCGATGCTACAGCAAGCCCTCACTGA
>JBIKVD010000285.1:0-5681 GCA_044357055.1 Oligoflexales bacterium | reverse complement strand
TACACGGTATATTTTGAATATACACGGTATATTTTGAATCCACTCTCTTGTTAATGTTTAAACTACTGGCATACCCGCTTTTTGCTGTGGGTATAGCTTTGCTGTTGCAATTTGTCTTCCCCAAGCAAGGATTCGGAGAACCTCAAAGTCTGGATTTTGCACTTTGGCTGCCGATGGGCTTAATGATGGCCTGGTGCTTAGGAAGCTTTGCGATGTTGCTGCTTATTCCCCAATACCGGCAGCTTTGTTTGCTGCTTCAGCCACAGCATCTGGTTTCCCTCTACTGCTTGCCCGTGGAGGCAAATCATAGTTTTATGAAAGACGAGATGCCCGATTGCCTGCGGCTTTTGGGCCAAAGTGGATTCCCGAGAAATTCCCAATGGACAAAAATCAAGGAAGCCTATTTTCAGGGAGCGCCGACGAGAGGACTGATTGAGCAGGAGGCGGGCCACGCTGTGGATCATCTATTAAAGCTCACAAAACGTCAGAGTCGATTCCTCGCGGCATGGGCTCCCCTTTGTGAGGCCGTGATTGGATTGTTTGCTGCGGCCTGGATTTTTTTAGCACGCGTATAGGACGGGAAGGGGATTATCGATGGAACTATTTTTCACACAGGGAGCTAGCATCGATCGTTTTGCCTGCTTTTGAGGCGGTGTCCTGTCCCAAAATTTCGCATTGCTCACGCAGGAATTTGGCTAGCCCCGAAGCTGCAGCCTTATAAGGCGAATCGGGAAGCTCGTCCGCCTGGATTCTTGGTAACGCGTCGTCGGCCTCGGCCCGCCAGGAATCATCATTCAGGGCAAGGGGTTGACGGGCAAGCCGACTTTGATCCAAGGCAGCAAAAGCCTCATTGGGGGCATGCTTAAAATGGAGCTCGCCTTCTTGAGATACAAACAACGAGTTTCGGATCGACAGAATTTTGACCAAGGTGCCGATGCTGGTTTTAATATCGCTTGGTACCAAACTGGAGCTGTCCACCGCTTCGGACAATTCACTCATAACGGCAAGAGTGGGTTCGACATCGACACTGTCCCCCCTACAAAGGTTAGCGGCTTCTTCAACCTCGCCCTCGACTGCGTTTGCGATGACGGGGGCTAAGCATAGCCAATAGGCTGGGTTTTCATATTGTGTAAAAATATTGCCTTTCTCTGCGGCGACAATTTTGGGTTTTAGGTACTTTTGCTGGAAAAAATTGGCAAGAAGCTGGCCGACGCCGAATTGATTGATGGTTTCTTGAGTAGCCCTGCTAAAATCATCCTCGCCAAGTACCGCGGCGGCCGCAGCTAACTCTCCAAGATCAGGTGAGGCAGCCGCCTGGACCACGAAGCCCTGTCTTTCGCCCAACCATCCTCTCAGCGAATCCGCACTTAGTTCGGCATAAGTTTGAGTAAAGCCTCCTTGCATGGTCCAGTCTTCGGAATCGCTACGGGCAAATTCCAAACGGGAAATTGTATTTCGTGCTTCAGGGCATTCTTGGTTCAGGATGCTCAGACTTTGGCCAGACACAGCGTTGCTGTCAAAAGACACCTGCCAAAGATCGTCCTTGCAGCCGGAGGCATTCCATTTTGGTAAAAAGCCGCCAATGAGTCCAGGGGCTAGTGTTAAAGTAACGGCCAGGTCGTCAAGAGAATGAATGCGAACCTTCGCTTGGAAGCCACTGATGAATTCCTCGCCTTCAGGCCAAAGGCCCTTGATCAAGATGCTTTCGGAATCGGCATCGACGCCAAATAGCAGATAGGCGGGCATATTTTCCGTTTCATTCATTTTGACGGCATAGCTTAGGTTATTGGCTAAACCTGCAAAAATATCGCTGACACTTCGGTCTCCTAGGGTGGTTAAAGAATTTTGATCGTCGCTTTGATCCGCTTCGCCCTCTTCGTTGGCATTGAACGAGAAGATGTTTTTTTGACCAAGCAAATCATAAATGGGTCCCGCTAAGTTATAGACCATCGCCTCTAAACGCCGGGTTTCGGAAAATCCCTGGGCACTGAGTTGCTGGGCATCACTGAGAATCGTATTTAGACCAGAAACCGAAGACCCAAAGCTGGCGCCGGAAAGTCCATTGGGAATCACGGGCAAGCCGCTGTCGTCCGTATCTACCCCTGATATCAAGGCCATTTGTGGCGGCAAAGTGGGGAGCAGCTCCTGTAGCTGGGGGAAACCTTGCTGACGAATAAAATCCAGAGTTTGTGCTACCGGGTTTTTTGCCGAGGGCCCAGCTTTACCGCAGCTGGATAAAACGAGCAGCTTCAAAATAAGGATCACAAAGGGACGGGATTTCATGATGAGCGCTCCAGGGGCGTTTAACTCGAGGAAATTGAGTAACTAATCGATAAGGACGGTAGGCTTTTTCTCAAGGCCGGTATTTTGATTTTGGATGCTTGACCTAAGATGACAATTCCAAGTCGTTCCGGCGCAAAAAGCTCCTGTAGCAGGGCCAGTGTCGAGCTCTCGTTCGTATTTTGCACAGAATTGGCAATGCCTGATATTTTCTTGATGGGCGGTCGATGGTAGAGCTCATAGGCCAGTTCCACGGCGCCGACAGGAGCGTGGACCGCGTGCATGAGATCTGAACAAAGCTTGAGTTTCGCAACAGCTAACTCTTGGGGATCAATTCCCGTTTTGCTGCGATCAGCAAGAATATGCAGCAGTTCGGCAAAAAATTCTGGCAACAGTTCGTAACTCACATTGGCAGTAATGCCCAGGTAAGCGTCCGTACCAACCTCTTGCACATGGGTGCCCACATCATAGACCAGTCCCATCTTTTCGCGTAGATGCAAAGAGAGCCAGGAAGTGAACCCATGAGACATCATCGAGGAGATCAGTTGCATGCGCTCAAGCTTGCCTGTTTCTCTCGCATTTGGGATGAGATAGCCAAGCTGCACGGAACATTGGCCATCGGTATTCTCCACAATTTTTAAGCGGGGACCCTTGAAATTAACAGCATTGATAGGCGCGGGGTCTAGCGCAGGCTTGCTAGCGCCACTCTTGGAGATCAGCTTTCCGCTAGAATGTCCGCCTATTTTGGCGCTGCTTTCGCTAAAAAAGGTTTTCATGCTCTGCAGTGGGAGGGAATCCCCGGGCCGAATAATGGTGAGAAAGGCCTTCTCTGGCAAATAGTGTTGACGCCTAAATTGCTGCAGATGCTCCAAACTAATGGAACGCACACTTTCAATGGTTCCGGTGATGGGGAGAGCCGCCGCGGAGTGTGGCCAAAAGATGCTAGCAAGGTGGATATCCAAGTCGGTGAACTCACCAAACTCGTTAATTTCTTCCTCGATTTCCCGCAGGACTATTTTTTTTTCTTGTTCGAGATTCTGCAAGCGCGGGTGATGGATAAACTCCCGGAACAGCTCGATGATTTGCTCCTGTCCGAGGGTGGTGCCATAGTACCAATAAGAGGTGTAGCTTTGCCCTGTTTCAGCATTCCACTCGCCACCGAATTTCTCAAATTCTGCCGCTAAGTCCAAGAAGGCAGGATAGCGATCACTGCCGCGAAACATCATGTGTTCCAGCAAGTGCGAGATTCCCGCTGTATCCGGCTGTTCCCAGAGAGAACCCGCGGAAAAGGTGACCGAAAAGAAGAACTGATCGTAACTTGAGGGGATGAAAAGGTGGCTGCTGCCATCCTCGGCTTTGGAAAGTTGCCAAGTGTTCTCAACCTTAGCGATTTGCTCGCCAAGATGAACGAGTGTCTGCTGGATGTCCATTCCTGTCCCTATGGTGTGGTCAAAGGTCCCATCTAAATATGCAACTTCTCCCCCGATCCTCGTCTTCAGTTGGCGCGGGCTAGGAGGAGCTGGACTAGGGATTTAAGTGTATCCTTGACTTCGCTGTTATCAAAGTAGTCAAGCTGGACTAGGGCAGCGGCGGACAATTCTTCGGCATATCTTAAGGTCTCTTGCGTGGCCTGGTATTTTTGGACCATGGCCTGAACAAGCTCCAAACGTTCGGCGTTAGGATCTTTGATGGCCGTAAGGAGCAAGGGCTTATCTTGGGGGCTTGCTAGATCTCTCAGCAAATGAATGGGGTGAGTCACTTTCCCTTCCAGGAGATCCGCTTTGGCTATCTTGCCCATTGCCTTCTCATCACCCGTGTAGTCGAGCATGTCGTCGATCAATTGAAAAACAGTGCCAATATTGCCCCCGAATATTCTGAGGGCAGAGACTTGTTGCTCTGTGCAACCTGCAAGCAGACCGGGGCACACGCAGGCAGCGCTAATCAAGGAGGCGGTCTTGCCCTGCACAATGCGATGGTAATCCTCGATCCGCATGTCGGGATTGAAGAGGTTGTCTAATTGAAGGATTTCCGCCTCACTCATTTGGCGGATCACTCGCGCAAACAAAGTGACAATATTCATATTACCGGTTGCTGCCATCAGCTCACTGGCCCGCGCATAAATTAAATCTCCAACCAGAATGGCCGTGACATCACCCCACAAAACATGGCTGGAGGCGCGCCCTCGCCGAGTCGGGCTATTGTCGACCACATCGTCGTGCAGCAGGCTGGCGGCATGGATCAATTCACACACCGCCGCCATCGGCAGTCTGTGGGGCCCTTTGTAGCTAACTAAGTCACAGATAAGGAGAAATAGCTGGGGACGGATTCGTTTTCCCCCACCCGCAAAAATATGTTCCACCACGGATCGAGATAGCGCGGTTTCCGTGGGTATGAGTTGGGGAAACAGCCGTTCCAACTCAGCTAACTCATCGAAATATTGTGGTTTATTTTGAATAGCGATTGTTTGCACGCCTGACTCATCCGTTCCAATTTGGAAGCGGCATCATAGCGAGCAGCAAAGGGATCTACAAGTTATATTGGGAGAATTGGGCGCCCAAAGAAGGGCAAAATGCGGGAATGCCTTGTCGTGCAGGGACAATATGGTATAGTAGCGCGCTGTCATGCCATTTAGGCGTTACTTAGCGTGCCCAGGGACTTTAGATCTAGGAGTGTCACAGATGCAAGACGATTTAGTGGTACGAATTGCTAAGATCTATGAGGCAGGTATCCGGGCGAATGGGCACTCTCCTTATGGAGAGCGAGAATTGCTGGCGACGGCAGAGATCGTGAATCTACCGGAGTTAGCAAAGCAGGACCAACTGGCCGAAATCGTACCGGAGATTTCCCGGGTTGTACTCTACCGCTCACTGCAATTTTACGGTCCCGAGACCGTGCCTGAAATTCTGCAAGCGATGTCTCCCGAACAATTCACGGCGGTGATGGATTTTTCAGCTTGGCAAGGGAGCGCCGTGGATTTATTCGGCGCCAGTCGTTGGCTGCGATTACTGCATGAAATTGATCCCGAACTTTTATTCCAGCGATTTTCCGAGTTAGAAGAAGAATATCAATTGGCGTTGCTCGGGGGTTACATTCGCACGTATTCGAGCGAGGAATTTGAAACCTTGGCGGATTTTGAGCAAGATCAGTTGATCGCCATGCCTTGTCAGACACTTTATTACAAGATTCTCTCAGAGGATCGGGTGATTCAGCATACCATCCAGGATTTGATTGCAGCTTCTTTAAGTCATAATATCCGCTATGCTTATGCCTTGCTCAATCACGCGGCCTTTATGCCCCCCCTAGAGCAAGAGCAATTGCTATCCCAATTTCGTCGCGCTCGGCTGGAAGAAGATGGGTTCTTGGCCCCAGAATTCGCCCAGCTTTACTTCCTGCCCCAATTG
>JBIKVD010000284.1:0-5687 GCA_044357055.1 Oligoflexales bacterium | reverse complement strand
CGATCGTCCTTTTTTTCCTGTCGTTTCTTGGTTGTACCAGTTCGATAATGCGCTTTCGTCAAACCATATCGTCAATATGAACCAATTCTGCACTCTCAATCTTGCCGTTTCCTTTTATCGTGCATGCCGCCAGCTCAAACTTCCAGCCCATCTGAAGGATCAATTAGCCAGGGCTTCATCCTCAATAGCTCTCAACCTCGCAGAAGGGCGCGGCAAACCTAGCATCAAAGATCAGAAGCGCTACTTTCACATCGCAATGGGCTCAATTCGAGAATGTCAGACTCTGTTAGTCCTTGCTGATCTCGAAGAAAACCAGCAACTCGTGACTCTACTAGATCACTTGGCGGCATGCACGTATCGACCGCTGCAACGAGCCGGCTAACTGACCGGCTTTCAGCAATCTGCCTTCGGCTGCCAGCTAACTGCTGACAGCTAACAGTAACCGCAACTGTAACTGAAACTGCCTAAAATTTGGCATAAATGTGCAACAACGACTTACTGTTTAAGGAGTAGATTGCAAGGTCGCCTCACGTTGCTCTTTACTTTCTTCGGGCGAGTCAGGTCCAGGATCACCTGGCCCGTCAATTGAAAGCTCAGGTTCAGGCACATGTTGCAAAAAATGGGTCCACAGACCTCTCCCTTAATATTGAATCGTTTAAAAATTTGTTTAAGCGGTACGGATTGCAACTCCGGCGCAAGCTGATCTCTAAAGAAAATTCCGGTGCATTTCCTAACTTTTTCTTGGACCCAAAATATAAGTCAGGTTGCGGGTAAAAGCTGAAGCACTGGTCAGGTTACCCACTTATCATCGAGGTTGAGAATCTTCAGGCGACCATCCCTAGCTCGCTGCTGCAGCAGGCTAAGGAATTCGTTTCTCAGCTGCTCGGCATCCTGTCTTTTGATTTTCCTGCCAGCTGCATCTTCTTGAATACGTTGCTTTCGCGACTGCGATAGACTGGAAAGAATCAGTGATTGTATGTTAAGGGACGACAAACGCAGCAAAGCGATCATGGTCTCGTCTTTCTGGCTAGCTAAAACCCTAGCCAGATCTGCCTTATCAACCCTGAAGAGATCTTCCATCGTAAACTGCTCTGCTCGAAGGGCAGAGCTTAGGGACTGATCTAAGGTCTCAAGCTTAGCTAAAATTCTTTCCGCATGATCTTCTCCCAATGAGCGCAGGACTTCCGCGGCGATCACTCGCCCTCCTTGCCCGCGAGTTCCTTTTCCGGCTGGATGCCTGGCCACATAGTCCTGCAAGCGCGACTCTAGGGTGGCAAGCAAATCTTCGAAGGCTACATCATTGATGGAATGCATCGCAGCCATGCGTTGCAGAATCTCTGTTTGAGTCCCTTGGGGAAACCTACGCAAGATGGCCCCCGATGCTTCAGGGTCAAGCAAGCTCAAAGTAACGGCAATAGCTTGGGCATTCTCGGATTTGATCACCGCGTAGATTTCATCGGCTTGGTAAGTCTTTAAAAACTCTGCCCCGGAAGACATGCTCCTGCTTCTCCCTCACAACTTTGATCCATGACTGTGATTCCCGCTATCGGTGCCCCGTTTTGAGGCATAAGTGCAACCCCTACCGGGCAGACCTCCTAACTAAGTCGGCAAAAAGCCTTTGGAGAGGAGGCCTACTGTTTCCATTGGCTTCTAAGCTCATACTTGCGGATTTTTAAAGAGCTCCTGGGAATAAACTTAAACCCTTCCTTGACTCAGCCGATAGTGATGTACCGACTTTGGAGGTGTGGCGTGAAAGATTCCGATAAGATGTCCAAGCTAGTGCGCGAATTGGCTGACTTTAAGCGTGATGAAAAGCGAGGTCGGCACAATCGCACCTTGTCGCTGGATACGAAGAACTTTCTCTTGTTGCAGGAATATTGCAAATCAAGGGACTTGAGGTGTGCCGAAGTCATCGATAAGCTCATTGGAGAATTTCTCACGACTTTGGACGAGCACGGCGAGTTGGATCTGCTGGATCTCAAGAAATCTAGTTAAATCCCCTGCAACTCACAACTCAGCCATGGGCTTGACGCTCCCAAACATCCATCGTGTCCCATAATGGCCTTTCAGGATAAAGACCTGGCGTACATCTTAAGGGATGATAGACTCCCATCGTACCGTCTAATCTTTGGACAGGACCCCCAAAAGCCCGACAGACTCTACATTTAGTTCGGCCCGAAATTTCAGTCACTTACGTCTGGCACTGTGCTTGCAGCTCTGCTGGCTCCTAAAGGGATGAGGGGACAAACACCATGAATCAAGAATACGAGCTAGCAAAGCGCAAAAACAAAATAAGTCCGTTGGGCCACCAAGCTCCGACCGATCCATGGGCTAATTTAGGTGCGCAATCAGTGCGATACCAACTGCCAGCTGCTCGCTGGTTTATTGCACCCTCTTTAGTTCTTGGCGTGGGAATTTGTCTTGCGGTTTACCAGAACCAATTTCCCTGGAGCTTATCTGCAAGCACTCTGCAATTGGAAGAGGACGCTGAACTTTTCAGAGAAATCTCTAAGTCCATTCCCGATTACGATAAATGCATCCGCATACCAGTAAGAAAACCTGCGGGGATGTCTATTGGATACTTACATTGTTCACAAAAAGCTCAAGCTGCGGATCTAGCTAGCTTTCAAATCACGCCACAATTCCATGTCCCGACTGAATTCCCGCAAAAGTTTAACTTTTGGCGTAAGATCTATACAAATTGGGATTCGTCACAATTTGTCGTTCACAGCTCAGCCTACCCAGAAATGATTTTTGAAATCTTTGAACTAGACCAGCCCAAAAAGGTGCATTCCAATGATCAATGGAAGAAAATAAAGCCCATTTTTGAGCAAAACCAGCGGCAGTATCGCGCTCTCCTGATGAAAATGCATGCTATGAAAGGGAATATCGACCCACAAAATCTAACCCCTGCCATGCAAAGAATCTACGCTGGTATGGCACACATTCAAGATGAAGATAAGTATCAGCGAGCCGCTCTAACCATTCGTGCTCAACGAGGGCAAAAAGACTACATCAAGCAAGGCTACGCGGATGCGGCACGCTATTTACCCCATATCAAGCAGATCTTCCGAAGCGAAGGTATTCCGGAAGAACTCGCCTATATTGCCTTTGTCGAATCCTCCTTTAATTTGCAGGCAAAATCTAAAGTAGGAGCCTCGGGCGTCTTTCAAATTATGCCCAAGACGGGCAAGCAGTATCTCACCATCAACGAGATTATTGACGAAAGAAACGATCCAATCAAAGCCGCGAAGGCAGCTGCCAAAGTCTTCAAATTGAATTATAAACTAACCTCGTCCTGGCCACTCTCTGTCATCGCCTATAATCATGGTGTTGGCAGCGTCCAGCGGGCCATCCGTACCGTCGGCACGACGGATATCACAACCATCATTAAGAACTACGAGCATAAGACCTTCGGCTTTGCTTCAAAGAATTTCTACTTCGAGTATATCGCCATGCTATACGCCGTGCTCAATATCGATCAAGTCTTTGATGATATAAAACCCGCCGAACTCATGAGTTTTGAAGAAATTCGCTTAAAGTCTCCGGAAACGATAAGCAGTATACTAAAAAGGCATAAAATGGATCAGGCCACCCTGCGCTTTTACAATCCTGATATTAATCGCCAGGCGCTTCGTAGTGACGCGGCGCTCCCACGGAAATACGTCTTAAAGATTCCGGCGAAGAAAGAGCGCATCGTAGCTGCAAGCCACCATTGATTCACCCCCAACCGTTAGTCCCTAGATCTTTCGAACAAAAACCTAATTTGAGGCTGTAATCCTTTCAGGAAGAATGGGCGAGGGAGTTCCCACGCATAAGAGCCAGAGCTGATGCATGGCCCTCGTCATGGCCATATGCAGGGCTTGTCGCGATAGCTTTTCATCTCGGTATTGGAAGGCATCACAATCAGGCAAAATAACATAATCAAACTCCAAACCTTTCACCTCTTCAACCACGGTGACGTCGATCCCGGGCCGGAATTTAAAATCCCCTCCAATGGCATCTCTAGCCTCAGGAATGACTTTTAGTGCTTCAAATATCTGACGCGCCACGTCACGCTTTCTTGCGACTACGGCGATAGAAGCAAGGGGCTCACGGTCCAAGACTAAAGTCAGCTGGTCAATGAGGGCGATCATGGCGGCTGAAAAATGAGGGTAAGATGTGAAGAACACAGGCCCCCCCGTGCGCACACTTTTGGGTCTCCGCTCCACAGGGATTTGCAAGACATCCCATGCAAGCTCTGCGATTTCCTGCGGTGAGCGGTAGTTGGTTTCTAAATAGCCTGACTGATGACGCGAGACGCCGAGAAACCCTTTGACGTCACCCCAACCCTGCTCCAAACCACTATCGGAGATCTTTTGAAAGAAATCCCCTGATATGGTGTAGCCTTGCCCATTGGCATGCATCAGCGACAACACCCGCAGTTCCACAGGAGCGAATTCCTGAACTTCATCAATAAAGATATGCTCGTAACGCGGACCATTAGCAAGCGTTCCACTACGCCCATAAATTTGCTGCCACAGAACTAAGCACAAGGAAAAATCCTCAGGGTTGATCGATTCCGATTCGGTCTCCTTTAGATAATCGGAGACCCTCTGGCCGTCAGCCGTTAGAACGTCATCGTCCTGCAATTCGGCTTCTATTTTTTGGGGAAGCATATGCTCCCCGTGATATTTCAAAATCCGTTTTTGATCCTGCAATCGCCACGGCGAGGGCGCCAGTGTCTGACTCAACAGATCCCCATCCGTCATCATCTCAACATAGAAGCCAAAAAAATCCGCAAAGGATTCCTGAAATTTTTCCCAAATCCGATCCGCGGCCGTTAAATCCCCAGACCCTCCTCGGCACGCCTGAACAATAGCATTGGCCCCGTCAAAGAAACTTACGTGGGTTACGAATAGACGAGCGTGCTCCTCAGGGAATAGCTGCAGTCCTTGTCTCAGGTCGCGCAAAAAGCGCTCACGCAAGTTGGCGACAAAATTATCTACAAGCTGCAAGGCAAAGCGACTGCGCTTGAAATCCGTCACCACCGGTGGCGGATCCTCATCCACCTGCTTTGGCAATCCTTTAACCACTCTACGGGCCACACCTTCAATCCAAGACTCATAAAGATGGGCTTTAAACCCTTCGATCCGCATGCTCGCGATGAGATTTTTGTACAGCCCCACGAGCCCATGGGTGGGAATAACCACGAAGATCGATTTTTTGTTAAACCGACTTGGATTTTCATGAATTAAATAGGCAAGACGGTGGATAGCAACCGTCGTCTTCCCTGATCCCGCATGTCCGCTAATCAAGATAGCTGAGTCTGGGTCGGCCGTTAGCAATTCATATTGGTTCTTATCTAGCAAGGCACTGATCGTCGTTGCCGTGGCCGCGACTGGATTGCTGCCGAAGGTAAGCTGCCCACCCCGAATCGCCGATTGCTGCCCACCCTGCAGTCGAAAAGGGTTTGACACGAATTGCCACTTCTCTTGGATCATGCGAAGGGTACCGAATGATCCTGAGATTTCTTGTAACTTGCTATTCTTGATGCCAATGACTCTGCGTGACATCACAATACCGCTTATGACTTTGCCAGGCAGCTCTTCCTCGTACTCTTCTCCTTCGCGATAGGTGAAGAAGATCCTTGCAATGGGGGCATGTCGCCAATCGATGATGGGAGGGCTGCTTCCATCACCCACAAA
>JBIKVD010000043.1:0-17852 GCA_044357055.1 Oligoflexales bacterium | reverse complement strand
GATGAACTCGATATCTCCTAGAATTATTGTGAGCTTAGGTTTGCAGCCATACCCGCTTGCCAACCTTTGGCGACGGAGTCACCGTAGGAGTTCGAGAGCTATTGCCATCGACAAATACAGTGGGATCATTGCACGATACCTGCTCTGCCGCCGCGCAGCGGTAGGAACCAAGATTTTTGTAACCGCAAGCTTGCCCTGGCTTAAAGGCTAAGGCATTGCACCCTCCACAAGCATTTGGCGCATTGCCGCTGCAAGGCAATGAGCTCAAGTCCTGCACAAGAAATGTCTGATAGAGAGAGGAACCATTGCAAGTTTGCTGCACAATCATCCCACCATTTTCAACGTTATTGTCCAAAGCGCCCCAGCACAAATCACTCACGACAGAACGCAAGAGGCTGCCGTTGCCAGCAGCTTGGACCCGAAATCTTTGGTTGTTTTGATAGGTGCAATCCCATTGGATGATTTTTGTCCCCGCTCCTTGACCTTTTGCCGTCCAATTGACTGACAAGCACTTACCACTGTGGACTGAGCGAAAAGCGAAGGTTCCGTCAGCCTGGGCCACACGATAAAATTGTTGATGTCTGTCGACAGGTAATCTTCCATCCCATATTACAGCTTCAGCACCATTATCCGTCCGCCAGCCAGAGATGGAGATATCTTTCTTGGTGTTACCTGCGGGCTTGACGCGCACAATCGGAGGGGTTGCGGTTGGCGAGGCCACTGATTGCAGTTGAGACACAGATGAGTCGTCGGTCTTATTGAGACCGCAAGTTGAGAAAGCAGCTATAGCAATCGCGATGGCCAATGCTTTGGGTTGATCCTGCCTCAAGCGAAAGGGAATCTTCATGGTGCTCAAGCCTCCTAGAGTTCCCCCCTAATCGACATTTTGCATAGATTCTTGACAGGCTCTGCCAATAGAGCGTTTTTAGTGCATAAAGGAGGACACATAACTTACTGGTTAGCCGACGAATGTTTGTTAGCGTGATAAAAGAGGTAGCAGCTTGCGAAGAAAACGGTTTTGTTTTAGCGCCTTGCCCGGCGTGGCATGTAGCGCTGTTTCTTGGGTATCATCGTTGGCGCCGACAACGCCCTCGACATCTTCACCTTCACGGCTAAATTCATAGGTCGGGGTTTGATGGCCGTCTGTTGGATGAAGGATAACATTGCCCTTCCAGTCGTTAAGATTAGATTCGACGCTTGCACCGTAATACCACTGCTTACCTAGTTCTCCTTTTACCACCGGAAATTTATATTCTACTAACAATATCGTGTTCTGCGTATCTTGAGCATCGCCATCATCTTTTTCGTTGAGGTCCACCTCCATCGAAAGGTGGTGACAACCGCCCTCCGTCTCGTGTTTTCCGTCTGAAATTCTCTCACGACAAGGTTCACCATCGGTCGTTCCTTGGAAATTCCACCAGTCCCGCTCATCCTCTAAGAGAGTTTCGCCGTAGCAGCGCGCGTCGCTGGTGCCGATCATGCAACCCTCGAGTTCTTTGTTAATTTTGCCAAATTTCGACCGACTCACAGTAGAAATCTTTGTCGATAGGTAAAGACCAAGGAGCGAAGAGTCGACGCAAAATTCCCTATTATTTACAATTTCACGAAGGCTTTCCGCTGTGATTTCTGCAGGGCGCCCGCCGACACATTCGATCTTCGAATAGAAATTCATGGCATAGGTTAATTCCGAACATCCCGTCGACAATTGCTTTGCGCCACAGCTGTCAAAGTTACTGATAGAATCGTATTTCACCTTTGCGCCCGTAAAATCATACCTATACATACAGGTCAAGGTACCTTTAATGGAGATCACCATGCCGCTACCGGACACGTCAACTTTTAGATTGTCGCGATAGAAGTTATTGAAGCAATCATTAATCGGGCTTGGGGGTTCGTTTGAACTATCCTCCGGGGTTTCGAATTCGAAACTACTGGATTCCGATGCCATATAATCTACGACGTCTTCGCTACTGAGTTCCGCCAGGGCCAACCCTTCCTTAGCTGCAAAAAATGCCTTAATTTCAGCGTAGTTCGTCACGGGTCCAGAGGACTCAGAACCCAAGCTTTTCGCCTTATCGTCTTTATCCTTGGTGAGTTCGTCAATTTGATCACAGCCAAGAAGTAGCACTGAGATTACCATTATAAAAAACGTTCGAGTCCTCCACATAGGACACCCCTTTATTTTCTAAGATTGCTTGCGGTTTATCGGCTGTATTTGAACAAACATGAATAAAACAAAGGATGCGGGGATTACACATAATCCATAATGTATAACCAGCCGGCCCGGTTAGCTGAATTTATTAATTACAATATTGAAGACATCAAACAGAGTCGTGGGCTAGCCTTTCAAAATGGTCAATAGGTTGAGAGCGTCGATTACCATACAGATAGATGCTACATCGGTGGTGGAGGCTTAGATATTAATGAGAAAGCTGGTGCGGAAGACGATGTCGTTTTTTATTAGATCAATCCCAGAGGATGCGAATTCAATTCGCATCGGTTTCATATGGTTTAAAATAAAGACATTGTCATATGTGGAATGTGCTTTGCTCAAGATCTCTAAGCATGACATTACCTACGGCCAGCTTAAAAAGCTTACAGGCGATCATTTCAAGCTATTCTATAAGTAAAAAAAACGACAGCTTATTCTCTAATCACCTGAGGCGATTTACTTTTTATAATGGGCCGAAGGCATTGCGGAAGGCTATAAGCGCAGCGGATCCGACCCTGTCACGCCAACACCTCGGTGAATACCCACAATCGAAAGCGTCTACAAAACTAACACCATGCTTGGTTTTGGAAGCTATGGCTCAGCAGCTATGATCAGTAGCGGGATAGACGAACTACGAACTTTCTTTCGACCGCGCCAAGGAACAATTGTGCCACAAGCAATCGATCATGTTTGAGAACACCCGCATGTGCCAAAGCCCTCCATACGAAAGTTCGACGGAGGTCATAGGCTACATTTGAAAAACTTGATGCCTCTGATTGACGCCACTGGTTGGGTCAAGTCAGGCGCCATTCAGCATCTGGAATAGATTTCGAGAGAGTCTGACAATTTCAGCGGCTAAAGGAAACCTGGTGCAATAGAGGCGCTTACGAATTTTTGACGAAGGGAACGCAGCTATTGGACTCTTTCAGCCGAATCTAACTGGTATACATGCCACCGTTGACATGCAAAGTCGTTCCTGTGATATACGATGCTTCTTCAGAAACCAAGAATTTGACCGCAGCGGCAATTTCCTCAGCCTGGCCCAAGCGACCCATGGGTACTTTTTGCAGGATATGCTCGCGGACTTCCGGTGATAAAGCATTCGTCATATCGGTTTGAATAAAGCCAGGTGCAACGGTATTGACTGTGATGCCAAACTTTGCCAAATCAAGGGCGGCGCTCTTGCTAAAACCAGTGATTGCCGCCTTCGTCATCGAATAGAGAGCTTGGCCCGGATTCCCGGTATAGCCAACCACAGACGACAAATTAACAATACGACCCCATTTGCGACGAATCATTTGTTTGGAAGCGTACTTCGATAACAGAAAGACGGGCCGAAGATTCGTGGCCACCAATTGATCAAAATCCTCTGGTTTTGCAAAAGGCAAGAGCGCATCAAGGCTCATACCCGCGTTATTGACCAAAACATCAAGACCACCCATCTCATCTCTGACGAGCTTGACGAGTTGTTCACAGGCACCTTCTTGAGAAAGATCCATTTTGATGGGCATCGACCCCGGTATAGCGGCACTCACTTGCCTTGCTTGATCTTCCTGCGAGCGATAATGGACCGCTACTTTATAACCAGCCTTGCCCAGCGCCACGGCACAGGCTGCGCCTATACCCCTGGAAGCTCCGGTAACCAATGCAATCTTTTCTACCATGACGGTCTTCCTATGTTCGCTATTCTCTACTCATTTTTTTCGCAGGCCAAATTACCTATTTCCAGTCAGAAGCTCAAGTCCGAAGAAATATCAAGGTCTCACTAGATTAGGACCCCAGTGACCCGTCATAGAACTGTATAAATCGATTTTTAAAGGTCGCTGGTGGCTACCATCCCGATTCATGACATGCAAGTTGTGAACATCCTTGACGTTGGAGGAGCCAACGCGATTGCTAGAAAACATAATCATATAGCCATTAGGCGACCAATGGGGATGCTCGTTATCACCGCTTTTGAGCGTCAGACGCTCGAGATTAGAGGCATCCGCATTCACCAGAAAAAGATCAAAGCGATCGATGTCCTTGTCGTATCCGGCGAAGGCCAAACGACTGCTGTCTTTGGACCAAGCCGGAGTGGCATTGTACCACCCAGCATAGGTAATTCTCGTTTCGCCCATGACTTTCGCCGAGGTCTCGCCAGTCCACAGGAGTTGAGCCACAAAAATGTGGGGACGCTCAAAGCGGCCTGAAACAAAGGCGAGATGCTTTCCGTCTGGCGAAAACATCGGCGACACATCCAGCCCGCTACCAGATATCAGCATTTTCCGCTGTCCGCCAGTCACTGGCATGGTGTAGATCTCGGTATTGCCGTCAACAGAGCCCGCGTAGGCAACGATTTGCCCATTCGGCGCAAAAACTCCACCACTGTTCAACCCTTTGTCATAGGCCAGCTTTCTGGCTTTCGAAGTCCGCAGGTCATAGATATACAAGTCCGGATTTCCATCGCGATAAGACGTGTAGATCACAGACTGCCCATCGGGGCTAAAGGACGGCGACAAGTGGGGTACATTATCAAAGGTCAATTGGCGAAGATTGGAACCATCAAAATCACTCAGGAAGACTTGCTTGGAATCCTTCTTTGCCTTCTGCCCAATAAAAACCAGCTTTGAATTAAAGATTCCGGGTTTTCCTGTATAGGACTCAAGAACCTGGTCACCAAAAGCGCGAAGGCTCTGTTGCAACCAAGCGCTGTCCGATCCCGTAAATCGCTTGCCGATGAGTCCCTTTCCCTGATTGATATCGATGGCGCGGATTTCTAACACGGGGCCCTTATCGCTGGTTTTTAACTCTCCCAGCACCAGGCATTCGACGCCAAGCGCTTTCCACTGGGCCATGTCAACCCCTGCCAAAGGGTCGACCGACCCGATATTCGTCGCTGCCGACTTCTGCTGGATTTCCTTATAAGCTTCAGCAGACATCACATTAAACAAACCGGAAAACTGGAGTAGCTCACCCAAATAAGCAGCCGACTCGCGCGCATCTTGCGTCGCCTGCCCTGCAGAATCAGGGGAAACCGTGAACTCTGGAATCGCGATCAAGAGTTTGCGAAAATTGGGGGAGTCAAAATCAATCACCACTTGGGCTTGGGAATTCGCGGCCAAAGTGAAAGCCACGAAGCTGGACACGATCAGGATCCAAGCGCTACGCCATAAACAGAGGAGAACAGTCTTCATAGATCCACCCATTCTAGCTATATTTCAATGATAGGATTCACTTCATCCCACCGGGGCTGAAGCGAAGTAAAAACTTACCTTCAAAACCAAGAGGCGGCTTGGGCAGCGGCGATGATTTCTGAATGATATCTAACACCAGCTGGTCATAAACCGCGTCCCCAGAACTCTCGTGAATCGCAACAGCAACAATATTTCCTGACTGATCGATCTCTATCGCCGCTGCGTTGCGCATGTCCGGATTAAAATTATAAGCCTGCGCATCCGGTAATTCATAATATTTTTGGATATGCTGATGCACGGCGCCGCGGTATTTATCAACGGCGATCCCTGTAACCATGCTGTCATTCAAGGCGCCAGGATCTTTGATATCCTCGTTTTTCAGTCTGGCAATGGCTTCACTCTTCTGTGCCTGATAATCATCAGCAAATTTTTTATCTGTCCTAAGCTGTTCTAGCGCCTTCCTTTTTAACAGTTCGGCGGCCTCTATTTTCGCTACATCCTCTTGCGGTGTGGATGGAACCGGCAGAGCTTGTTCTTTCAGAGGCTCAGGTTCAAGTTTGGGTTCAGCTTTGGGAGTCACCTCCTCCTTCATGGCATCCGCTGGTTCGATCGTTTTTTCTTCCACTTTGTAGCGCTCGGGCAGCTGGGGCAGAATTTGTTTAGGAACCGCAGCTTCTTCTGCAATTTTTACTCTGGGAAGGGCTGACTCTTGGGACTGACTCACCGATAAATCCGCCACCAAATCCGCTTCAAACTCCCATTCCTCTCGCAGCCAGTCGTTACGATCAAATAACCCAGTTAAACTCGCTATGAAAAACAAAAGATGGAAAGCGGCGGAGATGATCAATCCCACTTTCAAACGCTGGGGCGTTGGATCTTGATTCTGTAACATTCCAGCTGTTACATTTTTGACATTTGTATCTGCAGCAGCAAGTTCCTTCGCCATTATAACTTTCCAGGCTCAGTCAGCATCGACATACGGACGACACCGGCCAGCTTAGCGGCGCTCATGGCATCGACGACGCTTTTGTATTTTACGTTCTGATCAGCGCGAATATAAATGTCTTTTTTCTCGCGAAATTCGTAAATAGCACGCAGCTTTCCTTGTAGGTCACCCTTGGCAATCGCCGTTCGGTCCATGAAAAAGCCGCCCTGTTTATCGATCGTCAATACCACCCGGTCTTCATCCAAATTGGTACCCTTGGCTTTGCTCGTGGGTAGATCGATTTTGATCCCTGTGATAGAAAGCGGCGCAGCAACCATAAAAATAATTAACAAGACCAGCATGACATCGACCAAAGGTACGATATTGATTTCCGCAAGGTCGGCATGCTCGTCACCACCACTAGAATCCGAATGAAAAGCCATGGAGTCTCCTGCCATTCCTAGATTTTGTCGCTCACTTGTCCAGCCAGAGCCGCGCTGCCAGACTGCTTAGATTTGTCAGAAACAAGATAGCGCTCCACGATATTCATAAAATCAGCGACAAAACTCTCGATGGTAATCATTTGATTACGAATGCGTCGGATGAAAATATTGTAGCAAATGGCCGCGGGTATTGCTGCCGCCAGGCCAAAGGCCGTTGCGATCAAAGCCTCGGAAATTCCTGGTGCCACCGCACTTAGGCTGGCATTACCCGTACGCGCAATTCCTTCAAAAGCATTCATGATTCCCCATACTGTACCGAACAAGCCTATGAATGGGCAGGCCGAGGCGCTAATCGCTAGCAAGGATAAATGCTTCTCCAAGGAACGCTTTTCATTTAGCTTTACCTTGGCAAGCGACCTGTTGAGATTATCTAAGGCTGCAGTCACAGCCATCGTGGGGGATGAAACCAACTCTCTTAAGCTATTTGATTTAATAAGTTCAGAATAACCTGAACGAAAGACTTCGCGGACCGGGCTATAGGAATAATCCGCTAAACGGCCGTTTAAGTCATTCAAGGAGCGGCTATCCCAAAAGCTTTTCACAAACAGATCGGAAGCTTGATCCAAACGGCGCAAATAAACCCATTTGCCAATAATGACTGCCCAGATAAAAACGGATACGGTTATTAAGCTTAATAAAACCAAAAAGACCACGGCACCTGCATCTAAGGCACGAGAGAGAATATTGCCGCCCCCAGGATTAATATCATCAGCTACCACTGCAGCCCCCTCCATCGAAGCGGAGTCCGCGGTGGCCCCTGACGCTCCCACCTGATCTGCGTGGGCGCGCGTGCCTTCCATGACCAAAGAAAGTAGGACCAACGTGCCCAACAATAAAGATCGCCGTATCATTCCAGACATCGCCCAGGCTCCTTCAATCCGATTTTCGTTTTAGATTTCGATAAGGCCTTGTAATTCTCGCAGATTATACGGAAATGTGCCAGATGCTAGTGCAAAATCGGAAACAGTGAGGTGGCTTGTCTCTCATGCGTCCATCAGGTAAGCTTTTTCGAGCCAAATCTATTGAATACTTATAATGCATTGAAACTAAATATATAATCATAACAATTCTTTTAAATATAAAATATTTATGGTAATTATAAGGTTATCCCTTGGAGACCAAGAGCTATGAATGCTTTTCTGTGGCTTGCTTTCGTGATCACCTGTCTTTTGACCCCCTACGTCGGGCTTGCCAGCTCCTGGCAACTGCGCGTCAGCCCTACCAGCGGCAAGAGTTTTGGTTCTCAAGAATTTGCCACCTACAATAGTTCTGGGGCCTCCGTCGACTTATTCAAACTCCAGTATCAGAATTCTTGGTGCGAACTTCGCCCTGGCCTGGGGCTTTCCAGCACAGATTCCTATGCGAAAAAGAACGATAGCGGCAACACGTATTCCTTTAATTCCCGCCAGTTTGAGCTGATGGCTTATGCTGAGGCCAAGGGTGGACCCAGCTTGACATTCTTTCAGTTGACCCCCTTTGTTCAGCTCGGCTTAGGTTATGGTTCCTCGCAGGTTAAGTACGCAAAGAATCAGGATGAGGAGTATCTGGAGGCCTCTTATGAGGGACAGCGCGTGAATTCGCGTAGAGCCTTGCTGGGATTGTCTGCGGCTTTCTTAGGAAAGACGAGCATGATGATCGGATATATGCAGGTACGAAGAAACGTTGATCTCTCAAATCGTCCCGATAGCTACTATATTGAGTCCTATGGACAGACTGGGGGGCTCTCCTTGACCACAAACTTAGGCGCGGAGCAAAGCACGGGTGCACCGAAACGCTTTTCTGAGACTTTGCATGGCCTACAAATAAGCCTCGTTGTGCCCCTATAGATCTACCCCTAAGATCTAACCTTAGTCACAGCCGCTACTCCGTGGAGCGGCTGCAGGAGGAACCGTTGCTGCGGGAGGAAAAGCGCTGCCATTGGTCGTCCCACTTTGATCCAAAGGGTCCTCTCCATCAACATCATCCAAAGGATCTTGCGTTCCCACGGAAGTCGTTCTTAACTTCAAGCCTCTTTCGCAGATGGAAAGCGTCGCATCATTTGGATCTGCCATACACCGGCCTTCACAATTGATAGCCTTCTTGCGCTGGCAATCCACGATGATGTTGTCTCCTGTGAAGGTCGGGTCAATGCTCTTCAGACAGGCGGCTTCTAAGGAATCCTGACTAGCCAAACAAGAAATCTCTTGGGGAAACTCATCCGCAACCATACCTGTCGGCACGATGTCTCCGACCTGAACCGGCGCCCCTGCAGGAGGCACGATGGGCGCTGTATCAGTCGGGTCGTCCACAGCTGGATCGTCACCAACATCTGGAGTGGTATCTGGGACCTCCGCGACTGGCGCCGTTGTGCCATCGCCAGCAGTGCCATCGCCTGGTGTGGCACCATCAGTCGGGGGGACACCGGTATTACCATTAGCTGGCGCCGCGTCGGTAGCTGCGACTTTCTTCCGGCCGCCCTCGCAGGTATCGTGAGATCCAAAGGTGTTTTCCACGCACTTGCCTTCACAGACATAAGCTTTCGAAGAAGCATCCGCGCAGGAGATAAGAACGTTTTCACGCTTCTGTGAGTTTACAAACCAGACCTCACAAGTATCGATATTATTCTTGACTAAATTTGCACACTTCGCGGTGGACTCCACCGTCATGTCCAGCATAGCGGTTTCAGCTGCTGCGTTTCCATTGCCAACCATTTTCACTGAGGTACTCTGGCACGGATCAACTCCCTTTTGGGCCCGGCCCATACAGTTGCTGACGATCAAGACGAAAAAAACCAAATAGTATTGTCGTTTCATATTTTCTCCCAGCCCCATCTTTCGATTCCGCCCTCCTCTTCGGCATATTTGGTTTGACTCATAAGCGCGATGAACCCAGCTCTACCTAAGCTCCTGTTTTTAGGAAGGCATTTACCAAAGTTGAGTGCAGCATTTTTTGAATTTTCCTGGCATCACATCGTCGATCTACGATAGGTCTGTAGTATCCACCGCCAACCAGACACCGCCAACCAGACACCGCCATCCAGGGTGCTGTTTATTTGAACCCTGCAAGCCAGCAAGATCCAAGCAAATAATGAGGTGAAGTTAAGTTTTTCATACCAATCCCGAACACCTCCACACTCAGGTTGTTCGTAAGGATCATCAAAGTCGAGAAACTCGTAACCAAGGAACCTCACATGCTGAAATCTCAGATCCATCTATTTCCTCTCATCATGTGGTCGAGCGTCGTCATTGTGGGATGTAAGGCCAAAGAGGTCGAGAAAATAGTCTACGTGGAAGTCCCTGTTGACGTGGAGAGGACGACGACTGTCACCGAGGCAGGAGAGGTCATAACCAAAACACAAACAACAACGACCACCATCATCAGCCCGGCTCAAACCGTGGAGGATGCTAGCGTAGCGGATACCGCAGGCTCACTGGCCCTCTCCACCAATATATCCTTGGTTCCGCCAAAGACAAATGAGGGCTCCAGCCTGCGTCAGGCTCTATTGTCTTCAGATATGATCCCAACTCAAATCAAGCCCAATAGCAACCTTCGGCTCTCGCTTGCGTCCTCTGACTACGATGACTTCTCGGAAGAGATTGTCACCTGGAATCAAGCCCAGAAGCCACTGGACAGCTTAAATAGCTTTCTTTGCGTGATCGCCAAGACGAAATACAATATAGAAGCGGAAATCGATCGACTGGAACGAGCTGCCAAGGCAGGCCAAACCGCCGGCGAGTTCGAAGTCGATACCACCTACATTGCGAAAGTGACCTTGAAGGAATGTTTCAAAAGCAGCTCTAACATGGCGAACACGCAAAATAACAATGCCGGGGTAAGCCTACCCACCGACATTACGGTTCGCGTGACTAAAAAGGCGAACGAGCCATTAGAAACGAAATTCTGGTTTACCGCAAAACTCAGCGAGATGAGCTCCAATCAGCAAGGCATGATCGACGTCGGCTCAGAACCTCGCAAACGTTCCTATTACATGCAGTTGGCTATTGCCGAGCCGGTAAGTTCAGAAAACCCTTTTGGTCTCTTTGATTTTAAATGGACCGCCTATGACCTTGAAGAGGCCGTTGAGAATGATTCCATCAATGGCGATGGCTACGTCAAGGTCTTTCGCCAAGCCCTTACCAATGATTTGATGCTGCAATTCTATGACAGCACTACCAGTCAAGATCTTTGGAGCGCGGATTGGTCAAGCACCGTTTCCAATCAGGCCATTGCAAAATTAGATGTAAAGCCTCTTCTAGATGAGAACAAAGAAATCATCGGCTACAATATCAAAGGCGGCGATGCCTTAACAGCCATGAACTACTCTTGGAATTATACCGGCACAAATGCCAATATGAACTATGGCGGCAATAACAACTCGGGCAGTTATTCCTTAGCCTTTGATGAAGACTCCGTAGTCACCAAATACAACATGGCAGCGTCTAATACCGTTGCATATAACAGCGCACAATACAGTCCCGAGGATCCATTGTGTTCAACTCGTAATGAAGTCTGGGCCAATGTCTACGAATACGCTCTTTTTGACGAAGCTGGTAAGCGCATTTCCCATCAAACTGGATTTATGATCGAAACAGGCAAGACCCATCCTGAGTGGGGCTATCCTATGAACGGCTGGATCAGCCGCTGGGGTATGTGGCTAGAAGGGGTCTCGGAGGGAGAGACCGTACGCACAGTCAATTGGGAAACAGGCGAAAAAACTGAGATGATTTACGCTACGCTTAATGGCAAGCTGCTGGACAATATGTGGCAAGATATCACTCTTTCGCAGCCAACTAATTTAGAGCTAACTTGCTCGAGCCAATGCCCAAAAGCGACGATTACCCAGAACGACCTCGATCTGCAAACCCCGTTTATGCCTAATCTTGTAGCTCCAGACACCTATACCTATACCTATGATGTCGCGAACAAAGTTCTGAAGTATCTTGGAAACGAGGTCAAGATAGCCGCTAATGCCAATGCCATTGGAACACCCTATGAATGGGGAAACTTGATCGATGCTCAAATGACCGACAGTTCAGCCAATTCCTTTCGCTATCAAATGAGCCTCCGCAGTTATGATCGACCAGCAGGGCTGCGGCTCAAGAATGCAAATGGTACGGCAGGGGCATGGTTCGTGGTCCCTGATCCCATTGAGTTCGAACCCTTTACTTACAGTGATGCCTTGCATTCCTACGCTGACAATAATAGCCTAGCAAATGATGGCAATATCTATCACTTTGTCATGGACGGCTATCTCTCGGGCATTCCCTGGGAGTCGAAAACGGGCCGCCGTGACCAATGGGGTAACAATCAATGGGGGCCGGAAATCGTGCTCCGCAGAGGTGTGGAGCTAGTCGCCGCAAATACCACGGGTACCATTACTGCAGGCGACAGAATCAAGTTAGCTCCTAAAGTGACTCAGCACACTGCCAAGGATAGGAATTTTCTGACCTCGGGTGACATTGGTGTGACTCGGGATGGATGCTCACTCTCCCTGCAAGAGCGTGCCCTTTGGATAGAGCATGATTTCACCCTTCCCTTGGCCATTGCCGGTCAGGACATTAAAGCTGAAATTGGACCTGCTCCCACCAAAAATGCTGCCGATGAAGATCTCTTGACTCGCTATGTCGAAGGTGAGACGACGAGATAATAAAAAAAAGTTCTACAGAAATCAAAAGAGACATCCCTCACTAATCGAGCAAAGAACCGTTGCCCAACTAAGTGGTTTTGGGCCAATCAAGGATGACTAATCCTGCTCGGCTGCCAAAGTCACCGCAGTAAATTGCAGCGGACCATGGCTGTTGAACCAGGTATCATAATCCACAAACAAATCATCATCCATGATCATGGATTTGGCAAAGGCAAGATCTTCAGCGGCCTTTACGGAAAGGCCGGCGTTATCAGTGCACTCACCCGTACCGTAGCACAAGGTCTTATTCGCCGGCGTGGTGTCTGTAGCGATATCATAGGTCGCAATATCAAATGGGGCACTACCACCTCCCACACCGATCGCCTTGAAACCAGCTGAAGGAGAACCCACGACACTCTTGAAATTGGAACCACCGTTCAAATAGGTATCCCAAAAGACGTATTGCATGGATTCCAAGCCTGTAAAGACCTTACTCGCCTGATCAAAAGTTCCCTTTGCCAAAACGCGAATATGCCGAAACCAGCCATCGTTTGCCTGCTGATCCTCAATTTTGTTAAATCTACCTTCATAGCGAATCATCGCGGGGCTGCCGGTACTCAAGCTAACCGCGAAGGTGCCACCATTCTCAGCATTCGACGTCGATTCATAGACCGCCGCTGCTAGGAGGGTTTCTGTTTGAACCAGCTTGATATTGTACGCAAAACCTTCTTTGCCCGCCGGCGGAGTAAGGGTGATGCTGCGATCGAAGGCACTGCCGTCAGTCGCTGCTCCTGTTATTTTTTGCGCCGTGACTATATGTTGAATGACAGCGGTGTTATTTGGGCATGCTCCAGGGTCTTGGCAAAATTGCTCACTGACCATGTCGACGAAAGTCTGGGAAAAACATTCCGTGGTCACTTTCATGGCGATCTCTCTGGCCGTACCATCGTATTCTACGTTTCCTAAACCACAGAGGATTCCTTTAATCCGGTCGATGCCACCCAGGGTGGTATCTGGTCCATCCGGATGTTTAGATAAGTCGCAATAGGCTGACAATCCAGCAATTTGCGCCGAACTCAGAGCGCTATTCTCATCCACGTTTGGGCTACCGCTTGCTTTACAGGTGTCGACCGTCGCTAAGGTCGTGATCGCCAAACCTGGATTCAAGGAAGCACCCGCGTCATCTTCTGACTCAGCAGCAGACACCAAAGCATTGCCGATGGTCCCAATCAACTCCGCATCGGACAATGGCTCGAAAGCGAGAGTCCCCGGTTGCTGACCTTCCTCCGTGGTCATGGTTTCATCGTCAGAAGCCTCTTCCGTTTCAGAGGCGGACGCAGACGTCGTCTCATTGGCTGCCTTTTTTGGTTCACAGCTCCAAACCATCAAGATTCCCGACAAGAAATAGAAAAAATAGTTGTGACGGGCTAGCATGCAGACTCCTCCCAATGATGACAGATCTTTCGGACCAAAATTGGGATGATTGAGCTGCAAAAGCCACGCACACTTATGCGGAGAACCAGAGACGTTGGAACCGTGATCCTATATCTCATCTAAATCACAGATTTTTAGGCTAATATTGCATGATCTATGGAACCCTTGAATCTCATGTCTTGACCCATAATATTTAAGGCGTCCGATCAGGTTGCGTCATATTTTCCGAACCAAAGCTTAACGATTCCCAACTGAAGTTTGCTTTGGCAGGCGGGCTATTTTCAGGTAAAATCTTCAAACACCAAAGTCTTTAGGTAACATTAGGGGGATCCATTCATGAGCCAAAGATTGATAGCAGCACTTTTCACGACAATGATCATGCTTTCCTGCGCCGTTCAGAACAAGCGAAGCAGCAGCACACCGAAGGAAATACCATCAAAGGCCAGTTGTGGTGCAGATGCGGATTTTGATGCCATCAAGGAAGTTATGCAAGAGTGCGTCTTTGCGAACCCTCATTACCATTGGAGTTTAGCAGCCATGGAAGCTCCCGCCAAAGCCACTAGCGCCAAGCTCAAAGCCAAATTGCTCGAAGACTTGGAAAGCACATCCTTTACCGATCTTGATTTGCCTGACACGACGGATAGTTATTTCGAAACGCTGACTTATGTCACTAAGAATTACGAGTCCTGTCAGAAGCAGTCGAAGATGCTCGATGATAAATATGAAGTCTTTGTGGCAGAGCGCATGTTTAGAGATGAGTTTGAACATGCAAGAGCTCAAGCCTATATAGTCTACATGAAATCAAGGGTGGATAGCGACTGTTGGATTAGAGCTGCCATCGGGGGTGAGAAGGAATTTTCCAATTAACAAAATAGCTCCCCCTCATCAGTCACTTCATTTCCTTCCTAGATCGCCGTTTATATCTTTCCTGGCGGCATCAAGAAAACCTTAGGAATCGCCATGGCAAAAAATGAAACAGATCATCTTGCTTCGCCCCAGATTTCCTATCATTCCCTGGACTCTAACAAAATCATCTCAACCACCGAGATTCTATCTCAGCGCATTGCTGAGCGCTTTCCCTCAAGCGGGCTCAGCAAGGTAGCCAAGCAATTGCTTTGGATCTCTAAACAGTCACAAATACGGGTCGATTTCATAGCGAAACCCTTGTACTGGATCCGCATAACTCTAGCATTGCTCGTTGTCTTGATTGTACTCGGATTGGTTGGGGCCATTTTGTCTTTTGACTTTAAAGTCGAAGTCTTCCATCTCTTCGACGTCGTGCAAACCATTGAGGCTTTTATTAGCGATATGGTTTTTGTCGGAGTAGGAATCTTCTTTCTTATGACTTTAGAGTCGAGAATGAAAAGAGCGCAAGCCCTGAAATATCTTCACGAGCTACGCGCGATCTCCCATGTGATCGACATGCATCAACTGACAAAAGATCCTGAGTCGCTTTTGGCAAGAGGTGAAAACACCCCCTCCTCACCTGTACGTACCATGTCAGCCTATGAAATTTCCCGCTACCTCGACTATTGTAGCGAAATGCTCTCCATAGCGGGCAAGCTCGCCGCCTTATACGCACAAGATTTTCGTGACGCACTGGTCTTGAACTCCGTCAACGAAATTGAATCGTTAACCACGGGACTCTCTGGCAAAATTTGGCAAAAATTAATGATTCTTTACAATCAGAAGTTGGAGTCACCGATGCAAACTGCCTCGACGCCTTCTAAGAAAGCCCCTGTATAAAGCCAGTTTTCACTGGCACCCTAAGGACCCCTTGCGAATGATCCAGCCAAGATCTGCGGGCAAGGCACGCTTATCCAGAGGGTCGACGTCTCTATAATTGATTTTATAGAATCTAGCCCTGTCGTGCTCCAAAGCCACTGCGTGATCAGCCGATGTCGTATGGATCAGCTGCTTTAGTTGAACAAACTCCCCGTAACTTCTCATATTCGACTGGACCGTATATCCTAGTTGGGACATCCAGCTAGCTCCGGGATAGTCAACGGAAACCCCAGCGCTCGAGAGATAGTTCAAGCGAAAAAAACTCATTCTATCCTCAAGGCCCGCAGTCGTCTTTATGAGTCCGCGCATAAGCACCTTGGAAAGCACGACCTTGCCAAGACGCGGGGGAAGTCTCGCTGTGTCTTCGGGCTTTATAAAGAGACAGCCCAGCGGCTCATCTCGCACCCCTCCTTCACCCCAAACTGTCCAGCCTAGGCCTTTAAATTTGCCCAGTTCATCGCCGTGAATTAAAGCTCGATCGCCAGCTGGACTGACAGCGCTAAAGACTTTTGTCCATTGGGGAGGTGCTTCCAGTTCAACAATCAAGGGAAGGTGATCCGAAAAGCCAAGATTCTGGGCGACGTAAGCATTTCGAACGACAAAATTGGCTCGCTGATCAATAAAGACGTGGTCAATAGCGTAGAGGCTTTTGTCATCTCTGACTGTGTCATTGCAATTCCCCAGGGGAAATCTCGCAGGGTTACAGGCACGGTAAAATCCGAGACTTTCAATGGATTTCAGCACGCTAAGAGCGTTTTCATAGTCGTAACGCAAATTGAAATCGCCCAGAATGACAATAGGCAAAGAATCGAGTTTCTTAAGATGGTTGATGTACTGTTCCAGCGATTTACCGAGCGCCAAAGCTTGCTTGCCCGGTTGCGGGTGTAGGTTTACAAAGCGTATTTCGCCAAGAGCGGTTTTGACCACAATAGATTCCGCCCCCTGGCTATTCCCATCGCTGACAGGAAAATCGTCCCAAGAGACCAATGGATCCGTGTGCAAGAAGACTCGCTTTAATTGCTTTTTTTGGCTTCCCTGGGACGCTGAAACATAGGTTTTTTCACGAAGGGAGATCTGGAAATTGCTTTCAGTCTTGTGGGTATTAAACCGTTCGAGAAGACTCTGGCCATGATTCACGGACATTTTCTTACCTTGCGAGTTTTTACAGTCGCTGTCTGAAAATGTTAAGACTTCTTGTAGTCCTGCAACTCCAATAGCCTCTTGTTTGATAAAATCAGCCAAAGCATGCATGTTTTGCTTGTGTGAATCCCGACACAATGGATCGCTAAGAACATTGTAAGTCATCACCTTGACCGTTTTCCCTGCTGGCAAATTCAGACTGAGCTGTTCTTTCGCTTCAGGGCCTTGCTGATTTTTTAGATCCAAGTCTGCTTGGTAGTCAGAACAGGACAGCGTGAGAATGGTCACCGACAGTAGAAAAAAATGACCTTGCGTTCGCATAAAACATTTCCTTTGGCTATTTCGCGCAGACAGTAGGATTTTCGCGCACCCCCGTAAAGATCGCTTCGCTTATCCGTCACCTATTAGAACTTCTTTAATAGCAGCCGGCAACTACCCATAGTTACGAATGAAATCCTATGAACAACTCGGGCTAGGCACTAGGAGCCCCCCCCTGAGCAAGCATTTCCTATCTACAAAGATTTGGCATACCCGAGACACATGCAATCCAACATGAGGAGAATAGGATGCGCTTGCCAGTTTTATTTCTTACCCTATTAGGATTCGGTGCCTGTAAAAACGACGACTCGAAGCCAGCACCAGCTCCCACTGCAGTGAGTGACGAAACCGCTGCCACCGATGACGAAAATAGCGCCTACGCAAGCGCTGGCAAACTTATCGTCACTTTTGAGCCCAAAGAAGGTGCGGGACCTGAAACTGTAGCCGGCGCCAAAGTCAGCGTTGCTGGTCATCCGGAAGCCGATGGCGTTACGGATGAACAAGGGCTAGCCGTGTTAAACAGCGTTACCGCTGGTACCATTAGCATCATCGCAACCTCAAGCGAGGCAACGGCTTTGACGACCACGGCCGCAGCTTATGGCATCAAGATTGACGATGTGGTCGTGAAAGCTGGAGAAGAAAATGACATCGGGTCTCATGTGTTTAAAGAAACAGGTGGAGTCTCTGGCATTGTCAGTTTTTTTGAGAATCCCAATAATCTTGACCTAGTTGGTAGCGATATTTTCGTGCCGGG
>JBIKVD010000283.1:0-5767 GCA_044357055.1 Oligoflexales bacterium | reverse complement strand
GACATTTTCTTTGGTCACTGGCTGCCATTTTTTGATTTTTTCAAGGTAGAAACCGCCATCATTGCGCGGTTCGACCAGTTCTAAGGGTCCTAGGGAAAAATCGTCCAGACGTCCGCCCCAAACAAAAAGCCCTTCATCCTGCTCTAAGTCTTTATCGCTATTTCCAAGCCAAAGGACGATCGGGTCGATCCGGGCCGCAGGGGCCTGTTCAAGAGTAAGAAGGGTCCAATGCTGGCTTAAAGGCACTGGAGGGATCTCGCCCCCGTTTATCCAAGCATCAACGATGAGCCCGGCAACGCTATCCGCGAACCATTCACCCGCGTCACCCTTAAAGCCGAAATGATGAACATTTTCATGAATGATAAGCTTGGCGGCGCCCAGCACGCTGGGTCGAGAATTGCTGAGACAAGCGTCGACAAAGACAATAATGGGAGAAAGCGACTGCAATCCAGTGGCGGCGCAAACGACAGCTTCGGTATTTAGATAGTGCAAGGGACTTTGACTGACTTCTTTGAGCAAATTCTCGTGATTCTTGCGCAACCAGGCCAAGACTTCGTCGGTTCGAAGATCCACAGTATCGTCCATGGCACCATCCCGATTAGGAAGTTGCAACTCTGCCAAGTCGGGATGAAATCCCGCGACCATTTCGCGGGCCAAACCCTTGCCTTTAACGAAGGTCACGCGCAATGGCTCATCATGGGGACCGATGTCGGTCGTGGAGCCAGCCTTTATTCGCGAACTATCCTGTTTGCGCTCAAGGGACTGGCACGCTGTAATGGCTAGGGCCAGCATGATCAACCATCGAATCTTCGCCATTTAATATCCTTCTAAGGACGATAGACATAAATGAGAGGCAAGTATTCCTGCTGAGGGTGGGAAATACTGATAAGTTCCTCCTCGGTGCCAAATACCTTGGGAAATACTTGTCCTAAGGCATTCAACTGATTGGTATCCCACTCCTTCCATTCGTCAATTTTCGGATCATAAAACCATCCCTGACGGATGGAAGATTCAAAACTCATTCCCGCCGAAGTCCATACCTTGGGAATCCTCGTCCCCCCCCAAATTGCAATGAGTTCATCGCGCCAGTTGACGAGCCCCTTGCCTTCACCGTGGCGGAATTCACTTGGCAAAGGCACGGAACGCCAAGATCTCGACTTTAAATTACCATGGAACATTTCGTTCACATAGACTGTTGCAGGACTGCCACCTAAAGAAGTTAGTAGCAATAGGATATCCTCGCCCTGAACGGCAATTTGCATATCAATGGGGCGCTTCTTAGTTTGGGGCAGCGGAAAGTCTTGCCACCGATCACTTGCCTGTTGATAATGCCAAGCTCGATAAATTTCTGACTGTGGGAGGAGTTGCTCCTGCTTCTGACCTGGCTCCCTGATTTTTCCGCCAAATACTAGCAATCCGTCTTTTGTTACAGCAATTTCTGGGTCCTGGGTATCGGGTTGGCCTACAAAACTTATTTGCTGAAAGGTGACTTGATTCGGATCAAAAAGAACGCCCCGATTCCTATAGGTGATCGATTCCTCTTCGTCGCTTGTCTCTGCTAACCACAAAATGACTTCACGCCCATTCCAAAATGACTGCAGGGTTTTACCATAAAGGGGACTGGGACTGGCGATCTCGCTCCACTCTCTATTTGCCCCATCGTATACCATGACAGAATCAGCGAATTGTCCGCTAGCGAGAACCCAAAGCTGATCCGCAGCCACTGCAGTGTAGTTCGCATTTGGCCGGGGCGCGTTTTCCAGGCTTGTTGGGGTCCAGACTTGAGAAGGGATATCAAACAAGTATCCTGTGTTTAGCGCAGAAGAAGTAGATGTTTGTCCACCCCAGAAAAGAATTTGATCCCGATTTGTCGAGTAGGCCAAGGCATAATTTTGGCGGGGGGAAAAGTCAGCTGGGCCTGCTATAAGGCTCCAAGAGGGTCCTTGGGGGGGCTCTAAACGTTCAAATACAGCCAAGGCATAATCATTTGCCATTTCTTGGGCCAAGGATTCGTCAAGCGTGGCGTCGAGAGTTTGAAATAAGGTTTTGAGAATATTCTGGACTAAGATCAAGAGTTTGACGTTTTTTTGCCGACAGGCATTGAGATGAAAGTTCCAGACGAAACCTTGAGTCAAACTCAGACAATTTTCGGCGGACAGATTTTGGTAATCCCATGTGTAAGAGGATTTATGGAGCGTTTTAAGGGCCCTGCCGCCGTATGAATGCCACCAGGATGCCTTTGAGAAGTCTAGATTCGCCAAGGGTTCACGCAGAGCGCTACCGAGGATTTGTCTGCTAAGTTTAAGGGCACGGATGAATTGAAATCTTAGAGGATCTCCTCCATTGCCAACCTCAAATCCTTCTACCAGCAGCAATTCAGAACCTGGTCCAATTTCTGAGCTGGCAAAAGAGCTTTCCGGTGTCCCTACTAAGGTTAGTATCAGGCTCATCACCAGGAGCATGGAGTACCGCAACCCGTCAGCGCTTCGCCGATACAGCGATTTTAAGGGTGACTTCAAGATGTTTCCTTCTGATGAGACTAAGCAGAGGCCCCATGCCATTTAATCCAGCGAAAGCTATATGTCTGGAAGGCGCAGGTCAACTGTATTTTTCGTAAGGAAGTGTTCGAGTCTCGGGCGCGGGTCCAAACACTTTGTCGCCTTGAGCGGCAAATATGGTTTTCAATGGGCCGGCAATCGTTGATGAATCGAATGTTAAAACTGGATGTAAAACATTTGGAGAATTCGATGATGCCCAATAAGAACGTGTTTTGGATAGGAAACCCAAGGCTTGCCCTCGGTATCCCACTGTTATCTTTGGCTCTAGCTGCCTGCGGCAGTTCCGGCAGTGGGGATAAGCCCGCCATGCCTCCAGACCCAGAGTCCACTCAAGTACTAGCCACTGTTCCCACCAACGCCCTCGGGAATATCGTTGAAAGACTAGTCTTTAAGACAGCTGCTGCGGAAGACCCTAAGTGCCAAGAAGGTGCGGAAGCAGTCTCCTTTTGGATCGATCAAGATCAGGACAAACAATATAATCCCGATATAGATCAGGGTTTTCAAGAAACGATTCTATGCAAGGACTCTGGGTCAGCTGTGCGCCTTGAGCAAAGCCAAACGAATACACAAGGCCGTGCAGAAATGGCCGAATTTCCAGAATTGTGGCTGAACTTTGAGCTAAGCCAAGCAACGCCGGCTCTGTGCCCAAATGGTGGTTTTGAAGTGCGGTTTTGGATAGAAGCTAAAGCCGCGCCGGAAGCTAATTCCATTGAGCCGAAACAGTCCATTTCCCTGCCGGTGTGCTCGGGCAAAGACGGCAAACCAGGTCTCGATGGACGCTCCAGTCTCTTGAAAACAGAGCGTCTGACCCAATCCGCCGCATGCCCTGGACAAGCGACCAAGATTGTCACCTTTGTTGATCTTAACTCGGATCAAATCTTCGATGCTGCCATCGATGAAAGCTACACAGAAAATATTGTTTGTGACGGAAAAGACGGACTGTCGAAGGCTCTGAACACGAAAATGCTCAATCCTGGCAAGAAATGTCCCAACGGTGGATTAGAAATTCAACTTTGGACAGATCGGGATGAAAACAAACAATATGAGCAAGCAGCCGACTCTGATTATGAAGAACGCTTGGTGTGCCACGGAAAGAATGGAAAGGACGGCAAAAATGGCAAGAACGGCAAGAACGGAATAGACGGACAGAATGGATTTTCCAGCGTCATTAGGACCATTCCCTCGATTGATGTGGCAGCATGTCAAGGACCTGGGTATCAGGTCCTAACCTTTACAGATCATAATGCTAATGGCGAGTTTGATGAGAATACGGATTCTGGCTATGCCGAAAACCACATATGCCATGGAAAGAATGGGATCTCCGCTGCCTTTAGTATTGAGAGCTTAGACTTTGCTGAAACCTGCCAGGCTCCAGGCATCTTGCTTAAGACCTGGTCTGATGTGGATGGCGATCAAACTTACAGCGAAGGGAAGGATGCTGGATACAACGAGCAAATGATTTGCCACGGCAAAGACTATCGCAACGATTTTCTTGGAACATTCTTCAGTGGCACCGAATGGATCAAATTCGATTTGCAGCACTTTGCCAGATTGCAGCAGTTGGAGGATGGTGCGACGGTTGCGACTTACGGAAAATTCGCGCACTACAAAATGAGCTTGGAGAATATTCTGGTATTTGAGCCCGAGTTTCATGAATGCAAAGATACCCAGCAGCAAAAAATCGTACAAATGACCCATGCTGAATTTCTCGAGCAGCTTCAGAGTGTTTTTCAGGGAAGGAAGGACCAACTAGCAGCGGAACTTAGCAAAGCCCTGGACCAATCTTCAATGACAGCGCAAAAGATCTCGTCCCTTGAAGTTGAACGAAAGAAGGCGCAAACAGAACGAGAGGCAGCGCAAATTGGCATTGCGAAGACCACTGCAGATCTATCGGAAACCAAAAACCAAAGAGATGTCACCCAAGGCATGCTGCTTGAGCTGGATGGTAAGATAGAGCGTCAGCAGCTGCTGGTCACTGAACAAGCGGTCGTGGCTACAACCCAGCAAGAGATATTGGCGAAACTTGATGCCCAAAAGTTGACTCTGTCGCGTGACGTGCAGTCCCATCGGACAAACGTGGCGTCCAAGCAGAGGAATGTCGATGATTTACGCAATCGCCTAGAGAGCAGCGAAACCGATTTGCAGGCAAAGAATCAACAGTTTAAACTGCTGACGGACGAAATTTCGCAACTGAATGCTGATATTAGCTACATTAGTCAGGAAATGAAGAAACCCTTTTTAGGTCTTTTCCCGTACCTGGCTTTAGAAGATCGGCTTAATGCCCAAACCAAAGTGTTGGCCAGTAAAAACGAGAAAAAGAAGGATTTGACGACGACCGTGGCTAAAGCACAAAAGCAAGTGCAGTCCCTCAAAGAAGAAATAGCGGCAGCCGTTGCGGACTTAGATGCGGACCGGCATCGCCTTAACGACCTAGAGGGCGTGTTGAAGCAGGTAACAGGGGATGCTGCTCAGCAAGCAAAACTGGCAAGCGAGGTCCAAAACAACTTGCAAGGCCATAGGCAGTCACTTGCGGATCTGCACATCGTGAAAAAGAGTTTGGAGGAAAAAACAAAAGAACTCGCAACAAACTTGGATCTCTTGACCACAGATCGAGCAGATTTTGAATCTAGTCTCAAGAAATGGCAAGACGTCGTGCAAAAAGTTGAACAAGGGCTAGGCGAGGAACGCTTGAGCGCCCTGGCCAGTGAAAGGGAGAGCACCCAGCTCGAGCAAAAGATCGCGGCACTAAACCAACGCTATGAAGTGCAGACCAAAGCTCAGAAGGTTGGCTATGAAATAGCAAGTGATGGCAATTTGCTGCTTTGCGGTGCTGGTTGCGATGGCAATCCGGTCGCGTTTGATCGTGGCTCAGAACATTTGCTTTGGCCGGAAGTAAGCTCAACCTGTGATGACTACATTAGTAGCTTGCTTGTCCATAATCCATAAATGCGGAATGCAGCTCTCGTCTTGCAACGTGAGCTGCATATCCATGTCAAGGCCAAGGAGCAGCCTTAAGATTTGCGGAAGATTGATTATCTTAACAACATGATTGGAGTTCTCGATGAAAGTTTTCTTTTCTTATTTGGCTCTTTCTTTCTTGAGCTCAACTCTCTGTTTTGGCAGCGCATTTATCAATATGGATGGTAGTGTCAATCAAAAAGCGGTAGCCGAAAGATGCGGGCCTCTGATGACGAAGGACACTGCTTATA
>JBIKVD010000282.1:0-5775 GCA_044357055.1 Oligoflexales bacterium | reverse complement strand
CCAGACAGATTTGTTCTGATGGGTTGAAGGCAATCAGGGCTGTTCCCGATTGAATCTGACTTTTGACCGCCGCAACTTTTGCTGCCAGGGGATGTTCGCTGTGCCCGTAATCGGTTCCTTCTTGCAGAACGTAAGACTCGACCAATCCTTCGAGAGCCTGCGCAGACAAGTCGCGATAGTCAATCCTTAACCATTCCTTTTGCTGCGGTTGCCGAAAGTCTGCTGGATCCTGGTTCATAAAGCTTCTCTCTACTTGTTTTGACTCTTAGCGCCCATGCGTTCCAATTCTTCAGGTGTCGGGGCTCGAATTGCTGTAATGGTAACGTAAGTATCACCCTTGGGTCTGCGAAAATGGAGTTCAGCTCCGATTTCCTTACCGTCAAGGAGTTTGGCTAAGGGCGATTTATGTGAGATGGCCATGGGCCCTTCGGATGGCTCATAGATCTCATCTTCGCCAACAATTTGATATTCTTTGATCTCGGCTAACTCTTCTCTGCGTGGGATCGTGGCAGCTTCGTAAGTAATCGTGACAATAGAGCCAAAAAGGACATGAGTTAGCTGATTTTGCTCAGGGATAGGGATGATTTGCGCCTTCTCCAGGCGTTTCTCCAGGTAGTTTAGTCTTTTGTCGATCTCACGCAGTCGTTTCTTGCCGTAGTGATAATCAGCGTTTTCAGAGCGATCGCCATTGCTCGCAGCCCAAGAAACCGTTTCCACCATTCGTGGTCGTTCGGTCTTAAGGAGTAGATCGTATTCCTGGACTAATTTCTGGTGTCCAAAAGGAGTCATGGGAAATTTGTCGCTCGAAGGCATTGCCATCCTAAAGTCACCTTTACTTTCATCGACTGTCTTCAAGTTCCTTAAGCGGCGGAAAATGGAGCCCGCTAAGACGAGCTTTTATCGCGAATGATGGAAAAAATGATATATACGGCAAGCAGTGCGGCCAGACAATAGCCTATCAGACCAATAATGGAAATATTCAAAAACTCACCGCCTAGTTTTCCGAAGGCCAAAATTGACGAACCAATGATGAGGGACGCGACAATGAGACTCACGGCTAATCTCGCTGAGGCTCGATCTAGGGCCCTTGCCAATCTGGCGATATCGGGGCTACCAACTTTCAGGCTAAAACGGCCCTCACTCAAATTACGCAACAAATGCCTAATTTGCATGGGTGAAGCTTGGAGCAATCTCAAACCATCGCGTCCCAATTGAGTGAGTTGGCGCTTAAATGCATCTTGACCTTGAATCTCCTTTACCAAACCAGCGGAAGCGTCCTGCAGGGCCCGAGCGAGATCAAAATCTGGCACTAGTTGTTGCCCAACCCCTTCGAATGAGACCAGTGTTTTTAAGAAAAGAGCAAACTCCCTAGGTAAGGGAATTTTGTGTTTGGCAGCAATCCGAGCAAAACTCCACAGGACTTGACCCATATGGATATCCCGTAAAGTAGACAAACCAATAAAGGGCGAGATAGCTGTCATCACTTCGTGCTCAAAGTGCTGAAAATCGAACTCCTCAGGGGTGCGAACCATATCAACGTATCGCAGGCACAGTTCTTCGAGATCTGCTTGGACGAGTGCGAGCAAGAGTCCAGCAAGATTTTCCCGCATGGGGCGGGGTAGGGGAACGGTGACGCCAAAATCCAACATTCCGACACAGTTTCCCGGCAAAGCCAAGAGATTTCCCTGGTGCAAGTCGCCATGAAAGAGGCCGTCTCGGAAAACCATTTTCAAGAACGCGTCTAAGGCAGCAGCGAAGAGAGCGTGGGTGTCGAAGCCTTTGATGTTTAAGGCTCGGCTATGTCCAAAGTTCACGCCATCTAAAAAGCTTTGGCAAAGGACCCGCCTTCGCGTAAGAGGCCAGTGTATATCCGGTATGCTAACCTGAGATTCCGCCTGAAAATGACCCCGGACGCGAATCGTGTTTCCAGCCTCGCGAATGAAATCAAGTTCTAAGGTCAAAGCGTTCGCAAATTCGTCGATAAGACTCTTCAGACGAAAGGGGCGCAGCTCCGGCACATAAGTATCAAGGAGGTCCCCAATCGTCCGCATTAAAGAAAGGTCTGATTTAATCCGTCCTTCAACCCCCGGCCGTTGAATCTTGAGCACGACTTGTGAGCCGTCGTTGAGCGTCGCTCGGTGGACCTGAGCAATGGAGCCTGCGGCTAAAGGCATCGGTTCAATACTTTGAATCATGGCTCTCGCAGCCAGATCGAGCTCTTGCTGCAGCACTATTTCTAAGTCTTTGAAAGGCACGGGTTGAACGTGGGACAACAGCTTCCGCAATTCCATGCTGTATGCGTCCGGAATTAAGTCTTGCCGACAGGCTAGAAGTTGTCCCAATTTGACAAAGGCTGGCCCGAGTTCTTCTAGGGCATGCCTGAGTCGCTGTGGCCCCGTTAAATCACGGGGATTCACTCCGCCTGCAGCAGTCGGTATGTCTGGAGAATCATCCTGCTCTAAATATTGAAGCTGCTCACTGGCTTTAATTTGTTCGGGGCTGAGAAATTCTTTGGCGCCAATCCGTTCGGCGACGGTCCAGAAACCATATTTAGCAAATATCTGCACAATTTGGGCAAATCGCCCAAGATCACCTATTTTTCTTCCTAAATTGATGGGGTTTTGCACTGTCCACCCAATAGCTTATAGACCACTGGTCTGATCTTAACAGAAGAATGTTCCGAGCCCCACGCCAATTGTTACCCGGTCTGAGATCCTCCTGCGAGATTTGTCTGCTTGGTTTGGATCCAATATCTCTTTTTCCTGCCAGGTCTAGCCTCCGCGGGCAAGTTTGCGCCCAGCTGTTTCTGCCGAGAATATTTTTAGTTCGGTGCCAAAAGCTAAGACTACGGATAGGCGACGATTAGTGGAAGTCTTGTTGTGAACTTTAAAAAATCCAACTTCCTGGAATTTCGCCTGCCAGCGCTAGAGCCAGAGCCTTTTCTCTCTTTACAATAGAAGGATGGTTAGAGACTTTTATATTCAGCGCATCATTGGAAAATTGTCCGTGACAACTTTCATCGTGTGCGTCTATTTGTGCGGCGCCCCAGCACTCATGGCGCAGGGGGAGCCTCTTCTCGCCCAGGACTCAGCCTCTTTCGTTGATGACAAGGATCAGGATGTCAAAACGAAAAAGCTGGAAATCGAAGGTGTGATAGAGGTTGGAGGAGAGGCGACGCTGACCGATCGCGGTGAAACCTACCAAGAATTGAAGTTGAAGCTAAAATCTGCAAAAAAACAACAGTACCGAGCCTATGTTCGCCTCGAGGGTGAATCTGATGAGAACGCGATTCGGATGCAGGAAGTCTTCGTTCGCAGATACTTCCAGCAGGATCGCTTAGACTTTGGTTTGTCGAAGAAGAGGCTGGGCCGCGAATACCACATTGATGAAGATTTGCGACCAACGATTCGCAGAACCTTGGTTTATCGACGATTGGAGGAATTTGCTTATGTCGGGCGCGAGCTAAGCCTGCGTCTTTTTCGAGAAGAAGCGGAAAAGGGTGACCAAGATTTTTCCCTCAGCCTCGGCTATTCGGAATCCAATGATGCCCATATCATAGGACATGTTCGCGTTCCGTTGGGCTCGTCGGCTTGGCATCTGGGCTCGTCGTTATTGTTGCAGCTAGATCGCACCGATGACGCCAAACAGTTTGCCTGGTTGCATGTGCTTTCCTTGGACTGGCAAGGGGAGGGGCAGTCCTTTGACACAGAGACTTTTCTAGGTTTGGATCCTTATAACAGTCACTTTGAAAGCCTTTATGGAAGCGGAAGAAAGGTGCACTTTGGCGCCATGAAATCGTTGTGGGCTAAAAAATGGAATTTTGCTGAAGGGCTAGCCGGCGAACTTGTGATGAGTGCCTCGGCGCTGATGTATGACCTCCAAGAGCCAGGCTATTTAAGTTACTCCTTACTCAGCGGCTGGAATCAATTTTTCAGCAAGGATTTTCAATTGATGCTTCAATGCGAGGCCATTGCAAACAATAGTCGTTTAGAACACGGACGTTTTACCTTCAATGATTCGAACGTGGTGCTTGCTGCAAAATACTTTTTTTAAAAGAGAGGGTCTTTTGACCTCATTGAACGCAGCTATAGTGATCCTTGGGATAGGACTTTCGTCCTGTCAGATTCTGTCTGTCAAGCCACTGGATGGATATGGTTTGGAACTTGTGCAACTGCGGTGCGATAGTGGTAGCCTAGCAGAACTCAATAGCTCGGTAGCAGCGAAAAGACCTATTGCTTGTAAGATTCACTGGCATGGACGTGAAGATCCTGTCGAAGTCTCCTATGCCGGCAAATCGACCATCGATCATTATAAGAAGTCTATTGATCTGTCTTTTCAGGAACCGCAAGTTTGGGGCCGCAAGAGCCTGCGGCTCGCGGCACAAACCCAGGATCACAGTGCGGTTCGCAGCAAACTGGCTCATGAAGTTTTTGAAAAATTTGGTTTTTCTACCCCTAAAGCGAGTCCGGTGTCGCTTTATTTGAACCAAGATTTTCTTGGTCTTTATTGGCTGACAGAGACGATTGACGGCGAGTTTTACAGCCATCGTGGACTTAGGGTAGATGTGAGTTACAAAGCAAAATATGGTAACGCACGCTTCGACAAAACCACCTTGCTTAACTTAGGGGAGGCCTTTTCGATTGAGTCTGGACCGGAAAACTGGGAACCACTGCGGCGCCTGGTGGAAATCGTTGCGGATGAATCTTTAACTGCGGCGGACAGACAGGAGCGCTTGAGTAGGATTCTGGTGATAAATGAATTTCGTGACTATCTCGCGGCCTCTGTTCTACTGAATCATTGGGATGGTTTCACAAATAACATGATTTTGTTGTGGGATGGGGCAGCCGGTAAGTTTCGCGTGTTTCCTTGGGACATGGACCGCATCTATGAGGAGAATGAAGCCGAGTTTGGCTATAGGTCGGGTGAATCCTTATGGGGTCAAGGTTTGCTCTTTTCTCGCTTAAGGGACGTCAACAGTTTTCGGGAGGAATATCTGGCGCGTTTACGATGGGGGGTCGAGGTTTTTACCATAGAACACATGCATGCGCGGAGTTCTCAGCTGGGCGAACCTCTAAGCCAAGCCTATGAGAAGGACCGCTACCTCTCTCATGAGGGCGGGAGTCTGGCGTCGGGCATAAAAAGACTGCAAGAAGCGATGACCTTATGGTATCGAGGCCTCCGCGCGGATCTATAATCCTCAGGGATATATAAGATGACGCTCCCAGCTCCTCATGCTATTCTCATCATTCTTCCGTTTCAGCAAAAACGGTTTAAGAATCTGTATAAGGTGAGGATTTGTCTCAGCTATAACGTCCCTTCTAGGAGAAAGAAATGCGGCAACTTTTATGGATCGTAGTATTTGTGACGCTTGCGGCTTCCTCTGTAACGCTTCGGGCTCAGGTCGATAGTGTCAGTGCGTGGCGACATCCCTTTGAGTCTTTTGAACGGGCGAAGGCTCGATCCGAGCGCAGACTCAGCGCGCCGACCTTTACGCGAGCCGTTTCTGCTTCGGCCGCAGCTCAAGCCTATTCCAAAATAGACCTACTTGACCTGCCAGAGTGGCATGATAAGTCGGATGTCATGAAGGCGTTTACCCGCATTCGTGACGAGCGATTTATTGATTGGACGCTGCAGAACCCGAGCTTCCCGCGCAGGGCGACCTGGCTATATCCTGATGACGGTTGTTTTGTGCGAGCGGCTTTAGCCAGTAGTAATCTCGAACATTGGGGTATGTCTCAAGGCTTGGCAAAGATCTTTGTCTTTGGGAATTTGCAG
>JBIKVD010000204.1:0-7937 GCA_044357055.1 Oligoflexales bacterium | reverse complement strand
CACTAATATCGACAGCTTCGTCTGCATAGGCAATGCTGCCCTTAAGCAGATCACCCATTCGCGAAAACACAAAGTCCAAACCTTGACTTAACTCAGTGTCGGCATAGAGGCTCACAGTCATCTGACCTTGATCAGGCAAAACCGCTGTGAATTTGAGATTTCTTCCGCTTTCAATAGATTCACTAAGTGGGTCCAAAAATAAAATGCGACCCGAACCCGAGATCCCCTCTGCGTCTTGGGTTAAGGAGGCTCCAGCCAAGGTGGTGTAAGAAAAGCCGCTCAGATTTGGAGCATTTTGACTGGTTTTGTCTTCGTCGCTTCCGCAGGCGCTTAGGGCCAAAATGAGGAAAATTGCAGGCCAGGTCGTTTTCATGTTTTGTCGAGTGAGCCGCATGTCGTTATACCCTTTCTGATGCTTAAACGTCTAAAAATAGCTGAATTCGCTGCTTCTCCGATCTGCTGCGACTTTAGCAGGAGCCATGGATAGACGCAAGTATTAATGCGATTAATTGCATTAGCTGTCCGGGATTTTTTGCAGCGGTGCCTCTACCATACCTTGACCCCTTCGGCTGATAAGGTTATGAATTTTGCGATTTTAAAAACAGATGTAGGTCCAAGTATGAGCGATTCTGTGCGAAAAAATTGGGTGTCCCGGTTTTTGGATAAGGTTGAACTTGCGGGCAATAAACTGCCAGACCCGCTCACTTTATTTGTTCTTCTGGCTTTGGGGGTCGTGCTTGCCTCAGCCATTTTATCCTGGCTGGGAGTTCAGGTTTTGCATCCCTCAGATGGTCGCGTCGTGGCTCCGCAAAATCTGCTAGAGCAATCTCAATTGCGTCGCATGATGACAGAGATGGTAAAAAATTTCGTCAATTTCCCTCCTCTTGGCCTAGTCTTAGTAACGATGATGGGCATTGGTGTGGCTGAGCGCAGCGGACTTGTTGCCGCGGCGCTCAGACAGCTTGCTGTGATGGTACCTAAATGGGCTCTCACCAGCACCTTAGTTTTTGCTGGGGTCATGAGCAGTATGGCTGCAGATGCGGGCTACGTGGTCTTGACTCCTTTGGGGGCGGTTTTATTTGCCGGCTTTGGCCGTCATCCCATAGCGGGATTGGCAGCAGCCTTTGCAGGGGTATCGGGAGGGTTTAGCGCGAATCTTCTCTTAACTTCTTTGGACCCTCTGCTTTCTGGGATCTCCACCAGTGCCGCGCAGATTGTTGACCCAAGTTATGTGGTGCAGGCCACGGCGAACTACTACTTTATGGTAGCCTCTGTTTTTCTTTTGACCGTAGTCGGTACCTTTGTGACCACGCGAATTGTTGAGCCCCGCCTAGGCCCTTGGCAAGCCCCGGAAGACTTACAATCTTTGTCGCATACGAGCGTTGGATTGGAGGCGCAGGAAAAAAGTGGGTTGTTTTGGGCCTTGGGCGCTGGACTCGTCTATCTTCTAGTGGTGGCCGCTTTAACCATTCCCGTTGGCAGTCTATTTCACGATGCGGAACACGGTCTCAAGCTATTCTACGACAGCCTTGTTCCGTTGATCATGATGGGATTCTTGCTCTGCGGCGTCTGCTATGGCGTGATAACTCGTAGTATTCGTTCCGATAAGGACCTGGTGCGCATGAGTTCCGATACCATGAGTGCCATGGGAGGATATATTGTGTTGGCCTTCACGGCGGCACAGTTTGTAGCGTATTTTTCCTGGTCTAATATAGGATTGATGACGGCCATTGGCGGTGCTAGCTTTCTAAAAAGTTTTGGATTTTCTGGTTTGCCGCTCATCATCGCCTTCATAGGCGTGTGCTCGGTAGTCAATATTTTTATTGGCTCAGCCTCGGCAAAGTGGGCAGTGATGGGCCCTGTCTTTGTGCCCATGTTAATGATGATGGGCTACACACCAGAGTTAACGCAAGCTGCCTATCGTATCGGCGATTCTGTGAGTAATATTGTCTCCCCCCTTCTGCCCTATTTTCCCATAATCATCACCTTTGCGCTCAAATATGATAAACGCGCCGGTATAGGGACCTTGATTTCAACTATGTTGCCTTACTCGATTTTCTTTGGATTGGCTTGGGTGGCCATGTTGATCGTGTGGATCGTGCTGGGAATCCCGCTTGGTCCTGCTGCTCCAGCTTACCTTCCCCTTAAAAATTAGAAGAAGGAAGTAGGTGAAGCCGACTTTCCATTTCCAGAAGGTGGCCCAAGGTGACCTTAAGTTTTCTGGTCTTCTTTAATTGTAAGAAACATGGCGAGCAGCGTGAGGCTTACCCCCACGTAGGCTATCGCTTGCCAAGTTTCCTCTAGGAGAAGAATACCCCAAAGCGACGCTAGGATTGGTTGCAACAGTAAAATATGAGAGGCTGTTCCTGCCCTCATATGGGTAGAGCCCCAACTGATCAGCAGCCAGCCAAAGACTTGGCAAACGACGGCAAGACCCAAAAGCTTGAACCAGGGCCCAAAACCACTTGGCCATTGCAAACTTCCTTCGAGTGCCGCAATGAGAGCTAGGAGCAGTGCGCAGTAGAGGCTGACGAGTCCCAGATTTTGGAAGGCCTGGGGCCAAGTGCCCGGTCGAAGAGCACGGAAACTCAGTAAATAGCAAGCATAAGAGGCCCCCGTGGCCACCCCTAAAATGGTCCCCCAAAAATAGCGATGATCAAAAACTTGCATGGTCCAGGCCCGACTACCAATTAAGAAGATGCCTAGGAAGGCCAGAAGGCTGTATTGGATGATTCTCCGATCGGGCCACTGGCGGCTTAAAAGCCCCCCAATCAGCAGGACAAAAAAAATCTGAGTATTAGCCAAAACCGTCGAGAGGCCTGCACCGACCCAGATGATGGACTTATGCCATAAAGTGAGGTCGATAGCAAAACACGTGGCAGGTACCCATGCGAGTAAACTCTTGCTCTTAAGCCAAAAGAAGATTCGCTCAGGAAAAGTCCCTGGGATAGTATCTGGCTCTCTAGAGAGTTGCTCGATTCCCTGGATCTCATGCGGGGCTTGTTCTGACGTCGCCCGACACTTCGCCTCTTTGCGTCGATCGCTTATTTTTCCCAGGAATCCCGATGAGCCTAGCAGTGGCCTGAGAAGCATAATGATAAGCCCCCCCAGGGCACAGCGATAAAAGGCAATGCTGGTGGGAGGTAGGTCAATGACTCTCACAAAAATGGGTGCAAAACTAATGGCCACAGCCCCTGCTGTCATGGCTATGAGACCTTGAGTCCTCATCTGTATCATGGAGGAGTGGTTCCGCTCTTGGCTTAGGTTCAATCCCTGTACATTGCAAAAATCGCGCCGGGCTATGGCACGATAGCAGCAGCTAGCACCGTTTCAATCCAATCCTGTACGGTTGGATCCTGTTCGACAAGCTGGCGATCCCCAATTGCTTGAATGGCATCTGGGGTGCCAATGCGCCCTAAGAGACGGATAGCCATGATCCGAATGGTTGGATCAGTCGATTGCAGTTGTGCCTTCAGATTGCCTTTCACTTGGAAGACATCTGGCATAGTGCTTTTACTAAGCAGGTACTCATGGATCTGCTGTCGGACCCCTGGATCGGGATGTCCGAGTGCCGCCGATATTTCTATCAGGGCTCCTGGCGCAGTTGCTATGGTTTGATCGAGATGAATCAGCATCTCCAAGGCGAGTCTTTGCGTATCGACGTAGGCTGCTGCAAGTAAGGCCGCACGAATCCGTGTCACGGATTCGTAATCCGTATAGGTGAGGAGACTCTTGTATTTTCTAATGATGTCGTATGCTGCTTGGCGGATTTCCGGAGAGTCCGCATTCCAATAGAAGGTCAAATATCTTATGGTCGAAGTTTCGGCGATTTTCGCAAGCAACCTAATGATTTGCAGTTTTTGGCTCTCGAGGCTTAGTTTATTGTAAGCTGAATTTAGAGCTTCACCGTAGGTTTTTGTGACCGTTACCACGTAAGGTGTTGAAGATTCGTAGATCGTCTTTGTTTCAGACCATATCTCACTAAGATCGCGGGTTTCTAACTCCGACAGGATGGTTTCACGGAGTGCGTTATCTTCAAGGGCAAGGCTTTGAATAAGAGCCAAATTTGCCTCGCGTCCTTGAATAGGTATGGAGATCAAAAGGTCCACGAGCTGAGACGCTATCGGCAAGTTCCCTGGTTTAGCGATCTGGGAACCTAGCTCCTTAGCGTGTGTCGCATCGAGGTTTTTGTCATTGAGAATCGCAATCAAGGTTTGCTTGTTGTCAAGATCCGGGGTTTCCAGAGACTTTACTATTTCCAGGGTGGTGTTTGCCAAAGGCGCATTTTTCAAGGCATTTATGCAGTATTCGATCACATCTTGATAGATGGAGCTGATGATTTGCGTTCTTAACGATGCCAGAGCTTGATCGTTGAGAGCGCGAGCATTCAGTTCGAACATTATTTCGGTTCTGAGCTGAGTATCTTGCGCCGAAAGCCCCTTGATCAGTGCCAGAGTGCCTTTTTCATCATTCGCGAAAGAACGAATCCAGCCGAAAGCCCAGCGCTGTTGCGGGTGATTGGGCTTTACCAGTACCATCTCAAAGGATGGAATCATATCCGCCGTGAAACTGCGTTTTTCCAGGTAGTCAAAAGCGAGCTTTTGTGACGGAAGGTCGGTATAAATCATACTCTCGATAAGTTTTCTCGTCGCCAGTGGTAGGTCGCTTCTATTTAAAGTGTGGATAAGTTCTTCTTTAATGAGGGCACTTAAACCAGGCTTTCTCACTATCGTGTCAATGTTGCTGATCGCGGCGGCAACGATGACGAGATTTGGCTGTCTAAGATAATCTAACAGAGTGGGAACGATATCCGCGTGAGGAGTATCGAGACGGTAGATCAGATATTGAATCGACGCTCCTGAATTCGTTTCGCCTAGGATTTTGGCGGCGGCGGCGCGCGATTCAGGAAATTGGCTAATCAAACCTGCAGAGACATTCATCGCGGCTTTATCTTCGATGGGTATTCGTCGAAGCAAACTGGCGATAATCTTAGTGCGGACTTTTTCGTCAATATGGCCAATAAATCGGGCTAGCTGCCAAGTTCCAGGTTCGCCCGGGAAACGATCGAGAATTTCAGGTAAGAGAAGTTTCACATCCGGGTAGGAGGTGGAAACGGGATCAAGCATGTCACCCAAGCTCTTAGCTAATTCCCCATGTAAGGCAGGCGCGATGGCTAGCTGTTGAGCGATAGCCAGACGAATGTCCTCGTCTTCATCAGATAACCGTTCGACAATGAGTTTTTGGGAAGGCAAGTCAACAAATTTTAGCATGTGTTTGGCAATATTGCCGATGGTATCGTAGTCGGCCAGGACAAAAATTTCTTGCAAATCTTTTAGATTCTCTTGAAACAAAGTTAGGGTCTCAAGCAATTGGCTTGCATGATTTTGTATGCCCCAGTCTTGTGCTTGCAGCTGGTGAATAATGGCGCCATAGGCATTGGCGCTTGGAATCTGTGCCAACCAATCCATGGCTTTGTATAGCAGAAGGTTGTCATTAGCAGAGAGGAACAGTTGGGATATGGCTTCAACATGTTCAGGAGCGTAGCGCGTGGCGTCCAAAATGGCGAGCATTTCATCCTTAATTAAAGGATCTTTGAAGCTGTCGATGTTTTGCAGAAGAACCTTGATGGCTTCTGGCAAGCCACTGGCAGCAATCGTCAAGAAAGCGTATTTTTTGCTAATATCACTGTCGACGCGGAAGAGGCTGGTCAAGTCCTTAAGCAGCGCAGCGTCGACGCCTTGATACAACAAGGTTTTATGGGCCTCGATCTTCACCACTTCAGATGGGTGGTTCAACAATTGAACGACTTGCTTTTTGTGCTCAAGGCTGGCCACAATTTCGTCATGGCTTAGGAGCGAGAGTCCGAGGAGGACCGCGTCTTGATAATCACTGAACAAAGTGTTCATGGCCTGGGGTAGGTGTTGGATTTGTGTCAGATCATTCTTTAGCAGAAAGGCCGCTGCTAAAGAGCCAAGGGTCTCATTTTCTTGTGCTAAAAAAGACTCAGCCATCGCCAGAAATTCACCCGCGGGTCGCAAACGCTCTATCGTGCTGAGGTACTCGATCAATAGGTTCGCATCACCTTCAGCTTCAGCCAGCGCTTGATGCTCTTTGAGTGCGTCCCAAATGTGCGCATTCATCTCGTCTCGCTGCTCGTCAAAAACGATGCTTTCTTCAAGCCAGGATGTTAGGTGCATCAGTTGAAAAAAATCCTCGGGCAATTTCATTAACTGAATGCCGCGTTCTCTGGTCAGTGGCGAAAAATTGATCTCCAGGATTTTGCGTAGGTCGGCGCGCTCTGTGAAACGCGCGTCCCATTCAAAGGTTTGATATTTTGAGTCCAGAAAATAGACCATCACTTTGCTGGCCACAGGAGCAGCCTCGACGATGGATAGGGGAAAGATCCACAAGAATTGCTGAGTATGCTCCGCGTACTTTGAGAGGTGGTAGTAGAAATAGTTGCCATCCTGCAGAAGGATTCCGGACGCCAAATGACGGTAATGGCGGTACTCTTTGCAAGCTGGGCCGTAGAAGTGCAGCCCACAACCTGTCACTTTTTCTGCGACCGCGTTTGCCTCACGGATATGCTCCGTGTCGAGAATTTCGTCTGTGTAGATTTTTTGGCTATCGGCCCAGAGATTAACGAGGAGCAACTCTGCAGCGAGTTTATTTTTAAAGCCGCCAAAAGTTGCCAAACTGGTTACAAAACCTTCTTCATCGACGGTAAGGCTAAGTTCCGGCATCAAGTCTTTGCAATCTTCTAGGAATTGCTGGTGCCTTTGACTGCGGGCGCAGTTGCGATTGCGAGTCTCGTCCAGTAGAGCTAGGCAATATTCCTTGCGCCAGACCTGTGGATCTGAGCCGTAAAAGGTATGCGACCCAGTGCTGCATTCCGCATCGGTGAACTGATAATTTTTTTGAGCTTCAGGTAATTCCGACGGATTTAAACGAATCACTTCCTGTTGAGGGCTAGTTTTCTTACTAGGGGAACCGCAGGAGAAAGCGAGGCCTATCAGGATTACAAAGGCTTTATGAAGCATCGGTTCATTCCCCCAGAATATGGCGACTCTGCTCTTTCGTATAGATATCCTGGGGAATATATATTTTCTGGCGTAGCTAGGCCATGAGAATTTGAGCAAAATAGAGGACCATTACCGCCCTAAGGTGCCGAACTCTGCAATTTTTTTGGGACAAATGTGATCTGGCGCAGGTCATAAAATCGTGGCGCTTGATCTCTCCCACAAAAAGACCCTCTTACAAAAGGGTGTTTTTCCCTAAATTCCAAGGAACGTTGTGATATTGACGAACAGGGTATGGCCTTTGATGGGCCCAGAGTCGGTCTGATATTGTTGGGTATTTTCGGCAGCATCTATCAGGCGGTAGCGCGCCTTATAGCGAGAGAATACAGGTAGATGGACGCCCATAGTCAGTTCAAATCCTTCTATTCTTGTGATCAATTGTTCCGGGCGGTTCCCCGGGGCTCGGGCCTCACGAAACCACGAGAAGAAAATGGCGGGCGAAAAAGTGAGATTGGTGATGCGCACCGTGTAGTCTTGAATGAAAGTTGTTCTTCCGGTCGCAGCGGATTGATCAATATAGCGGTTTCGCCCGACGGCGCGTCCGACAAGATCTGTGTAGCTGAAACCAAAGCCAAAGCCGTAACCTCCATCCACACTTCGCAAATCCATGGATTGGGCGCTATAGCCAGCAAAATAGGTGAGGCCCGTACCCTCAAAGGAGCCGTTAAGTTCGCCACTACGAATGGGATCATAGGGGCCCAGGTAGAGGTCAGCCGAATAGCGGTGGTACCACAAATTATGAATTTGCCCGAAGCCCATGGAAACGGCCGCACTTGCTCCTGCTAAATCGTTGCCGTCGCCCGTGGTGAGGGCATGGCGCAGACCAGTGATCCCAACGACAAAGGTGTTTTCTTGCGA
>JBIKVD010000146.1:0-9983 GCA_044357055.1 Oligoflexales bacterium | reverse complement strand
TTGCGAATCGCTAGTTTTTGTTTCTTCCTGGGCGGTTGAGGGGGGAGGAGTAAGGGCCACTTCTGCTCGTGCGTGCCCCAAGATGCCAAACAGAAGAATATTCACGACTATCGCGAATGGATTTCTCAAACTCATGCTGATGCAGCTTCGACTTGTTTTCGTTTTAGGAGCTTTATGACTAGGATGGCGATTTCAAACATGATGTACATGGGGATCGCCAGGGCTGTTTGGGAAAGCGGGTCTGGAGGCGTTGCGACCGCGGCAATGACAAAAATCAAGACGATCACGATACGTCGGTTTTTTGTCAAGGTCTCCACCTGAATCAAGTCAAGAAGAGCGAGCAGAACCAGCACTAACGGTGCTTCGAAGACAAGGCCAAAACCAAAAACCATCAGAATCAGCAGTGAAAAATAGGAGCCAACGGCAATCAGTGGCTTGATTTGGGGTCCACCTAAGGTGATGAGGTATTCCAGAGATAATGGAACGATGTAGAAAAAGCAAAAAGATATTCCGATCAGAAATAGTATTATGGAGGCCGCGGCAAAGGGTGCCACAAACCGACGCTCCTTAGGATAGAGCGCTGGTTCCACGAATTTCCAGAATTGGTAGATCCAGATGGGTGAGCCCAACACCAAGCCGCCCAAAATTCCGATTTTTATATAGACCGTAAAGACATCGAGGGGGTCGGTAAAATGCAGGGCGTCAGAATTCGGCGGTAAAACATCTACCAAAGGCTGGCTTAAAAAGGCAATAATGGGTTCACTAAAGCTAATGGTAATGCCAAAGGTGACCAGGATACCGATCGCGGCGCGTACCAGTCGGACCCGCAATTCGTGCAAGTGCTCCCAGATGGTCATGACTTTGTGTTCAGGCAAGGAGGGATCCTCGTCGTGGGGCTTGTCCTTGGCCTTTGTATTCATGTTAAAAATGCTCCAATGTAGAAACTTCCGCAGGCACGAAACATGAATCCCGCTAACCCTAGATCTAACAATCTAGGAATGTGCTTCCAACCAATTCTTGCCAGTGCCGATATCGACTCTCAATGGTACGCTGAGGGACATAGCCTCCGCCATAGATTTCCGCACCAGGTCTTTTAGTTGATCCAAGTCATCAGTGTGGCATTCAAACACAAGTTCATCGTGGACTTGTAGGAGCATTTTGGCCCGCAGAGGCTGGCTTTGGAGCTGCTTGTGGATCTTAATCATGGCCATTTTGATAAGGTCGGCGGCACTTCCCTGAATGGGAGAGTTCACGGCGATGTTCTCAGCGTTCGCAATGAGACCCGGATTGTCTGACTCAAACTCGGGAATGGGGCGTCGCCTTCCCGTGATGGTCTGACTAAAATGATGGGACTTCGCAAAGGCTTTGCGCTCCTCGGCAAAAGTCTGAATGTTAGGGTAGGTGGCAAAATAGCGTTCGATAAAGGCCCGCGCCTCGGCAAAGGGCACTTTAATCTCTCTAGCCAATCTGGCTGGGCCCATGCCGTAAATGATGCCGAAGTTGATCGCTTTCGCCCGGGATCTCATTTCCCCATCCACTTCCTGTTCCGGGACCGCGAAAATTCTCGCTGCCGTGGCACGATGAATGTCCGCCCCATTCTGGAAAGCTTCAATGAGGTAGGGATCCTGAGACATATGGGCCAAAAGGCGCAGCTCTATCTGGGAATAGTCGGCGCTCAAAATATGGTCCTGATTGAATTGGGCGTGAAAAGCCTCGCGGATCATCTTGCCAACTGCGGAGCGAATGGGAATGTTCTGTAGATTGGGATCTGAGGAGGACAGGCGACCCGTGGCTGTGCCTGCTTGATTGAAGGTGGTATGCACCCGACCGGTTTTGGCATTGATAAGTTCGGGTAAGACATCGACGTAGGTATTTTTTAGTTTGGCTAGACCGCGGTACTGTAAAATTTGCTCGGGTAAGGGGTGTTCTGCCAGTTTTTCTAAAACGGAAACATCGGTGGAGTAGCCACTTTTGGTTTTTTTGATGGCCTTAACTTTCAGTTGATCGTGGATTTTGAGCTTCTCAAAGAGGATGTGCTGTAGCTGTTTCGTCGAGTGGATATTGAAGGGCTCTCCGGCCAATTCCCAAATCGTTTTTTCAAGTTTCTTTAAGTCTTCATTAATGGCAAGGGCGAGATTTCGTAGATAACTAGCATTAATGTAACATCCTGTCTGTTCCATTTGAGCGAGCACAGGAATTAAGGGGAACTCGATTTGTTCCGCCACTTGCCAGATTTCCTGGGCTTTGAGAATGGGTTGAAGATAATGAAAAAGGCGCAGAGTGCAGTCGGCATCCTCGCAGGCATAATCGGTCAATAATTCTAACCCCACATCGCGCATACTGGCCTTGCCATCTTTTCCAATAAGATGGGCGGTGGGGATTTTCTTTATCCCTAGATGTCGGAGGCTCAATTCATCCAACCCGTGCCCTTTCTCGATCGGGTTTAGGAGGTAAGCCATCAGAAAGGTATCGGCGATGGGGCCTTGGACCGTAAAGCCAAGGTTCCACAGCATTTTGAGATCAAATTTTGCATTGTGAGCAACTTTTAGCAGCGTCGGGGATTGCAGAAGTGGTTGCAACAGCAGCTTGATTTCCGCAAGAGTCATTGGGCAATCGTGGCTTTCGATGGGGATATAGGCGGCTTGACCCTGGGCCCATGACAGACTTATGCCGATGGGTATATCACTGACTCCGTCTAGTCCCGTGGTCTCCGTATCAAAGGCCAGGATTCTTTCTATAGCCAGACTTTGCACTAAGGCCGCTAAATCTCCCTTCGTCTGAATTAAGCGGTAATGGGTATCACCTCTGCTGCTGCTTGTGATGGCCAGCTCGCTGTTAGGATAGCTGCTTGTAGGATTCTTGTTTCTGAGTTCTTCCAATTGAGCTTGGAGGCGACGAAAAGCCAAGCGCTCAAAATAGGGGTCGAGAGCCTCACCGCGCAAAGATTGAGCGAGATCAAATTTCAGGGCTTCGATGCTGATTTCTAGCGGGACATCAGTATGGATTCTCAATAGCTTTTGCGCCAGGTAGGCCTGATCTCGCTGGGTGGCAAGCGCCTCTCGTTGTTTATTTGGCGGCAACTCCTCTATATGTTGATAGATCCCGGCGAGGCTGCCAAATTTTTGGATTAGTTTTGCAGCTCCTTTTTCACCGATACCCAGAACCCCCGGCACATTGTCGGCGCTGTCCCCTATCAAAGCCAAAGCATCCACAACCTGTTCTGGCGCAACGCCAAATTTGTTGAGAACCCCCTCTCGATCGATGATCTCTGACTCCCCCCCTTTTCTTGGTGTGTATAATTTGACGTTATCATTCACCAACTGCATAAAGTCTTTATCGCCAGACACGATATAGACTTCGCAATCATCGCTTGCATAGCGCCTGGCAAAGGTGCCAATAATGTCGTCTGCCTCATAACCTTTATAAAATAAATAGGGTATGTCAAAGCATTCAAAAAGCTGGCGAAAAAGCGGCAGCTGCTTAACGAGATCTTCGGGCATCTCCGTGCGGTTGGCCTTATATTGGGGATACATTTCGTGACGGAAGGTCTTTTCTTTCGTGTCTGTGATAACAGCCAAAAAGTCTGGTTTTTCTTCTGCCATAAGCTTTAACAGATACACCGCTGAACCAAAGACGGCGCTAATGGGAGTGCCATCGGGCGTGGTCAATGGACGGGCACCAAAGGCATGAAAGTTCCGAAAAGCCATAGCCATCGCATCGATGAGAAACATCTTCTTTTTTGTCAACTTGCGGTCCCTAATTCAATGGGTTTATAATATCTGGGCTCCTGCATACGGCCCGGTATCGTAATCACGTTCAAGATCGATAGAAAGCAAAAACGTCAGCATCACTCATCCGGCGGGGGACAGAGTTTGAATGTGATAGTCCGTGGATGTGGGTTTAAGCAGCACGAATGCTTGTCTGGCGAAAGAAGGAGTGACTTGTTCATGAAAGAAGTGGCGAAACTGAGTGTTGGGGATCGTATTGTTGAGTTGCCGTTGATCGTTGGTACGATGGGTGAAAAAGCTATCGATATCCGAAAATTAAGAGATGAGACCGGATATGTGACCTTGGATTCCGGGTATGGTAATTCCGGCTCTTGCGAAAGTTCGATAACCTTTATTGACGGTGAAGCGGGAATTTTGCGCTACCGAGGCATACCTGTCGAGGAACTAGCGCAGCATTCGACCTTTGTAGAGACTTCTTATTTGCTCATCTATGGCAAATTACCTACTCAGACGGAATTACAGGCTTTTAGTACGCGTTTGACAAGGCATTCTCTGATTCATGAAGACATGGTGCATTTTTTCCGGGGTTACCCTCGTGAAGCTCATCCTATGGCGATCCTGTCGTCTCTGGTATGTTCTTTGTCCGCTTACTATCCAGATTATTTGGACCCTAGAGATCCGGATCAAGTGCAAGAAGCTATTCCTCGGCTGCTGTCTAAAATTCGCACGATCGCCGCTTTTTCTTACAAAAAGTCTATCGGTCAGCCCATTATTTATCCGCAAAATGATCTAAGCTTTTGCGCCAATTTCCTGCACATGATGTTTGCCGTGCCTTCAGAACCTTACGAAGTTGACGAGGAGATGGTAAGTGCGCTCAATCTGTTGCTGATTTTGCACGCAGACCACGAACAGAACTGTTCAACCTCCACTGTCCGGATGGTAGGTTCTAGTGACGCAAATCTTTTTGCCTCTATGGCAGCTGGCATTTGTGCTTTGTGGGGACCCAAGCATGGTGGCGCAAATCAAGCCGTGATGAATATGTTGACGGAAATTCAAGAGAACGGTGGGGATGTAAAGAAAGCTCTGGAGATGGCAAAAGACAAGTCCAGCAAATTTAAACTGATGGGCTTTGGTCACCGGGTCTATAAAAACTATGACCCGCGAGCAAAAGTGATCAAAGCGGCTTGCGACAAATTACTAGCAAAAGCCAATAAAAAGGATCCTTTGCTGGATATCGCCAAGCGTTTGGAAGAAGCCGCATTAGCCGATCCTTACTTCGTCGATCGCAAGCTTTATCCCAATGTGGATTTCTATTCGGGGATGATGTACCGAGCGATGGGTATTCCAGATGACATGTTCACGGTGATGTTTGCTTTGGGCCGCATGCCTGGGTGGATAGCTCATTGGTGCGAGATGCATATGGAAGGGGATGGGCGCATCGCTAGACCAAGGCAGATTTATCAAGGCGAGAAGATAGCCTCTTACGTTCCTATGAAACAGCGCGGCTAAACGAGCTGGTAAGATTGGCCCCGAGAGGGGCCTCTTCACCTGGAATAAATCTACAGATTGTCTATCATCAGTTCCACCCGAGCTCTTGCTTGGGAATCGACCCGCCACGGTATCTCTAATTTTTTGCCGAGCTGGTTCCGTAATGGCAAGTAGTGACGCAGGATAACTTGCAGGCTCGACTTGATTTTCTTGTGCAAGGGTGGCGGATAAGTATCTTGCAGCAACTTATCCAGCTGTGCCTCCGTCGCTGTTTCCCTTTCGCTCCAGTCATGCATCTGTCCCAAGTCGTTACGCAAGCGGCTGAACTGGTCAGCGGCCTCATGATAGCGTCCGGCAAAAGTATGCAGAATAATACTCATAATGCCCGCGAACATTCGGCTATCGAGTTCATCGATGGCCGCAACACTGAGGACCTGGGTCTGACTTTGACGTGCGGCGATTTCTTTTTGCCAGGATTCGAGCCAGGGGGATTGGGCCGGAACAGTTGACCACAGCAATTGTCCCTGCCTAAGATTTGCGGGGAGGACCAATAAGGGATCAGCATCTTTGGTGGTCCAGAGGCAACGCAGGTGCAACCACGGCGGAAGAAAAAGCTGAGAAGTGTAGGCAGGAAAATCCTCTTGGTAGCAGTGCAGAAAAGGGCTGGCGGCTTTTGCCAGCGAGTTTTTTTGGGCCCAGGCGATTTTTAGCTTTGGGACATCATCGTAAAGCAGGAGCAGAGTCCAAGGGTCAAACTCCTGAGGTTCGCCTGGACGACTAAGGAGCGCGAATAGGATGCTGGTCTGCTTCTGAAGTTCCTGTAATAGCACCTGGACACCGCGAGATGATTCAGGGTGTTGCGATTTTATGGATTCAAGAAATGGCTTCATATCGATGCGAAATCCTTAGGCACCTGGTGGCTGGTAGAAAATTGATTGTAGCCAAGCTTTACAGTCAAGGCGAAGAAAATCTTTGATTATTGGATCAGAGCGCATTGTGTCGAACTGGGTTCGAAGGCAACGCAGGAAAAGTTTGGATGCCCCCAGCTTCTTGTTTCAGAAAAACATTTTGCAAGATACCTTTGCATGACCCACCCTAAACAACCGCATTCCCCTGGGTTGTCCCCTTCAGCTTGCTCCGGAAAAGATCCGTCGGCGGCGCGCTTAAAGCAGGCACTGGCCATGAGAAATTTTAGCTGAATCTCCAATCCAGAGAATTTTGCGACCACCTGGGCATCCATATTCGGACAGCTGGGGATTTCCAGATTTAAGTAATCTGCAGTATTGGGACAGGTCGCGGGCGGCGGATTTGTGTCTGTTGGCGGACTGACAGGATCAAGATTGCCTCCCACGTTGTCGAGATCGTCGGCATTGGGATCCGCGTTATTGTCGACGATCGGCTCTGCGTCTGCAGAAATCCCCAGCTTTTCATTTCGCTCAGCAAGGAATTGGGGAGCCCAAAAATTATCTTTTAGTCTGGCAATTCCAAGAATAGCAGCATTGGCCCAAGTGTAGGCACTGTTACCTTGAGGTTTGGTTTGGTAATGTGGGTTACCGAGTTGGTTCTGCCCGATAAATTGCACGCTCTGTCCTTCGCGGCCACGAACAACGGCGATGTGACCCCAGCCTCCTCCGACGTTTCTGTCAAAGACGATGATGTCTCCCACTTGGGCAACTCTGCCGGCTTCTTCACCCCAAAAGAGATCGAATTGGGCGCGATCTAAGGGGGATTGTCCTGGTGCCGGGAAATAGTCAATCGCCCCATCGACATCAGGGAGTGCAGTTTTGCCGCCGGAGATATCGATCACGTAGCGCCTGGCAAACTCGACACATTGAAAGCACTTTGAAGCTACCTGCTGGATCCCACCCTTTGTCACTGAGGAGGTAGGCGCGGTTTTAAAATCTGGATAGATGTTCTTATACACATTGATGCCAAAGATGTTTTCTTCCACTGGAGCGTTTTGGGTATCGCAAGGTGTGTAGGAGTATAGAGCAGGTGGAGCAGGAGGAGCAGGAGGAGCAGCGCCACCGGCAGTCTCACTGGTATCAACCGGCTGGTCTCCCGTACAGGCCGAGACGATTGATAAACTGAACGCCAACAAGGGCCAGAAATAATTGCTCATGCTTTTCCCCTACACTGATACCTCAAAGCTTATCGGGAAACTTTGGGTCTTTCTGAACCGATGATATTATATCGTAAATAATTCAATTGCTTAGGGATGGAATTTCTTGTTTTTTGAATCGCTATTCAATACGCCAACACTTGCGTTTGCATAGGTTGATTTGCCAAAAAATGGCTTTTTCTATTCAAAATTCCTATCGTTTGCGCAGACTAAGTAGAAAATTGCTTGATCATTTCTATTCTGCTAACCTGAATGAAAAGAAATCATTAAAAATCTTTGGAGGCGCTATGTCGCGTATGGTTAGAAGCCAAGTTTCCCTATTTCTTCTTGCTATTGGCCTGGGGATTTTTACCGGTTGTGATGAGAAAGAGGAGACCAAGTACGCCAAAGCAAAAGTTCAGTTTGCCAGCGAAGCAACTGCAGCTCTTGCTGGTCAGGCCGCGCCAAGCTTGTATGAAGTCGTGTTTCATCATTTCAGTATTGTGAATCCTGGAGCTGCAGAAGGTTCGCAAGGGGCTATTATTTGGGGCAACCCAAAATGTGCCACACGCTTCATGAATGAAAAGGGTCAGATTGTCGGCGAATGGAAGGACGATGAGGAATGCGCTGCCGCTGACCCAGACTACTTGGATCTGGCAAGAGATGCTGAAGAGGTCAATGCTGACCTCAATAGTCAAGAAGTTTGGATATTGCCAGGAACCTATTCCCGCATCGAAATGGCCATGCTAGGATCTCAACAGTACGGGAGCAATGAATTCCCCAACACCAGCTGGTCTTATGAAGGCGTAAACCACAGCTTTGCTGCCACGATTACAGAGTGGAGCGGCGATATTGACCCGCCAGTGACGGTTGGTGAAGAAGAGCGCATCACGATCACGTTAAATTACTCATTGAATAATATCGTCAGTACGGGTTTAACAGACGCAGAAGAGAAAGTGCTTGGTGGTGGAACCATTCAGCCAGGAAAATATGACGATTGTAATGAAGAGGCGACTGTGTGTATCAATGCTCCGTCGATCACCGTCACGGCTAGCAAATAGTGGTTGTTCATGAAGCCAAGTGCGATTTTGCTTCCCTCCCAGCTTGAGCCCGACCGCGCCCAGCAGTTTCTGAGGCTGGCGGATCAATTCGCAAAACACTTTCATACTTTAGGCTTACAAGTCAGAGCCAGCCGGGATGGATCAGCTCACGAGTTTATGCGGGCCAGCGAGATAGTCAAACGGCGAGCGATAGGTTATCTGCAATTTAACCTGGAGCTGTTTCGTGAAATGCAGGCGAGTGGTGAAAGTATCCTGCAAACCAAAAAATACCTGTGGCGGGCCTTGCAAAAGCTGAGTTTGACGCCTCCGGCCGATATTCTTGATTATGTTTTTGATGAAGACATCGTCGAAATCTATTTCCTCGATGATATCCAGGCCTTTCGAAACTTTCGCTTTCTAGAGCTCACGAGCTATACCATCGACGAGATGCTGTGCCGGCCTTGGTATCGCAATACGACCCGACCGCTAAAGCCCCAATTGCAGCTGATGGCCACAGTCCTTAAGGGCAAGCTGGGAAGAATCCCTAAAACCATTCCTTGGAACATTCCCGAGCATGAACTCTGGGAAAAAGACACGATTGGCAACCATCATCTAATGATGCAGCTAAAACACTTTATTCCCCTGCGCAGTGGGGCCAAAATTGTTGCGTTTGTCTCGACCAATCACAGCCGTTTGCTAATATGATGGACGATAAAAACAAATCCATCGGAGCCGCTATTAAGGCAGCACGCCGCGCAAAAGGACTATCTCAGGAAGAATTTGCGCGAAGTTTAGGCTATGACAATGGTCAATTTGTCTCTGACTGGGAACGTGGGCAATCTCCGATTCCTATGAAAAAACTGGCCGAAATATCCCGTATCTTGAATATGGATCGGGATCAGCTTTTTGAATTGCTGCTGCAATTTTCTGTCGACCGGCTTAGTGATAATATGCGCAAAGAATATAGTCAGCAAAGATTGTCTAAAGCAAGGTCCCGCACCTAGCTAGGTTTTTAGGTGATGTTGCCAAAGAGAGGAGAAAAACGTGAGCCATCTTTCAGAAAAACTCATTGAGGCTCAGACATACGCCATGTCCATTCGTCCAAAAGCCGGGGGCTTTCCGGTCTTGGCCGAGGTCTTGCGCCAGGCAGGGGTGCAAAGGAATCGCTGGTCACTTCCCTCCTGTCAATCGGTGTTTGTGATGAAGGAGGGCTGTGTGGTTCAGCAAGGTGAGCCACTGGTTTCAGGTGTGCATGAAATTCCCAAATTTGAGCGTCAGGCTTTGATCGCCGCAATTCGAAGGGACCAAGAGGGCCTTTGTAGCTTCCCTGCGTTTCTCCAAGCGGCCTGGCAGGCAGGCGTCGTTGGTTATGATGTGGATTTTCTGGGACGCAAGGTCATCTACTACGGTGTTGAGGGTGAGTGCTACCTTGAGGAATATCCTGCGGTGGATTTAAAGAAGTAGGGTGGACATCAAAACGCTAGTCTGGGTCGCCGACGCTGTTGATGGCTGCGTTTGCTTGGGCGTTTTGGGTGACGGACCAGGTGAGATCAGCGGTATCTGTCGCAATAAACCAATGGTCCGCATACATGCCCGACTCGTCATAAACTTGTATGTTGTTTTCGA
>JBIKVD010000281.1:0-5786 GCA_044357055.1 Oligoflexales bacterium | reverse complement strand
AAATTATGACATGGCCTGGCCTATCCTAGCTCAAGCGGGCATGGCGGCCATTGCCATTTCCTTTGGCTTGCTGCTAGCCAATTGGCTGGCTCCACAGACTCCCCGGCAATTGTAGATCCTGCGAACAGGGAAGCCTATGGAAAAGCCAATGTGACTTAATGGAGTCGCTCTCATCGGGCAAAACAGGCTAGCGTTGCAGCTTAGAACCGTTCTTAGTCAAGTCCTCCACGACTTTTACTTGCCCCTGGGACAAAAGTAAGTGAATACTCACATACTCTATTTGTCGCGCCAAGTCGTGGCCAAAAAGTCCAGGCTTATGGCCCAATGCCAGCCTTGAAAATTTCTCAGCGACAGAAAGCCGTTGCCCATGAGTCGATTGCTTGGAGATCATCGCAAAGACAGCATTGTCCAGGCCGCGATGCCTTTGTTTGCGCGCAAAGGATTTAAAGGAACCACGACCAAAGACATTGCGCGCTGCGCAGAGGTCAGTGAGGCGCTGATTTACAAGCATTTTCCTACCAAGGAGCTTCTATTTCAGGAAATCCAAGCCAATTGCTGCCTGAAGTTTACCGAACTTGCGGCGCTTTTTAACACCATCGAAGATTCTTTGAGTGGCTTGCGCATGGTGGTGCAAGTCATGGCAGAGGTGATCTTGGATGAAGGTGCCAGTGCCGGTCCCAGCCAAGATCGCCGAATCTTTCATCGTTTAATGTTGCAGAGTGTGATTGACGATGGCGACTTTGCGCGGGAATTCTTTCGCCAGCGAAGTTCTCTTTTTATCAATAAGATTGAGGCCTGCCTCAGAAAAGCCAGTTTGCATTATGCTGCGACGCTACCTGTGGATTTGGGTGCCCAGCGTTCCCAAGCCTTATTTTGCCACAATGTTTTGGTGATGACAGCCTTGCATCACCTTCCCGACTGCCCAGTGGTGGACTATCAACAAACAAGGGCCGGCATCATTGCGAGTGCCGTGAAATTTTGCCTTGGTGGCTTGGGTGTTCCCGAGACCGACGCAATGGATAAGCTTAGTGCAGGTCAGATTCTGAAGACCGATCAAACTTCATCCAGCGAATACGACAAGCGACATTAGATATTTGGACGCCAGTAGAAAGGTTTCTATGCATCAGACCATCCAATATTTCGTTAAGAACTACCGATTCACCTTTTTGATTACATTGCTGTTTATCATGACGGGTTTTAGAGCCTTTATGTCCATCCAGAGAGAAAGTCGGCCGCCGGTGGATTTTGCGATCGTAAAAATCGTGACGGTTTATCCAGGCTCGTCACCGATCGAAGTGCAGGAAAAAATTACCGACAAGATTGAAGAGCGCATCAAAAGCGTCTCCGGTCTCAAAGACATCCAGTCCATCTCCCAGGCGGGCTTAAGCACTGTTTCCATTCGTATCGATATGGATAACTATGTTGTCAAAGAAGTCATTGAGGACATTGAAACCGAATTGCAGCGTGTGCAGGGCTTGCCGGGGGATTTGCCGGATCCTCCGTTGTTATCAGAAATCAAAGCTACGGAAATCCCTATTTTACAAGTGGCAATCCAGGGACCAAATGATGAGCGCCGACGTGACCGCTTCGCGGATCAGTTAAAGGATATTTTGGAAGATGACGAGGGCGTCAGTAAAGTGTTGCTTTCTGGTTATGTTGAGCGACAATTTCAAGTTCTATTACATCCCGAAAAACTTGAGCGCTTTCAAGTGGGCAGTGGTGAAGTGGTGGCCGCGTTGCAGCGCCACAACCTCAATATCCCGGCGGGATATATTCAGAGTCCAACAGAGCGAATGATGGTCCGTGTCGATACTCAAGCGCGAAAAGCAGAACAATTAAATGACATTGTAGTGCGCTCAAATTTTGACGGTGTTTTGATTAGGGTTCAAGATGTGGCCACTGTCACAGATGGATCCGAGGATCCCTCCTCCCTTGCAGAAGTCAATGGTAAGCCAGCAACGATCTTGACGATTTATAAGAAAGAAGACAAAGACGCGATTAAAGCCGTGGAACGCCTGCTTTCAACGGTTGAGTCTTTTAAGGTGCGACTGACTCCAGAATTTTCCTTACTCAGTTACAACAATGAATCGGAGAGAGTAAAGGAGCGGCTTAGTATTGTGATTGAAAACGCAGTCTCGGGCTTCGTTTTGGTAGTCGTGGTTCTACTTCTGTTCTTGCCCGGGATGTCTGGCGTGATGGCGGCCCTCAGTTTGCCTCTTGGCATTGCGGGAACACTGGCCTTGATGCCTGCCTTAGGTGCCAATATTAACAACGTCACTCTAGCTTGTTTTGTTATTGTCATCGGCATGCTGGTAGACAACGCCATCGTCATCTCCGAGAACTATAGCCGACATAGGGCCGAGGGGATGGACCCCGTGGCTGCGGCCACCAAGGCAGCCCATCAATTTTGGTTACCCATAACGGCGACGGTTTTAACGACCGTTGCGGCTTTTTTGCCAATGTTGGTGACCAAAGGAATTATGGGGCAATTTATCAAATGGATTCCCATCGTTGTTAGCATTTCGCTGCTGGTAAGCCTTTGGGAAGGCTTTTTCTTACTTCCGGCCCGATTACAGTTCACCTCTCGGGGCAAAGGCTCCGAACTAGGTGTTAAAAAGAAGAGGTCCGCCTTTGACTGGCTCAGAGATAAATTTGAGCTTTTCGTGCTTGGGACCATTCGATGGCGTTATGTCAGTTTGATGGCCATAACTCTGACTCTGGGCGCTAGTCTTCTGCTCGCCGTCAAAGGAAACCGATTTGAGATTTTCCCCAAGGAAGATATCGAATTCTACTATGTACGCTATCAGGCGCCTAGCACGACAGGTTTAGTGGCTATGGGTGTCTATTCCCAGGACCTCGCGACACAGATTCGTGGAGTACTCGGTGAGGACAACGTGCGTTACCTGGTTGCGCAGAACGGACTTCAGCGCTTTGGTTTGACGGACCCGCAGGAAAAAAATGGCGAATATGTCGGGATGATCACCATTGCCATACCTCCTGAAAAAGCCAAAGACCTTAAGGTTCAGGATGTTCTCGCTCGATTGCGTAGCATTAAAGTCGGGGGGCTCGAGTCGCTTACCTTTGAACCTGGATCAGCGGGTCCTCCAGTCGGCACGGCCTTAAATATAACGCTGCGGTCAAATAACTATGAGGAGCTAGCGAAAGTTCGGGACATGTTTGTCAGTCGCTTGGGACAAGTCGAGGGAACGGCCGATATTGGCGATAATGAGACCATTGGTGCCCCCGAATATCAGGTGATTCCAAATGTGGCCAGGATGGCGATGACGGGGGTTGACGTCCAAAGCCTTGGCTTTGCTCTGCGCACGGTCCTACAGGGGGCTCTGATTTCCGAACAAACCGATTCGGGCGAGACCTTTGAACTTCGGGTACGTTTTGGTACGGATCGGGATTCTATTAAGGCGGTGGAAAATCTACGCATTATGAATCCCCGTGGCAATCTCGTGCCATTGTCAAAAATTGCCGATATCCAGATTGCACCTGGTCCAGCCGTAAGGCGCAATTTTGATTATCAACGGGCGATTACCGTATCTGCCGACGTCAATCCAACGATTCTAACTTCGGTTGAATTAAACGCCCTAGCAACGAAGATCCTTGACGAGATTCTTGCCGATCAGGATTTGGTCACCTATACGATTGGCGGGGAGCAGGAAGCCACCAAAGAATCCGTCCAAAGCCTTTTTAGTGCTATGATTATCGCTATCTTCGCAATTTTCTTAATTCTCTTGTTTCTCTTTCCCTCCTACCTGCAAGCTCTCTTAGTGCTAAGTTCCATTCCTTTAGGTTTGGTGGGCGTGAGCTTGGCATTCTATTTACACGACAAGCCCATCAGTTTCTTTGCTCTGATTGGCGTTATCGGGTTAGCGGGAGTTGTCGTCAATTCGGCGATTATTCTGATGAGCTATATTGCCGAACTGCGCGCCGAAGAGAATATGGACTTAGCGAAGCTTTTGGCGAAGGCTTCCGCATTGAGACTTAGGGCGGTCTTAGCTACCAGTATAACCACAGTCTTTGGACTGTTGCCGACGGCCTATGGAATCGGGGGCTATGACACAAATCTCGTACCCATGACTTTGGCTTTGGCTTGGGGTTTAGCGGGAGGTACCGCTTTGACTCTTATTTGGATTCCCGTGGGCTATGCCATTATTGAGGATTTTGCTGCTTTAGGACGGCGTTTGTTTCGTCGCGGAAATGCCAGCCTTGCTGCGGGCCAGCAGAAGCAGATAGCAAGCCTTGCCAATGTATTTCTAGTGGGCTTATGCCTGAGTTTGGTCAGCACCAGGGCCCAGGCCCAAAGTGAGTCAGAGCAGGAGCTCATCCTCTCTCCTGCTACCATTGTGGATCTAGTGATCAAGCAAAGTCCCAAAGTTGCGCTAAGCGAGTTGCAGGCGCAGAAGGCCGAAGTAGCCAGCATGCGCGTCGATGGCCAATATGATACCGTGATTCAGTCTAACTTAACGGGAAGTTTGGACAAGGCGGAGAGCTTACAGAATCCTCAGTTTATTCCGCGGCGACTCACTCAATGGCAGAGTGGGGTCTCCCGCAGCTTTGATAATGGCTGGAGCGGAAGCCTGGACGTAAATTTGGGCTATTTGGATACAGAGAAAACGATCCCGATGTTACCCTATGAACCGGACAATTTCCTCATTTCATCAGGGATAACCTTAAAAAAGCAACTGTTACGCAACGCCGATGGCGCCCTCGACCGTCTGCGCCGGCAGGATGCTGAATTGGCTAGAGACCTTGCCAATCTGCAGCGCGATGAGCAATTAGAGGCACATGTATTGGAAGCTCTGCAGGTCTATTGGGGGGCCGTGCTGAGCAAAGTTGAATTGGAAAACAGCACGCGCATTAGCGGGCAATTTATGGAACTTGTGCGACAGGTGCAAAACCGCAGGCAGTACAACCTAACTAATCCTGGCGAGTTGCAGAAGGTTCGGGCAGAGGCGGAATCCTACAAGCTAAATAAGATGAAGGCCCAACACGATTTGGATAGGCAGGTCATGCGCTTGCGGCATCTCCTGGGCCTGCCGCCGCAGCTAGCGATCAACATTGAGCAGGGCGGGGAGGAAGACCGGTCTATTCCTGAGCCGATTGCGGATTTGATGTCTTTAAGAGCTATGCGTGTACTCCAAGGTCTTGAAGAATCTGCAAACCTCAGCAAAACCTTGGCAACAGAAGAATCTCGGGAACAGCTGGAACTTCTCTTAAGGGCGGCGTCGACCGGAGTAGACAGTGCTTTTGGAGAAAGCCTGAACGAGTTTGGTTCCGGGGCTCGACCAACTTATATGGCCGGAGTTCAGTGGCTATCGCCTTGGTCAAAGTTACAGAGTAAGGCTAATCTTTTTGAAAAAACTTTAGAAGCCAATATTAAAAAGCAGGAAATTGCCGTGTTGCGCCTGAACCTAGAATCATCGATGACCGAATCTTACATGAATTTGCAGGAAATTGGCGATAGGATGGATTCTTTAAAAATCATCGAGCAAGAAACGCAAAAGGCGATCGACGACCAAAGGATTGGCTATTCACAAGGTCGGGTACAGTTGACAGAGCTGATTCGCAACTACAATGATCTGACGCGCTGGAAGTTGCAGGTTGCGGTCTCCCGAGCGCAACACCATCTGGTAAAGACAGGCTTGCTAGGGATGCAGGATCGTCTTTTGCCAGCAGGCGCAGGGGATTAGGACCCAAAAATAGGATTGGGTGGATGCTGCTGCGGACATGATTCCTTATCTTTATCCTAAATTATTTTTCGCCTAAGGAGCGAG
>JBIKVD010000280.1:0-5799 GCA_044357055.1 Oligoflexales bacterium | reverse complement strand
AATTCGAATATTCCTCCCAGCTCAATCGCGACGACGCTGTAAAGGCTTTGCAGGTTCTCAAGGATCGCATGAAGCCGCAGCTTATTGCACGCCAACGCATGTTACAAATAAAACGCGATAAGGCCATTAGGGCGTATGAGCTGACCATGGAGAAAGTGCGAGTCCTCTCTGGACAAAAAAATTGGCATAGTGCCTATCGCACTATGACAAATTTCATCGGCAGTCACGAGCGCGATTTGCCGGTCGAAGTGCTTCTGAGCCTATTGAATGACGCAATCAGAATTGCCGTCAAGTCCGGTGAAAATCTCCAAGAACTTAGTCGTTGGCTGCGTAAAGCTGTCGAAATCGCCATAGAGCAAGGCACAAGAGAAAGCGTCCATGAGGCCATTGATTTCGTAGACGCCTTCTCCTCCCACCTGCGACAAGATACAAGCGGAAACGGGATGAAGTTGTTGAATTCTATGACCCAACGCCTACAAATCCCCGCCGCTCAATATGACCTAGTACACGAATATACCGCTTTAATCCGTGATCTTGGCATGATAGATAATTGGGGATGAAAAACCCAAGATAGTTTAGGAATCACTCTTACGGATGAAAAGCTCTTCCCGAGTCGACGGACCGTCGACAAAACGCGCCTCCAGTCGAAACACATCATCTAAAAAAGCACAACATAAGCGTTTGACTCATGATCAAACCTATAAAGCCTGTGATGCCTCTCATTTCACTTTCCGTACGACAAAATCCCTAAAACTCTCCCAGGAGATTATCTCTCAGGATCGCGCCATACGGGCGATCAACATGGGACTTGGTATCCGCAAACCCGGCTATAATATTTACGTGGCTGGCTACTCCGGTACCGGAAAGACCAGCGTCATTAGGACGTTTCTCGAGAAGTGGTCCAAAGGAGCTCCAACACCTTGCGATTGGATTTACGTCTACAATTTTGAAAAAACGGAATCGCCCATCGCCATTAAAATGAAGGCCGGGGACAGCCGGAAGTTCAAAAAAGACATGGAACAGCTAGTCAAGTCGCTGCGGGAATCCATCACCCATGCCTTACAAAGCGAGGACTATGAAAACGCTGTCGGCGCCTACATCTCGAGCGCAAATGAAAAGAAAAGTAAACTTTTTGCAAATTTAGAGAAGCTATCGAAAACCTTGGATTTTCAAATTAAATCCACGCAAATGGGTATCGAAACCATTCCTGTCCGTGACGGACGGCCCATTACAGATAAGGAATATAGCAAGCTCGATGAGCAGCAAAGAAGCTTGATTGAAGACCGTAGGACCACTCTCGAGCCCGCAGTCTTGGATTTTGCGAGAAAAATTCGGCGCATAGAAAATGAAACCGACGAGTACGTTGTGGAGCTACGTAAGAAGATCGGCGAAAAAGTCGTGGGTGGATATGTTGAGATTTTAAAATCCCGCTATCAATCCAGTGAGGACCTCGTCGGGTACCTCAATGAAGTGCAAGAACATGTCATTGAAAATCTCCTGGATTTCGTTGATCAGCCTGAACAGACGGAAGAGCATAGGGAAGACCAGCCTCACAATGAAAAACGAGAGCGGTTTAAGAAATATGAAGTCAATATTTTCATCGATAATGCAAAGCAAAAGGGCGCTCCTGTTATTATAGAATCCAATCCGACCTACTATAATTTGTTTGGCAGGATCGAAAAGAACGTCGAATACGGGATGTACCGAACGGATTTCATGATGATTAAGCCGGGGTCCATTCAAAAGGCAAATGGTGGCTACATAGTTCTTAATGCCAACGATATCATGAAAACTTATGGCATCTGGGAAGGTCTTAAGCGAATTTTGAAAACCCGCCTTGGCTTTCTCGAAGACATTGGGGAACAACATAGCCTGCTGCCAACTTCGGGCCTCAGACCTGAGCCCATTCCTCTAGATGTCAAAGTCATCCTCATTGGTGGCGATGATATCTATCACCTCCTTTATGAGGTTGACGAAGAGTTTTCCAAAATCTTTAAAATCAAAGCAGATTTTGACAGAATGATGCCAAGAGACAAGCGCAATATGACCGCTTACGCATCCTTTGTTGCAACGAGGGCTTCTAAAGAGGGACTCCTGCACTTTAGCTCCAGCGGAGTTGCGGCCATCGTGGAACATGGCTCTCGTATGGTGGACGAACAAGAGTTCCTAAGCACTCAATTCGGACGTCTTAAGGACACCATCATCGAATCTGACTACATTGCCCGGGAGCAGGGTCATTCGAGCGTGGAAAGAAAGCACGTTGAGCTTGCGATCGAAGAGCGAAACAATCGCCTGGATCTCATCGAGGATGATCTAAGTCGCATGCTAGTCACAGGTGACCACCTCATTACCGTTGACGGAAAAGAGACGGGACAAGTCAATGGTCTCACGGTCTATGACATGGCGGACTATAGTTTTGGACGCGTCGCTAGAATTACGTGTACGACCTTTTATACCGACAATGGCATTTTCAATATTGATCGGGCATCCAAATTGTCTGGCAAACTTCATGACAAAGGCGTGTATATTCTTACGGGATTCCTGAGTGCCCTGCTCGGCCGTCATACCAAGCTCTCGTTCTCCGCCAGTCTAGCTTTTGAGCAGTCCTATGGCATGATCGATGGGGATAGTGCCACGGCGGCTGAGTTAATCGCCGTACTCAGCTCCTTAGCGGAAATCCCCGTGAGACAAGATTTCGCCATCACTGGCAGCTTAAACCAAATGGGTGAGATTCAACCCATTGGGGGCGTCAATGAAAAAATCTCCGGTTTCTTCAAAACTTGCAAGCTCATCGGCAAAGGCAAACACTATAGCGTCATTATCCCTGCCCAGAACTGTAGCAATCTCATGTTGAGCAAAGCCGAACGCGAAGCCGTGCGTAGCGGATTTCTGTCTATTTATCCTGTGACACATTTCTGGCAGGCTTTCGAGCTCATCACAGGGGTTTCTTTAGGATGCACCAGCGTCCATGACAAAACCTTTGCCGACAAATCGGCTTTGCAAATAATCGTGCAAAAAATGAAGGCTATGAACAAGAAGATGCAGTCCCATAAGCACGATGATGAGTCAAAAGAAGGCCATTTCTAAAATGGCCGATCCCGTACGGCAACGTCATCATGTATTGCAAAGTGTTCGATCCTATTTTTCGGAAAACGGTTATCTCGAAGTCGACACCCCAATACTCGTCTCCTGCCCTGGCAGTGAGATCTTCTTGCAATATTTCTCAACGCAATGGCTTGACTTGCGTGCTCAGTCTCATCCCTATTACCTTCGTTCTTCACCCGAATTGGCGATGAAAAGACTGTTATTGCGCGGTTACCATAAAATCTTTCAAATCGCCAAATCCTTTCGCAATGGCGGTGAAATTGGTGATTGGCACCAGCCGGAATTTACAATGTTGGAATGGTATACAGGCCATTCAGATCTGGAATCCTGTTTACAACAAACGCTAGACTTGCTCAAGCACACGGTCACCGATGCGAACCGCCATCAGGAGGTCCCTAGGCCCATTCTTGAAGGGATCCTAAAGCCAGTAAGAATGACCATCAAGCAGGCGTTTCTGCAATGGACCCAACTCGATTTCAAGGCTTTGGATGAGGATTTTCTCGATCAAGCAAGGTCAAAGGAATTTCCCTTTCTGAATGATCAAGATAATGCCTACGACGCGTATGGCAAGATCTACTTTCATCTGATCGAACCGGAGTTAAAAAGACAGCCTCTCGTCATCCTAGAGAGGTTTCCCAAAGCGCTATCTTGCTTATGCGCTAGTGATGGGGATTGGTCCCTGCGCTTTGAAGTGGTCGCCTACGGTGTGGAACTCTGCAACGCCTTTCAAGAATTGACGAGCGCAGAAGACAATGCCGTCACTTTCACGGACATTGGCAAGCGGCGCCGAGAATTGGGCTTAGCAGAGATTCCCCCTGACGAGGAATTTCTTCAAGATCTACTGACACTAGGTCCCCTTCCGCCCGCAACCGGAAATGCATTAGGCCTTGATAGATTGTTAGCCATCCTCAGCGGCTATCCCTCCATTTACCCCACCGTCAGTTTTCCTGTCCCTCATCCTATTTAGATTTTGCCGAATAAGCGGAGCTTTTCGGCAAAATCGTGTCCTGAGCGCAGCGAAGGATCTCCGTCAAGTAGGATCGGATCAAGGATCGCCTGATTTTTTTTGGAAGCTTAAGAGGCGAGCTGGTGAGGCACTTTCGCTATGGGAATCAAACGGTAATAGAGCGCGTTGGCAGCATCGTCATTGCGAACACGCAATTGATCCGCAAGTGGCATTTCCACCAACGAAGATTGAACTCCCTGAGGGAGTCCTGCAAAAACTGTGTTTTGAACAATCAAGATATGGCCATTCCAGGCATGGGCATGAAATAAAATTCTCCTCATAGACTCGTATCGCGTCGCAAGGACAATCGCATCACCAAATAACTCATACCTTTGAATTCCATGTTTGGTAAAAGAGCCATGGATAGAGCCCCTTGCGATTCCGATGGAACAACGCAAAGGATTCTGCTTGAGGTGATATTGCTGACTGACCAAATCTGCAGCCAAAACAAAACTCTCCGCCAAAGCTAATGCTAACTCTTCCGCTTGACGACCGACGGGAATCTGGAAGGGAAATCCAAGGCTGCAGTAGAATCCATCTCCAACTTCATTGATACGATAGGCATTGGCGCGAAGATCTTCCCCATCGTAGCCATGCATCATGTGTTCATGACAAAGGCGAAATAGCTCCGTCACGATACTTTTGCACTCAGGGTGATCTATCTTAGCACTGTCAATCAGGTCAAAACAAAGAACAATAGCATTATCAGACGAGCCAATCGGCATAGTCTTTTCCAGAGAACATTTCTCCTGAATTAGGCGCAATTGATGAGGAAAAACCATTTTTATCATTTGTTTGTACGCATGTTGCCGCTTCTTGATTTCTACCATCAGCTTCCGGTTGGAATGAGCCAGTTGCTTTGCTTTCCACAACGAAAGCAGGAAAATCAAAGCCACAAAAACTGAATTCTCTACGATTCTGGCCTGAAAATTACCGCTTGCATGCAGGATTATGGCGAGAGCTGCGAAGGGTAAAATACTCATCAGAGATAGGATCATCTCTTTCGGATAACTCACCCCGGATTGAATCCTGTAGTAGATCCGCCAAGCGAACATGGCCATCAGCAGAATAGCCATACCGTGCGCTAGATAGAGATCGCTATAATACTGAGCGGGTGTGAGCAAAAAAAGGCGCACGGATAGTACTGTAAAAAACAAGACAATCAACGCTGTATGAAGCCTCCGGAATGGTTTGCCAAAAATGAAGTTAATGGATTGGTAGCTAGCCAGAATCATCCCATAATAGGCTAAAACTGAAAAAAGCAACACCCACCGCGAGTCATTGGTAAAGCCCAACGAAATCCATGTGACTCGTGGGTGATAAAGCGATAGCTTGACAAGTATCATCGTGCTCAATACCAGCAACCAGAATCTCATGATGCGATCTCGTCCAAATGTCCAGCCAAAAAAGTTGTAAGCAATGAGAGTTAGAACCGCTCCCAAGAGAATCTGATCACCCAATCCTTCTGTCTGCTGCATCAGCTGTAGGTCACTAGTAGCCCTTAGTAGCATCGGTTCGCTGATGCCAAATCCGGGCATGACCGAGTTAGCGACATTAATCACAATCTCTACTTTAGACGAATCTGGCAAAGGGATGACCTGGCGACTCATACTTGGCACTATTTTGGATAATTGACTTGAGACTGCCCCATTCTGCTGCACTAGCCTGCCATTGACCCATACTCGACT
>JBIKVD010000279.1:0-5807 GCA_044357055.1 Oligoflexales bacterium | reverse complement strand
AGCTCAAGAGCATTACGGCATGTTTCTAAAGGAGTTGAAGTGGGCTTCTGACCAAGGTGCTGCTTCAATTATTTGTAGCGAGCCTATACCAACAACAGTCAGTGAAAAAATCCGAGAGACCTATCATACCCTTCAAGATCTCCGCACTCCACCAAAGGACTACGGCTCAGATGTGCTCGTGGGCTATATTAATAGAATCTGGGTGAGCGAAGATTTCAGCGAGTTGCACCTGGCTACGGCTGCTGATCTCATTTCACTGTTGCAGTGTCACAAATATTTGTACGATTACCAGGTGATGTTGCAGGACTCTGCTCCAACTTGCCTGCAGCCAATAGTAGGTAACTTGGGCCTGATCGATGACCAGTTGGAAAAACTCAAAGCTCATTCAGCGGTACAAAAAGACAACAACAAGGCTGGTATTGAAAGCTTTTTGCAACAGGCCTCCAGCATGAAGTTAGATATGAGTCCGGAAGAAATTCTAAGCGAATCTTTTGACAGAATGTGCGTAGCACCCTTGCGAACTTGGATCGAGAATCGCCAAGTTGTCCCGAAGTCAAACTGTTCAATGCCACAATATTCTCAAGCGGCAGATACAGCTAAGTTGACGCGCAACAGAAAATAGCAGCCAAGTGGCTTCGTGCGTGGACCTGAGTTGCTGCCAAACATGTCTTGTTAGACAGAAACAGCGTCAACGCCTGGGATCTAAATGAAAATAGAAATGGCAAAATCTATGCATCCAGGGCTGGCACCGCTGTCTACGCAGGTTGCAACAATGTTGGCTCGCATCTTTAAAATGGATGTTACGACGTTTGAGAAATGTGGAGGCAAACTGCAGCTCATCTGTGCCGTGAAAGATCCCGATTCCATCCGTCGCTGCCTAACCCATTTGCAACTTGACTATGAACGACCACCCCGGACGCCGCCTAGGGAATTGCAAGGGACATTCGAATTCGATCATGCTACTTGAGTAGTCAATCAATGAGACTGGCTGGTGTCTGCACGGCTATGGGAACTCTTGTCAAAACTGCACGTTTACCAAGACCGGGAGTGTATTTTGAAGTCTATCAGCGCAGATTTTTTAGGGATGTCACGGAAATCCATTGCGACAACGGTGTCTTTTGACTGATGAAGGCACGCAGAACCTTCTGGGCAAACAATAAGCTACATGCTTGAATGCCATACTTGATGATTTGATCCTGCGTCATTTTCCCGGAACCTTCCAATAAGCGAAAACATTCAGCAAATGAGGGGCCTTCGTGCCACTCATATTTTCCGCGGCCTGGCCTTCCTAAGGCTTGGCAAAAATCTTGCGCATGTAAGCGTCTTACCCGATTTCCCGCGCTTTCCAGCTGAGAGCGATCAAACCGCTCGACAGCAAATAGCAAGGTTTATTTGCCGATAAGTGTCGCCTAAGGAACATTCAAACCAACCTTCGCGGCCAAGCACATGCAAAGAAACTTATTTTCCACGGAATCCAAAAGCTTCTCACCGGCCCGGATTGGGAGTTTGATGATGTGCGTGGTTGGCTCGCCGCAGCGCGGCATTGCAATGCTGCCGTCGTTTGATCTGATAAATAGCGCATACCATATATAGCAGAAACAAGGACGACTATTCCCTCACTCGCAACGAAATATATTAATTTGTTAAAAACAAATTAAAGTTTCTATATTATCGATTTTATAAAATTGACTAGTGTCCGATATAATTATTGTAGGCTCGAAAGTAAGCCTTAGACTATCCACTCTCACAAGGAGAAAGCAGATGAAAGAGATGAACGTGAATGAAGTCATGAAGCTGGTGAAGACAAACGGAAAACCAGCAATATCAATTTACTTACGCACGGATCACCATGAACCTGGTGGCACCTCTAAGATCAAAAGTAACTTGCAACGGCTTTACAAGACAATCGAGGACATGATCGCTCGCACTTATGACGGTAAGACTAAGGAGCGAATCCTTGATCCACTTAAACGCTCGATCTCTGCTCTAAAGCTTGGCCGCCAGCGCGGTGGCCTCGCGATTTTTCATAGCGATGAATTTACGGGAATGGTGAAAATTCCGACGCCAACACGAGATCTCGCTGTTGCTGCAGAGAGTTATCACCTCAAGCCAGTTCTGAGATGTATGCAGCTACGGCGCAAATTCTATCTGCTCGCTCTACGAAAAAGGCACGCCGAGCTTTTTCTTGTGACACCCGACGGACCGCGTCGCCTTGAACGAGTTGAAGTTTTTGCTAGGCCTGAAAAACTTGAAGATGGTTTGGAAACTTTAAAAAACTGGACGAACGGTCGGCTGCGGATAAAAAAGCAAAAAGACATTCTCTTGGCTATGGAGTCACTGAACCGCCGATTGGAAGTTCTTTGGGTGGGAGAAAGACTGCCGCTGCTCGTTGCAGGTGCCCATCAGTATCAAGATGCATTTCGCAAAACTTGCAACAATGCGAACCTTCTCGATCGTGGCCTGTCCATGCAAATTGATGCGTTAGATCAGAATACTCTGATGGGGCTCGCAAACCACTTCATGGAGCAGCACTATGCACTACTCGATGATCTTGCCGTTGTCAGTTTCCGCAAGGCAAGGATTTCTGGCTTAACTTCAACGAATTTGAAGGAGATCTCCCAGGCAGCAGCCCAAGGGCAAATCAAAAGTCTACTGATTGCAGAAGATCAGCACCTATGGGGGCATTTAGATAGACTTAGTGGCACTCTGCAGTTAATCAAACAAAAAACGGATGCACGCTCCGATGATGTGTTGGATGACATTGCTGAAATGACGATCCTTAAAGGAGGACAAGTAACAGTGCTACCTAGCTTTCAAATGCCTGAAGGCGCGTCAATTGCTGCTGTTTTGTTTTGGAGCAGCACACCAGAGGCAAATCAGGCGCATCGTGTTTATCGAACCCTTGCTAAGCCTATTGCTTCGCAACCACCGCTGCAAATAACGGCGTAGCTCGATGAATGTCTAGGTATTGATAACCCGCTTTGCAGCGTACCAAATCCTCTCCCACCTGACTATTCTATTGGCAGCTGAAAGCAATTAATGAGCTGCGTTTCAACGCAAGACCTGATTAAATTCACGTTGCTCAAATTACACTTCTAATCCTTGATCCCAGGAAACGAACTTCGCCCTACCAAGTTCGGATGAATCGCACGCAAAACCTTATAGGCATACAATAAGGAACATACTTGAATGCCTTACCATTTGATACGAATCGATGGCATCGCGCAAAGAGAAGATTTTTGCAGATGGCGAATGATGAGTTAGAGTATGTTGTGGAGCTGGACTATTGTGTTAAGGAATGAAGGGGGCAAAAAGTTCCTAGGGTAGAGTGCTATCTACAGCTATAGGAAAACTGCATTTTTTGCCGATAATCTAAACTTTAAGATTCATTCCAGAAGTCATCGCTGTAATTGCCGTTCCTTGCCGCAAGGAGTGGATTCCGATATCATTTGATACTAATAGCTAAAGACTTGCAATAAATTCTTGCCTGCGGCCAGACTGCTGACCTTATCAATGTACAGATGGCCCAAGCTTAACGTTTCAGGAGTCGCAAGCATGTTGCGTCTGTATACTCTTACTTTACTTCTCTTTTTCCTGGCCTGCCAAACAACTGGTTCGGAATTTAAATCAGCTATTCAAAATCAGGAATGTGAAACCGCCGCTCAGAATCTGCTCCAAGGCGAAAACCTCTTGAAAATCGGTTCACGTGCTAAGCAGGTTGGGGGAGTCTCAGCCAGTACCCTCGCCATGTCAGCTGCATTTGTTGGCGATTTCGTTGTGGTGGTGGGTGTCGGGGGCACGATTGGTATCGTTGCCTGTTCTCCTCTTATCGCTATCGACGTTCTACTTCAAGGCTCTGGACCTGCTATTAGCACACAGTGTCTAGGTTCAGTGGCCTTAACCGTAAATCCTGGCTTGACCAAGGCAACCTCGAATCACATGGAAGGCATGAGGAAGTACGACTTGACGGCACTTTCTCAGGGAATACGACTAGTTGCACAATGCTTTTATGACCGAAATCATGAAGGAGATCGTGAAAAAGCCAGGAAACAGTTAAAGGATATGCTTGAAAACAGTGAGCTTATGTCGGCAACCAGTCCGGCTGAAGTTGAAAATATCCGTCGGCTATATGATGTCTATTTCCCAGAGAATGCTGTAATGCCTCCTCTGGTGTCAGCAAATGCTCCATCGCAAGATCCCATAAAACCAGATTCCAAGTTGAAAACCATACATTTCTCCAAGACTACCTTGACATTTGAAAGAGCTGGCGCGTTTTGTGAAGCCCGAGACATGAGGCTCATCACTCGCCAAGAAGCCAAGGCCCGTTCCACGGATATTGTGGCGGACGGATCCAAGGAATATATTTGGGCAGTCGACTCTTTTGCCCAAGCCTTTCAGTCGGCCTGGCGCATTGAGACCAGGAATGGAATGTCATCCATCTCTGTAGACATTGAGAGCCAGGCATTTGCAGCATGTGTCGGGAGCTAATGCTAGCTTGCATGCCGTAATGCACCTGCTCGGATCCTTGCTCTACTCAGTTTCCTGTTTTCATACAGATAATGATGCAAATGGTCCGGTAAAAATGCCGGACCGATTCTGGGTTGGCCGCTTGCAACTGGCCTTGATACCTGCTGCGCAAGACGCCCCTTTGTTTTTCGCGAAAGACCAATATCTGTGGTTTTCACCGGGCGAGTTCTTAGAAAAATTGGGGGGCTTTGCTTCTGTTGATGTCTTCCTTCGGCAAAATCTCATTTGGTGCGCTGGGCTCGCATTTTTAAAATAGACTCTAGACCTTGGGGTCCACTTTAGATTTAGATATCGCACAAGTCTGATAGAAATAAAAAGTCTTGGCAATTTCCCCCAGGAACACGCACCCTGTAATCAAATATGATGCCTGCATAGGATAGAAACCGGAAATCGGTTTCAATATAAAGCTGAAAATAAAACTAAACGTGCCAATTGAAAGAAAAACATAAGTAACGACGTGTATCGCCGAGAGAACCCAAGTCGAGGCTAGAGAGCGATTAAATGCAATCAATTGTGCAAAGCATAAGCAGATCATTCCAATGGAACCTACTGTCACGATGCCCATGGACCAAGGGCTTACAACCAGATCTACAATCGTTCTGAAAATCGTCATTCCCAGGCCTACATAGATCAAGCAGTCCATGCGTGCAGATTTGCGGCTCAAGAGTCTTAGGAAAACATTCATGTTCACGATCTCCAGTGGCTATTGTACTTATGTCAAAACATCCATTCAATGCCACTCAAAATATCGATCCGATCATGCACGTCTTCTTTCGAGGCATGTCACACTCCCTTAAAGATTATATATCATCACTATTCCAAAAGTCGCATTTCCTGCAGAATCCCATGCAGTTATCTCTTTGCCTCAAATGCACTGTATTTATCAGCGCCACTGTCCTTATTCCTCTTTATCTCATGGAAGTGAACTTCAACCCGAGTCATATTGTTTTTGAATCCCTTTAAGGCGTCGGAGATCTCTTTAAAATCGATCAGAAGCTTGCTCCATTCTGATCGCCAGGTTTTAGCTAGCTTTACTTCAATGGCGATATAGGAAGGTTTTTGGTCTAAAAATTTCTTATTGGTTTCAATCAGAAAATCAATATCAAAACTGCCTGTAATCGAATAATGAAAGATATTTTTATCTTTCTTTTGGTAGGAATTATAGGCTCGAATTTCGTTAAGCACATGACTCTCAAATGAAAATCCTTGCCAAACATCCGGAACAGACTCACGCAACCATCCTGAAGCAGCACGGGCAACTCCCGCATCTAAAAAATAGA
>JBIKVD010000278.1:0-5828 GCA_044357055.1 Oligoflexales bacterium | reverse complement strand
CAGCTTCGAAGCGCCCTTGCTGCAAGTAGGCCAATTCATAGATTTGGTTGACCATCTGGTGAATATCTTGGCCTCTTTGATGCTCCGACTCATTTAGCCCAAGCGTTTGATAGCAGAATTCTTTGAATTGACGATGAGCGTATGATCATCGTCCGTTAGACGCATGGCTTCCTGAGCGCCTCCCATCTAAGCAAACTCCTGCATGCGGCGTAACTTTTTATCAAAGGAAGAAATAGCCGGATTTTATTTGCTCTCGAGCTGGCCCAGTAGTGCCAGGGGTGGCAGATCTTCAATTGGATAGTAGCTGAATCTAGTTTTTAAAGCCTTCGGGTGGGAAAGCAGGGAGATATCAGCAACGCGATCGCTGGCAAATTTGCCTTTCTTATCCACCTTGTTGAACTTCTGACTTTGACTGAAACCTGTTTTGTCATCGTTCTCTGACTTCGGTTTCTGGGTACTTACTAACAGATATGAGGATTCCTAAGAGAGATCGGAATCAAACAAAATCACTCCCTCCTCAGCTTCAAATTCAGCCTTCGACTTACTTATAAGAAATAGTGATTACTAAATAAGAAAATTATATTTCTATAGTATTAATTCCCGAGCTAGAGTCGGCCTAAGTCGGTGAGACCAAACGTTGAGATTTCGACCGTCTAAAGGGCAATACAGGCGCAAGAAACATTCATGGACTAAGATTGTTCGAAAAGGGAGATTTTATGAGGTTTTTTAGCTATTCTGTCACATGCGCATTGGCGATGTTGAATGCTAACGCCTATGCAGGCCTTCTCAGTGTCAAAAAAACGGCTGTTGACACCTACTCAGTCACCTTTGAGGTTCCGCCTCAGCTCGTTGGACACTGTGATAAAAACAATGGCCTAGGTCAAATGAATGGCTCCGTTAAGGAGGGCTGGCACTACGAGTGTAAGGTCTCAATTTTGACCGAAGATGAGCTGCGGTATCAAAATTTCCGCACCAGCGGCAGGTTTGATGCGTCGTTCGACGTCATTCCTCTTTTTTCATTTGAACGATATCCCAGTCATGTTTCGGATCCCAGACTTGAGGTATTGAGCTGGGGTGGGGTCGAGTCTTTCATCTATGAGCCTTCCGCACAGTATCGGTTTAATTATTTGGGATTTAGGCTACAAACTGCCTGTAAGGTGGGCAATCCTAGCGGCATAGACTGTAATCCGACTTCGTTGATGGAAGCCACGAAGGTGCTCGGTACTACAAAAATGTCTATAGGAACCGGTTGGATCAAAGATTACGACTCGGATAGTACACATGGCCCCAACTGCTACCCTATGGCATGCTCTACGCCTGATGCTCAGGACGATTACCCTACGCCTCATGCTGAGGGCGGTTAGTCGGGGCTGAGTAATTCTTGGCCAATCGAAATTACTGGTCGGGTACTTTGAGGTCGATTCTAATCAAAGTGGCGACGATTCCTTGGAGAAGCGCGATAAAAATGGGCGAGTTTAGGTTTGAACTGAGCCAATCCTGGATAGACATCTCTTGAACCCTAGATACCTCGTCATAATGACGAATTTGCCTAATGGCAGCAGTTGGACGACTGATCACAAGTGGAAGTTAGCCTCAAGGTGTATTCGTCTGACTCGACAGCATGGCAGAAGAGCGACGTTCCATCGTATTTACTCTTGGTGGGCCTAAATCCCCTCGCCGGATCTTTTATCACGCCATTACATTATAGATTCAAAGCTTGTCGTGCTATCATACTGTCAAAATCATAAACGAGCATGCTTAGTCCATCTTGAAAGGTATATTATGAGACGCATCCTATCGCGAGCCCAAATTGGGGTTTTTTGCCTGTTAGCCTTCAGTTGCAGAACCACGCAAAATCAAGATGCTGAACCCTCTACTAGCGTCAAAGAGGTCCAAAAAGTGGGCTCTTCGGGTTTTGATATTGCCACTGAGTGCAAGAATAGCGGCACGATTCCTCGCGAAGCCGTGAGCCTCTCACCAGATGGCTCGCTAATCATCGGATCAATCGAATTTCCTCTAATGGCCATGGCCTTTGATGCGCCAGACGACGGAGCTTCGATTTCGGGGGGCCGCTACAGCGGCAGGGCTGGTAGTGATAATGCATTGATAATCATCGATGAAACCATAGGCGCAACAGGAAGCGCTTATAGCTGCTTCACATTCAATGCAGCTAGTTTGGTTGATGCCAACACAGATTTACCAGCTGTAGATTCACCAGAAATTGCTGAATACAAGAAATACCTATGCGGCAATCAGACAAAAGTGATCGAGGCCGATGTTATACCGATCATCAATAATGTAGAGGGGGGACCAAAACAATTGCGAGTGCTTTCGCCCTCCGTCATGACAGAAGTCGATCATCCCGCCTTTAAACAAAAGGGTCACCAACCCCCTAAGGTGTATCAATTGGCTTTCAAGGCAGCCAATGATACGACAAAGATCTATTACGTCAGAGAAGACTTAGATGCAATGGCGTTTAGCAGCATGGAGGGCGCTACTTGTGCTGATGAGCTGACTCATCTGGATTTGATTCAATTCAATCAATTCAATGAGTGGGAGCTGGTACTTGGCGGAAGGTCTGCACTTAAGCAGTACACTTGCTCCAAAGATGGTGAGAGACCCATCCTGTTTTTTGCTGTAGATGATGATGTTGTCGATTGTAACGCTGTCCAGTTATAACAATGGCCAACTATCATCACTGCTACCTCGTATCGAATGTGTTTTCTTAGTCTCTTAGAGCAGGCGACCCATAATATCGCAGAGGCACGCTACTACAATCCGGCAATTTTCCTCGCCAACGGCGGCGTGATGTAGTGCGATTCCGCGGAGCATTCCGACAGACCTGTGCCATTTCTCAGAAGAATGAGCCTGTTTACGCCTTAGATCAGCGCAGAGGCCCCACGGCAATCATCTATTGAACATCGCATTAAGCTGCAGATAATTCTGACTTTAGCGCTCCCTTCACCTTGGCGAGAGTCTAAGGAAGAAGCGCTTTTGTTGCCAAGCACTTCTTAGCGAATTGGTTATAGTATAATCGCCACTAGCCACTTTAGCTGAGGATACTGCCGCACAAAACGTAGGTCAGGCAAATCGCTCTGCAATTCTACGCGACAGCGATCCAGATCCGCCGTCGGCGTTAGGATCATAAGGACGCGTGTGGCATCCCCTTTACAAGCCGTTTCCGCAGGTCCACAGATTGTACTGGCAAACTTGACCTTTGACACGCAGCGGTGGGCTAAGATCCGCGCCTCAAGTACAGGATCATAAGGATTTGGCTTATAGGCTTGCGCTGCTCCCATGGAAGCAAACATCCAAACCGAGCTCAACCCGAGGACCCATAGAACATTGAGGCTGCGAAACATATTTTCTCCACCCAGATGAGCTGCAATGCTACATTCCGCCATGAGGCAACGGCAACTGGTTTTTTATTTGCCGCGAGATCGGCGCGCATCTTATCCCAACAGGTCTATTGGGGCCGTAAGCAGACTATGCCAGGTTTGAGAGATCCCTATGCACCTGCAAGGTGAGGGCGGCCCTTCGTGTTTGCCCAGGGGGGATATAAATCCAGTTGGCATTCCAATTTATGAAAACTGTGTGCTGGCCTCAGCAGCCGCTATATTTCATTACGCATTGAATCCAAAACTTAGGGAGGACCATTATGGAAGTCAGAACTGCAGTAGCAATATTATTCTGTCTGTCTTTGAGTTCAGGCGCTTGTAAATTGCACGACTAATCTTAAAATGCTGAGGCTCAAAACTCTTGGAGAAAACTCATCAGGTGAAACCCCGACTTCTTTGAGAAGGGAATTGTATTATGTCAGCATGACAGGAAATTCGCTTGAGCAAGCCATCAAATCTGTTATTGCAAAGTATCCCGCCTGCGGCCTTTCTGCAAAAATAGGTGCAAATAGTGATAAACTCTCAATTGGGAAATATGATTTGCTTCCCAATAAAAATATTGGTTTTCAACCAGGGTTTCCCGGCATCCCAAGGACATTGAGAGCCGGGAGGCAGCCAGCCTCGGGCCATATTAAAGGCAGGCAGAAACGTTCTTCACATAGATTCGGCTTCCAGCCGGAATCACGGGCGATCCCCCTGGGACAGACTCTTCTGCTACCGTGACTTCAAACTCACACTCTTTGGTGGAGATCCGGTAGATCTTGTCTCCCTTGGCCCCGGCAGAGAAACTAATATTCTGGATCGGTTCCATGAGACTGTCCGTTCGCAGTCTGAGTACGGTTTCCTCATCAGACAATACCAATTGCAGCTCCAGCAAACTTTTGTAATACGGCGGATAATCAGAGCCGCCGCTGATCACGACTCCGTCGTAAAGCAGCTGTGCGCTGGCTGTCGTCACATTGATCAATAAACCTGCAACACAGACGGTAAAGAAACTGGCTAAATTCCTGTTCAAACGTTTCATATCAAACCCCCTCTAACATATTGTAATAATTAAACTTTAAAACCAGATTGGCGCCAATAGAGTCAAATTAACAGGGTTTGATGGCAAATTCCATTTAAAAATGTTAATCACTTAAATGATTTCGTTATAAAAAATATAACATAATGGTTGTAAGCAATGAATATTTTTATCAATCATGACTACCGCGCAGTGGTGCAGGCAAAGATGAAAGAAAATAAAGAAAAGCGCGGCTATCAGTCCATACTTGCGACCGTCGCCGGGTGTCAGCAATCCTTTTTCTCCCAGGTTCTTAAAGATAAATTTGATCTATCGGCGGATCAAGGCATGAAACTCGCGCGCTTCTGGGACTTTGGCGAGTTGGAGACCGAATATTTTCTGGCACTGATTCAACTTAGTCGCGCGGGGAGCATGGAATACAAGCGATATCTTCAAAGGCGCTTACAATCCTTGCGCCAACGGCAAAGTGCCGTGACTGACAAATTCACCCAAAACGAAAACTTGCCGGCTGAGCTCTACGGGACCTATTTCTCAGTCTGGTATTATTCGGCAATCCACGCACTCGTTAGCATCGAACGGTATCAATCCATCCACGCCATCGCAGAGCGATTGTCTCTACCCCAAACGGTCGTTCAGGATTGCCTAAATAAATTGAACACCTTTAAATTTGTTAAGAAAGTAGGTCAGACCTGGCAAGCAAACGTCGATGATCTACATCTACCGGATTTTTCTTTTATGAACGACACCAATCACAGCAACTGGCGCTTGGAAGCCCTAAAAGACCTCCAGCGAAAAAACGCCGAAAGTGTTCATTACTCCAGCGTCTTCTCCATTAGCGCCAATGACTATAATCAAATCAAAAGCGATGTCTTAATATTGCTGGAAAAGGCCCGCCGTCGGGCCATCGCATCGCAGCCAGAAGACGTGTACAGTCTTAACCTGGATTTTTTTAAGGTATGACCACTGGATTAAATGGAATCATCATGAGCATTCATGCCCATGATTCTCGCGAAGCCAAGAAGAATTTTTGTACATGTTTCCTCATTCCCAATGAATAATCCTTTCGATGGAGCGAGTCTGAGCAAATCGCGGGACCCGGGGAGTGACTTTACCGAAACATTGCGAGAAAGGTCGAAACCGAAATTTATCGACCAGACGATAGCACTCGTATTGGTATTACGAAGGCGACAGACCTGCCTTGGCGTTTCTACCTGGAGGGTTATCCCATTAGTTTCTTGTTGAAAGGCGAGCTGAAAGCAGTCTCAGCTTCGCCGCAGCGATGTGCTAGAATGGCGGCATCCGCGGAGCCGGAACTGTGAGCGAGGTCTTGTCAATGGGTGTGGAAATTGATCAGGCGGCCTTCCCCTTCGCTTCTTCTCGTATGATGACGCCGTCGTAGCACTTTGCGC
>JBIKVD010000277.1:0-5883 GCA_044357055.1 Oligoflexales bacterium | reverse complement strand
TGCTGGATTATGAAAATGGTACGGACGTGGAATTCGGTATCGAGCGGCGCAGTGATGGTCTTTTGCTAGGGACTTGTAACCTCTTTCACTTTCAACCAGATTGCCGACGCGCAGAGATAGCCTATGCCTTGGGCCGCGACTTTTGGGGTTATGGCTATATGGAGGAAGCTTTGACCACTCTGATAAATTATGCCTTTCAAGATCTGGGTTTGATCCGCTTGGAAGCGGATATTGACTCTCGCAATCACGCTTCGATCAAGCTCTTGGAACGTCTTCACTTTCAACCCGAGGGCTTGCTGCGTCACAGATGGATCGTCGCGGGTGAGATCTCGGATACCGCCTTTTATGGCCTTTTGCAGCAAGATTGGACCGCGGGGAGATTGACGAAATTTGCCATGCCTCAAGTGTCAGCAATGCAATCGAGGACCCGCTAGCCCAAGACCCTATGAAGCACCTTGACTTGCCAGGCGAGGGTCTTTTCCTTGCTCAGGATTTACCAAGGTTGCGTTCTTTGAGCGCGCGCCTGCCATATACCAGGTTGCTGCTGTGACAAAGGCCCCAAAGAGCGTTACTAAGAAAAAGGCCGGATGCCAAAAGAAACCAAGGAGCCCCATAAGAAAACTTGCCGTGGCGCACACTAGGACATTTACCATCAGTTTCTCTCGGTAAATAATCGGCAATTCACCTCTAAGAACACCCAGTCCATAGCCATCGATCATAACATTCTTTGGCGTCGGCTTAATCATGTGCCGCAGTATGGTCCTGGGCTGATAGACATACCTTGCATGCCAAAATGGAAGATGAACAAGTTGAATACCAGCGATTTCTAATTCCGAATTGTAATCTACCAAGCGGTCCACATAGATCTGAGCTAAGCGATAGTGGTAGCGTTGTACATGGTCCTTGGCGCGACGCAGGGCCTCTTCCCGACTCACTTGAATGCCGAGAATGGGTAGGCCATTGGCGTACTTAAATTCGAAAAATTCTTTGGCGTCGTTAATCGTTTTTTCGTTTTCTCTTTGCGTCAGTCTGCCGCGAGAAAAAGTGGAATCTAAGGGAAATCCGTCCCACTCGGGAACGATGTCTTCTTTCGGCTCATGAAGCTGCTGCAATCCCCAGGTCTCAAATAAATTGTGGCGGGCGGAAATACACCAACGATAGGAACGATGGAATTGGTTTGACTCAATGATGAAGTTCGACCCCGCGCCCATTTCAAATCGATGAGCGTGTTGCCGCTTGACCATACCTTTCCAGTAGGTATGACCCTGGAGGGATACCACCCAATAGGGAATACTGACTCCATGAATCTCAACGACGGCGTATTCCTGAGCCACTTGCCCCGGGTTGTGATGGATTCTTTTAAGCCATTCTGTCACCATATCCTTGATTTTCATGGGATCAGCTATATTGGGAACGATATAGTGATCGGAGAACATTTCTTTTTGGCCGCTGCCGCGATCGTAATTAAAGGCCGTAGAGCAGTAAGGGCATAACAATAGGTAATCACTTAACTCGTAAGGCGAAGTGGCGTTGCAACTCGGGCAGGCTAGTTCATGCATCAGGGTTTCCCTCCAGTCCCTTCAGTTTATCATGGCTCACAACTTGACATTAAATAGTCAGGCATTAAGTTTGGCGGTACGAAGGGCGCCGAGTCCCAACGAAATAGGCTTAACGGCCTTTAATTATTGGATTTATATTTAGAATTCAGCTGAAGGGGCATAGGAATGGGAAAAGTCATTGGTATCGATTTAGGTACAACGAACTCTGTAGTAGCAGTTATGGAGCAAGGTCAGGCCAAAATTATTGCGAACGCAGAAGGTCAAAGAACCACCCCGAGTGTGGTGGCCTTTACGAAGGACGGAGAAGTACTCGTCGGTGCATCCGCTCGACGTCAGGCTGTGACCAACCCCCAAAATACGATCTACTCCGCTAAGCGATTTATCGGTAGCTCCTTTGAAGATGTCAAATCAGAAGCTGGGAAAATGCCCTATAAGGTTTCTAAAGGTAAGGGTGGCGCTGTCGTTTTCGAAATTAACGGCAGAAGTTACACTCCTCCCGAAATATCTGCAAAAGTCCTGGCTAAGTTAAAAGCTGCTGCCGAGGATTACTTAGGAGAAAAGGTCACGGAAGCGGTCATCACAGTTCCGGCCTATTTTAACGATGAGCAGCGTCAAGCAACGAAAGATGCTGGGAAAATCGCTGGTTTGGAGGTCAAGAGAATTGTGGCCGAACCGACCGCTGCTGCTTTGGCCTACGGCTTAGATAAGAAGCGCAACGAGAAAATCGCCGTATTTGACTTTGGCGGTGGCACCTTTGATATCTCCATCCTTGAAGTGGGAGACAACGTCGTTGAGGTTTTAGCAACGAATGGTGACACTCACTTGGGTGGGGATAATATTGACGAGGTCCTGATCGATCATTTGACTAAGACTTTTAAGACGGAATCTGGGATCGATGTATCCAAAGATCCCATGGCGATGCAACGATTGAAAGAAGCGGCCGAAAAAGCCAAGATCGAGCTCTCCGCGACTCCGACGACCGAGATCAATCTGCCGTTTTTGACGGCAGATCAGACTGGCCCCAAGCATTTAAACCTTTCTCTCACACGTTCCAAGTTTGAACAGCTGATCGCTGATATCATCGAGAAAACCTTGGAGCCTTGCCGCAAAGTCATGCAAGATGCTGGCGTTAAACCCGCTGATATACAAGAAGTACTCCTTGTTGGTGGATCGACGCGTATTCCTTTAGTCCAGCAAAAAGTAAAGGATTTCTTCGGCAAGGAGCCAAACAGAACGGTCAATCCAGATGAAGTCGTTGCCGTCGGCGCCGCCGTTCAAGCTGGGATTTTGACCGGCGATGTGAAGGACGTACTTCTCCTCGATGTGACTCCTTTATCTCTTGGCATTGAGACTCAAGGGCACGTTATGACTCGATTGATCGAGCGCAACACCACGATCCCAACCAAAAAGTCCCAGATTTTTTCTACGGCTGCCGATAATCAAACCCAGGTAGAAATCAGGGTGCTGCAAGGCGAACGCCAGATGGCCAATGATAATAAGGAGCTGGGCCGCTTTAATTTGGTTGATATTCCGCCCGCCCCCCGGGGTGTTCCGCAAGTCGAAGTCGCCTTTGACATTGATGCCAATGGTATCTTGTCGGTTTCAGCGAAGGACTTGGGTACCGGAAAAGAGCAGAAGATTGTGATCGAAGCTCCCTCCAGGCTTTCCGAAGAGGAAATCCTGCGCATGGTCAAGGATGGCGAGCTCAATGCTGAGGCCGATAAGGTAAGACGCGAACTCGCCGACTCCAAGAATGCTTTGGATTCTATGGTCTTTCAGGCGGAGAAAATGCTCAGCGAGAATGGTGACAAAGTTGACGCCACCTTGAAGACTGACTTGGAAGCTGCGTCGAAGGAAGCCAAGACAAAACTCGAAAGCGAAGATGTGAGTGTTCTCAAGGGCGCTAAAGAGCAGTTCGAAAAGACCATCCACAAATTCGCAGAGGCTGTCTACAAATCGGCTTCTGGGGCACAAGGTGCCACCAGCGGCGGACCGGGAGCAGCAGGGGCTGGCGGAGCGCAGTCCAGCAAAAAGGCGGATGATAACGTCGTCGATGCTGAATATGAAGAAGGGTCGCCCTCTTAAATTCGATAGTTTAATGAGTGAGATGACGACTCCAGAGCACCTCGGTGTTTCTGGAGTCTTTTCTTATGGATGGCGCAAAATCCCCACCACCGACCATCCCTGGTGGGAGGACAGTTGCCCTACCGGGGAAAATCCATCCTATGAATAATATTCCTAAAAATAATGTTTGCGGGTGGAAGTTGGATCTCCGAGGAAGATTAGAAAATGGGCAATGTCACTTGACGAACGGCCATTTCCTCCGTTATAACGAAAACCCTTGATTGAACCTAAGGAAACGATTTTATGAAACAGGGCATCCATCCAACTTACGAATTCGTCGTTTTTCAGGATACTTCCACTCACTACTCTTTTTTAACCCGTTCTACAAAACGAGCTACGGGCGAAACAGTGAAATGGGAAGACGGCAGTGAGTACCCACTCGTAAAAGTCGAAATCTCTAGCGCTTCTCACCCTTTCTTCACAGGGAAGCAGAAGCTTGTGGATTCTGAGGGACGCATTGAGAAATTCAAGCGCCGTTACCAGGCCACCGCAAACACGAGCAAGTAACCAATCTTTTTCAATCGGCTGCTGCAGTCTTCACCCTGGCTGTATCTCATTGGCTGTATCTCATTTCTGCCTCCTTATGCCAAAGAGCAGAGTCAACGACTGCTGTACCACATTTTAACGGTCCGCAGTTATTAACGGTCCGCTGGAAAAAATAACCGGTCCGTAATCAAAAAAAGACATAGAGTACGAACCGGCGTCTTAAATGTGGGTCAAGGGTTAGGCGTTTGAAAAAATGCGTTTGCATTGTGGAAGGAAATGAAGAACTCGGCAAAATTTATGCCGAGATTCTCATGGATGATTTTGAGCCCTATTGGGTGCCTTCCCCAGCAGATTTTATTCCAGCCCTTCAACAGGGGCGACAATTTGATTTAATCGTTACAGAAATCGAATTCTCTCAAGGCGGATGGCGTGACACGACGATCCTTGAGAAATGGCCGGTCCTCATCGTGACAAGAGTGGATGATACACATGTCATCCAATCTATGCTGAGAGACTGGGCAAAGGATTATCTGACGAAACCCATCAACAATAACGAATTTCTCGCCAAGTGCAGCCATCTGGCTTCCGCAAAAAAGATTTATGCGTGTAATGCCCTGGGCATGTCGATCAGTCGGGGAGGTTTGAGCAGTCAAGAGTTGACAGCCAATGAGTTTCGCCTCTTGAGCCTAATCTCGCAGAGCCAGACTTACTCAGTAGATATCGCCTTGGCCTCCCAGATGATTTGGGGTCAAAACGTAAGCGATCAGCGGCTTCATACCATGCTTTCGCGTCTCAGGCCAAAGTTGAGACCATTAAAGCTGGAGCTTGAAATGTCTAAGACGGCTTCCTGCATTTGGATGACCCAAGTAGGGGATTAGTCTATGTCTCAAGTGCTTGGATTCGTAGTGCAAGCCGTCATTAAAAACTACGAAGAAATCTGTGATGAACAGGGCTTAGAAAGCCTTACCCGTTGGGAATCAGGACGCGTACTTGGTTTGAGGCGCTATCCTTGGCATCATTTCGTCCTATACTTGGATGCCATGACCGAGCACTTGAGTCTCCATGGTTATGATCCAAAAAAATTCCAACTGCGCCTTATGCCGGTTCTATTCAGGCGCTTATATGCAGCTACATTTTATCGGCGAGCTCTGACTCCAGCGAACATCCTGAAGATGATTGAAACCCGTGCCGGGCCTTTTATGTTTCGCTGTGGACGTTCTAGCTTTTCTGATCTTGGGGATCAGAAAGTCCGTATCAAAATTGAACTCCATGCTGAATTACTAGGAAGTGCAGCCTTCTTTCAACACTGTCTAGCCGGTATGTTGGCTCAATTAGAACTTATGGGTTTTAACAAGTCCGCCGTCCGGAACCTAAAGCTAAGCGATCGCCTTCTCGAAGTGGATTTTCTTCTCGAAGAGGCTTCGAAGCCTCACCATGAGGAGTTGAAGTCTGTTCATGAAAATCTCCTCTACTGGCTTGAGACGTTTGAATGTGGGATTCAGGCAACAGATCCAACCCCTGACAGCCCATCTCTCGCGGAGTCACTTGCTCACCTGAATGCCCTAACTCAAGACCTGACCAGCGAGCGCGGCAGCGTTCGTGACTCTCTAACAATAGTCCACAGCAGACTGCAATTAGCCCAGAGACTTGGTTGGACGACCCCAGATGGACTCAACAATCGCGACATCGCTATGCAACAACTCGCTTTGATAAA
>JBIKVD010000042.1:0-18177 GCA_044357055.1 Oligoflexales bacterium | reverse complement strand
AACTTTGTATGTAACTTCAATAACCTGGCCTGTTTCTAGGTTTTTAATCCTCGTTCGAACGAATGCCGCACCCTTGCCTGGCGAGACATGCTGAAGATCTACGACCATCCAAGGACGGTCGTTATGAAGTATGTGAAGTCCCTTGCGTAGCTCATTGGTTGAATACATGCTCTTTTCCTACCAGAAAAAATGACGATAATCCGAAATAGAATCAATATAATATTAAGCTTGCGCACCTTATCTTGAGAGAGCGGCAATTTCAAACAGATTCCTTGAGCGCGGCCCATGAGTAATGGAAGATAATATGTTAGAATTAAAAGAAAAGACCATACAATTGCGGTTGCTCATCTATGGCCATGCCATTTAGTTATTTACGCCAAATAAGACTGGTCCTGGCGGTCGAATTGGTGATGATTGCGGTCATTTCGGCCATTGTTTACGCAACATGGTACCGGATATGCGGTGACGGCATTCAAGCCTGTATCGAAAAAAAAGACACCATTCACTGGACCACCTTAACTCTATTGTCCTTTGCTCGCCCGTTCTTGCTCACGCCAAATACTTTTTTTCATCTCATCTCAGGCAATCAATTCGGCTTTTTTTGGGGGGCCCTCTTCTCGATCTTTTCCACGGCCCTGTCGACCGCAACGATATTCGTGCTGGGAAAACTGATTGGCAAGCGTCTTGTTACACCATGGCTTAGGTCAAATCTCCCGCAAACCCATCAGTTTGTTAGGTCACAAGATTACAAGATTATCTTTTTTGCCCGCCTCGCACCCTTTTTTCACTTTGATCTAAGCTCCCTGCTGTTCGGAGCGCTTGATTTCCGCTTCAAATCGCTTATGTACGCCTCGATCTTAGGCGAGCTACCTAACATCATCGTGACCACCTACATCGCATCAGGTGGGGTGATCGGTGCGAGTGAACTAAGCCACTTAGCTTTTGTGGGCGTCGCTGTTCTAGGTGTCGGGCTTATGCTCATGGAGTTTTGGTCCCGTTTACACGGCAGGGGAATGTATGGTCGTCTGCTCGCGATGTATCATGAACTGCTTTACGAAGTACGCCTAAACAATGAAATTGTGAAACGATACACCATTGATCCACAAAAGACGCCCGTGCTATTGCTCTACGGTTTTTTCTCCTCCCGAAGGACTCTGACGATTATGGAACGTCAACTATCGGCCAAAGGGTATGACATTCTTAGCTTCAACCTTGGCGGGCTATTTGGAGTGTTTTTCACCCGCGGCATTATGGAGACAGCTCGTTTTATCGATGAGAAGCTACAAAGGCAGTTCGATCGAAAGAATTTTAACAAAATTCACATCGTCGCTCACTCGAAGGGTGGACTGGTGGCACTGTGGTGGCTGCTACATTTAGGGGGGGCCCGCTATTGTAGTCATGTCATTTGCATGGGGACACCCTTCCTGGGAAGTCGATTAACCTACCTTGGTTTGATCACTCCTTTGGGTATTATCTGGCGAGACCTTTGGCAGATGAGACCTGGCAGTACCTTTTTGCGATCACTCAGGTCAGCCGTTATTCCTGACGGCGTCAAGATCACTTGCATGTATTCGAATAAGGACCGGGTGGCTCCAGGCGCCTGTGGAATCTATGTCAATCATCATGACAACAAAATGGTGCAGAAGATCCCCATGCATCACATTTCCCATTTTGAATTCTTGCATAAAAAGGAGATCACGGAAAAAATCGCAGAAATCTTGAAATCACCCGTGCCAGAAACAGCAAGGGCAGCCAGCCTTCCTTTGGATGAAGAAGAATATGACATACCAGGGAGACAAGCTGGAAGCAGAGCTTAAAAGAAGGATTCATGGCTGCAAAAAGGAGTGAGAAAGGGCGCCAAAATGTTACTAAAGATACCCGGTTTCTTGGCCGCCCAGGCCGGGAACTTCGTCTTGCCCGGGGCCAAGGTTTCTGCAACACTCTAGCCTCTCAACTTAAAAGGACCGGGAAGCCCATGGCACTGGCTACAAGAAAAATTCGTATCCTTTGGCCGCAATCTGGTTTTTTAAGTTTTTTTGATTTGGAATGGGTCAGCGGTCAAGAGCAACACGTGGTCGGAAAAAAAAACCTCGAGGTCGAAGAAGATATCGAGCTCTACCGACACCTTGATGCACGCTTACAGCGAGGCCGCATGCCCGTCCAATTAACGGTCTACCAGGACGAAGATTGGGAGGCCATCACCTCGGAAGCCCAAATCACGAGACTTACCTGCCATGATCGTTTTTTCCTGGCAGAAATGCAGCTACCAAAAACCACCGTGAGTCCTTGGGACGGGGAAGCTCCTAAGGGATTTTTGCGACCATGAAGCCAGGCATCGAAGATACCTTGAGCCACGATCACCTTTCGGCCGGCAAATCCGCCGTTGCTTCCTGGGATTATGTCAAAAAAATCTTTACCGTCCCCGAAGGAGAACATTCCACCCTGGCACGATTGGAAACCGAGATTTCCAATAATATCGATGGCTACTTGCGACAACAGCTCGTGGCTGGGGACCTCATTCCCGAGGAAATCGAACGGCTCTTTCGCGAGACCTCGATTCCAGAGAACCCATGCTTTGTCGCGGAGCAAACCCATTTTCTCTTGGAACATGTGGTTAGGCAGTCCGTGCATGTCTCGTCCCCAAGTTTTATCGGACATATGACGTCTGCAATGCCCTATTTCATGTTGCCGCTTGCCAAGATCATGTTTGCGCTCAATCAAAATCTCGTGAAGATCGAAACGTCCAAAGCCTTCACTCCCTTGGAAAGACAAGTCTTGGGCATGCTGCATCGTCTTATTTTTGCCCGTGACCAGAGTTTTTACGACAAGACGACTCAAAATGCCAACATGTGCTTAGGGATCTTCGGCTCGGGCGGGACGACGGCAAATATCGCCGCCTTGTGGGTGGCTAGGAACCGCTTGCTTGCTGCAAGAAATGGGCTACCGGGAATTCGGGATTGCGGAGTTGCCGCTGCATTGCAAGCTCATGGTTTGAGTAACCTGGCCATTCTTGTCAGTGAGCGGGGGCACTATTCTCTGACAAAAGCGGCAGACCTTCTTGGTCTCGGGCGGCAACAATGCATCGCCATCCCGGTTGATGATTCAAACCGTGTGCGCCTGCCAGATTTAAAAGCAAAGATTGCACAACTCAAAGAAGAAAAAGTCGGGATTGTTGCGATCATCGGCATTGCTGGCACGACAGAAACGGGAAGTGTCGACCCGCTGAATGACATGGCTGATTTGTGCGCGGAAGAACGCATCCATTTTCACGTCGATGCGGCCTGGGGCGGCCCGACCTTATTCTCTAAAACCCACTCCCTTAAACTGCGAGGCATCGAACGCGCTGATAGCGTGACTTTCGATGCTCACAAGCAGCTCTATATTCCCGTCGGAGCCGGAATGGTTCTGTTCCGTGATCCTGAGAGCGCGAGTGTCATAGAAAATCACGCGCACTACATTATTCGCAAAGGTTCCCGCGACCTGGGGCGATTCAGTCTCGAGGGTTCGCGCCCAGGTATGGCCATGCTAGTTCATTCCGCTTTGCGAATCATTGGAAAAAAAGGTTTCGCTATGCTGATTGAAAACGGTCTCGCTATGGCCCAATCTTTTGCGGCGATGATCCATCAGCACGAGGATTTTGAAGTCATTGCCGAACCGGAGCTCAATCTGCTTTGTTACCGATTTTGTCCTCTTTCCTGGCGCAGACATTTTGCCAATCTTGCGCAAGAGGCACAGGCGAAGTTCAATCAAAGCATCAATGCATTGACGATCAGGATCCAAAAGTCCCAAAGGGCCGCAGGAAAATCCTTTGTTTCGCGTACCACTATCTATGGTGCCGACTATGGTCGCCTTCCCATCGTCGTTTTTCGCTCGGTCATGGCCAATCCTTTGACCGGAGAAAACCATCTGCGATCTGTGTTAAACGAGCAATCCCAAATTGCGAGAAACAGTCCGGAATATACCTTGGTCGAGGAACTCGTGTCTCTCCCAGTGTAGTATGAAGGCGAGGTGATTGCTTTTACCAAAAATCTTTTGGGGGTACCTCGCCATATGTTCCAATTGTGGATGGAAAGTATCGAAGAGCCCGCCCCGGCAGATGAAGACTTTGAATTTCCCCTCCAGCTTGATCAGTACTATCTTTCGAAAAAGTAACTTAAACCAGCCAATAGTTGGAGTCTTTGTTCGTCTTCTATAAGCCCGTAGTCTAGACCGGCGTCGATTTTGAGTGCTTCGAGAAGTGGCCAAGAAATTACCCCCCTAAGTCCATGCTGCCCCCCAGAGACCCTGCCAGATTCCGTAAACGGTCCAATTTGAAAATTATATAAGATGTATAGGATGCCTCTTAGCGCCATTTAGCCAGGCGCTTACTGTTTCGAACCACAAGAGGGCATAAAAAGAGTAGAGGTATTCCCGCAACGCTGCTTGAATGCCCTACCAAGGCAAGCCTTAACACCCGCATTCCATGCGATCTTTCTGCCTTCGGTCTCAGAGGATTCCGCAACCTCGCCCAGATTGATGCTCTTCACTTGAAGTAACAAGATGTGTTTCATGAATTCTGTTTCCATTCTGCCAAGGCCGATGATCGCTAAGGATTGTGCCACGCAGTTTCCTAATGAAGACGAAATAGCACTGCTTACTTGCAGTGATTGTATCATCTTAAAATCATTCCTGTAAAAAAGTGGCTGTAGGCTTGAGAACAGCCGTTGGATTTAGGAATAATCTTTGACGCTGACCGTTACATCGCCAAGTATCCGGCATTGGCAAGCCAGGCGTTCATCGTCATCCGCATCCATGGCTTTCAGGAAGTCAGCTTCCCTGGCGTTTTTTGGACTCAGATTGTCTGCACCTTTAATCACAGAGAATGCACAAATGCCGCAATCAGCGTTCTTGCAGTCAAACTCTATCGGTGTGTCCTCTTTGAGGCAAACGGCCAAAAATCCAAGCCCTTTTCTGACTTGGAAGGTAGTCTGATGAGTTCCGGATTGGATTTTCAGTTCGACGTATTCCAAGGTGATCCATTTATCAGTCTGGCTTCACTTCATTGTGAAGACAAATCTCGAGGGTAACTTACCTCGATAACCCCCAAAGTGGCAATTCCTCTCAACATGCGGGCGGCAAAGCCTCGGAATCTCAGTATCTTCCTCTGACGGCCTTTGACTTCCATATAAGAAAACATTGTTGCCAGGGGATTGTTGACTTCAAGCTTCTTAAAATGCTACCTTTTGGCCAGAATAAAACCCGTACATTTGCCACACTCTAAAGAGAGGTATCCTATGCCGTCGGTGATTTTTAGAATATGCAAGATATTTTTTGTATTCATATTATTGCCTCACCTTTTTTTGTCTAGCTGTAAAACCTCGGAAGAAAACTCAAAAGGCAAGCAGGCAAGCCTTTCGAATACGGAAAGGCCCCTTTACTTTGATGGACTGGGGAAGTCTACCCAATGTTTGGCGGCAGATCCCAATTCTATCTGCCCAGCCATGGCCTTGCCTATCCCCCAGGAATTGCAGAGTCGATGTGATGCTGTAGGTGGAGAAATCAGAAGATGTGGAGCTTGTGGAAACACGATTTTATGTAGCAAGAATATCATACCTACTTTTTATGATAGCAAGGGCGAGCCCAGACAGTGTTTGGCGGCAGATCCCAATTCTATCTGCCCAGCCATGGACTTGCCTATCCCCCAGGAATTGCAGAGTCGCTGTGATGCAGTAGGTGGAGAAATCAGAAGATGTGGAGCTTGTGGAAACACGATTTTATGTAGCAAGAATATCATGCCCACTTATTATGATAGCAAGGGCGAGCCCAGACAATGTTTGCCATCTGATCCCAATTCTCCCTGCCCAGCCATGGACTTGCCAGTACCCCAGGAATTCCAGAGTCGCTGTGATGCCGTAGGTGGAGAAATCAGAAGATGTGGAGCTTGTGAGAACACGATTTTATGTAGCAAGAATATCATGCCCACCTATTATGATAGCAAGGGCGAGCCCAGACAATGTTTGCCATCTGATCCCAATTCTATCTGCCCAGCCATGGCCTTACCTGTACCCCAGGAATTTCAGAGTCACTGTGATGCTGTAGGTGGAGAAATCAGAAGATGTGGAAGTTGTGGGAACACGATTTTGTGCACCAGCGATTTGAATTGAAGCTCTCAATCTTCTGATCTAGGCTTGACACACTAGCATAACAAGCCACACGCATCGCAACTCTCCCTAGCTAAAAACCTGCCTCAAATTTCGTACAGTAAGCCCTATTTTCTAAGTCTGCAATTTTGCTTACATTAACTGGCTATAAACTATAGTTTATAGCCAGTTGAATTTCCATCATTCTTTGATCAAATGAATATGGGGTTGCCAATGTCCTATGTTGCATTGCCATTTGGAGACTTAATTGATACCGAAGAATTTGCTAGGTTCCCAGAAGGCTCGACTTGCCGTCGAAAAAGGATCTATCCCCAGATGTGACCTTGAAAGCCTTCCTTGCCCAGGTGGTAGGTCGCGCTGAATCCTGTCAAGAGGCCGTGAATGGCGTCCACCTGGAATCAAAATATGCATCACGAGATTCCTGTTCTTTGAATACTTCGTCCTACTCAAGGGCTCGGCAGAGAATGAATAATGATGCCGTTCAAAGCATGACCAGGCAAGTCGATCGCAAACTGAGCAAAAGTGCTGAGGAACGTTGGCTGTGGAAGAATAGAAGGGTGAAGATTCTAGATGGATCAACGATTGGGATGGCCGATACGCCTGAGAATGCTGCTGTCCATCCTAAGCGTAGTAGTCTCAAGGAATATAAAGGTTACCCAATTGCTCCTGTAATGTTGGCAAGCTCACTCGAAACAGGATCAGTCGTCGATTTCAATATAGCCGCATGGAGGGGCAAAGGAACTGGTTAAATTCCCCTTGGAGCAACACTTTTAGATTCCGTCGGGCCTGGCAATGTAGTGATAGCTGACGCCATCTTCGTTTCTTTTTCATTCATAGGACTCTGTCACAATAGGAAACTCGACTTCATGCCGCCGCAAAAATCCAACCGAAAGTTCACGATCATTACCGAGAAGAGGATCGGCGTTGGCGATCGAATCATAGAAATTCAGAAGCCTCAACGCCCGCACACTGGTTGGATTGAACAACGCGAATAGGATAAACTTCCTGAGACCACAATACTCCGCGAAACCAAGGTCACAATCAAAACAAATGGATTTATGACCAGACGGGTCAAGATTCTATCAACTCTACTAGCCGCAGAAAAATATTCACAGCCAGATCTGGCCCAGCTGCTGTTAAGCCGTTGGAACATAGAGCTAGATCTAAAAAATATCAAGCGGGAGCTTGGCATGAACTTCTTATCCTGCAAAAAACCAGAGATGATATTGAAGCAGATTTGGATGAATCTACTGGCATTCAACCTAGTCAGACGGCTGATCCATCTTGTGGCAAAAAAGGCCGGGATAGTCCCGCGAAAAATCAGCTTCAAGAAGACCTTGGACTATTACCTAGCGTCCTATCAGCAGCAGCGATTCAGTTTATGCAGGATCCCGAGAGCGATTTCGAAGTTTATACTACGAAAGCAGGTCGATCGGTTTGAACCACGAGCCCGAAAGACATCTGGAGGATACAACGATTATCAAACACTCACTTTGACAAGGCGGAAGTGGAAACTCATTCAAATCATGCCTTACCTCGACGATCAACTCGATTTCTCGTCAGCGCTTAAAGAAGGATTTCAAAACTTGAAAAAGCAAATTCCAAAAAAAGATGGAAAAACAACATACTGATTTAGTTAAATGAAGCTTAAAGCAGCAGTATTCGTCACTGGTTTCGTGAAGGGGCGCCTGATATCAGGCTAGGGCTATTTCATATACTCGGGCAGGTAGCCGTCGCCGGGCGCTTACGAGGATAGCTAGTTGCCTTTGCCTGCATAACAGACAGTAAATCAGCCGGGGTTAAAATCAGCTTTTGATAAAGATAAAATTGGATAATAAATCATTGGCGCAAGTATCAAACCCAACCCGAATGAAATATTCTTGCCAAATGCCTTAGCCAGTTCGACGGACAGGTAGGTTACAAATAGCAAAAAAACAACATTAAAAAAGAGCGGCATAAAAGGCGAAAAACATAAAAAGAAACTGAGAACACCAAAAAATGACAAGTTTTTGGGTTTATTCAATACTTCGGCCAGGTGAAAAATACCAACCGGTGGAATGACGATGGCCCATATGCTGGCTCCTGTTCGTCTCATGACAATCCAATAGGAGATAAACATTGTTGGCAGCGACAGTAGCATGACGGCAAGGAAAACGAATAGCAAGCGGTTGCTTTTGGCTACAAGGATAATATCTTCCATGGTGGCATTTTTAATAATAAAACTCATGTCTATTTCGCCACCGCTCAATTGTGGCATGAGACTTGATCGCGGTGGGTTGTCAGAAATAGGAGGCGGCATTTGTGTCTGGGCTTGATTAGCTGCTGACAATTGATTCTTTGATGAGGATAGTCTGCTAGCCTTCTGCTGTTCGTTCTTAATGAGATTTTTCTTTAGTTCACTGAGGCACGCGCCGGTAAAATGCTCCTCTTTTTCTATAATGCATTTTTTGCGGACCTTTTTTCCTTCACTGTTACAGACTTTTCTAACTTCAGCGATGCAAGGACTGCTTAGATTAAAGCCATAGGCTTTATCTAACATTGAAATGACCATGATCAATAGTGTCAGTCGGCTAAAAATCATTTTCTTTCCTTAAATGCCCACCGACGAAGCAATCGGAAACTATTCGATTAGATTGATCAAATATTTATAGTAGGCTGATTTAAATAAAGTTTTAGTGCGTTTGTGAAGCGCGATCTTGAGTTCATCAGAGTTGGATATTATTGAAAAATAGACATAGGATGCTTGTTCAAGCCAGAATTAATTCTCATGGGTCCACTTGTAGTAATAACAAGACCTCTACGAAACCTTGCCTCATCTAAAATCAAATGTAGACTTGATATGATTTCAGCCTCATAAAATACCTTTTGTCACCCCAGGGGCCCCAGCAGCTTTGGTGCTGTGCAAAACCGCTCCTCTACCTGTAGGCAATCGCTAGTCTTTGTCCCTGCACCCCTCAATGGGGCTTGGAATCAGGGAATCATGGCTAGTAGTAGAAGAAGACATACCAATTTTTCATAGCGTTGCCGCTGAAGTCAAATCTGTCATTCTGAAAGCCTGGCATTCTCTGGAACCAGTTAACATAGTGAGCCCCGTCCCAACCAAGTTTCTGCCCCCCGACTAGTGTTTCTGCGAGGCTGTAGTTATTATATGACGTCCAAAGCGCCATTGTTCCCCCGGGCTTCTGAAAGGTATCACAGAATGACAATACCTGATCTATGGTGTTGTTGTACATGTAGCCTTCTTTAGAATTGGGGGTATAGTGCGCGTTACCGCAACCTGCGTAATAATTAGAAATTGACCCCATGGTAGGGGTTTCCAGACTCCTGACGCCTTGTGCCGATACCGGATATTTGTAACCCCCTCCGCCGCCAGCATAGAGCGAATCAAAGGTTGCTCCAAATTTTGTCTTGTAATCGAACCAGGCAAATTTCCTAAAAAGTGGTTGAACCCATGGCAAAACATTTTTCTCATGATTTACTGTATTGGGCGCATAAACTCTAGATTCATTAAAGCGATATTCAATTTCATGTACATAGGCATGCATGAGGTTATTGATGCCGGCATTGGGATTTAGGAAGAATATCCGAGCACTCCGATTAGCCCAAGGCATGGAATTATGAATATCTTGATTAATTTCGCTTTCAATGAATTTCTGCCGTTCAAATGGCGTGCCATTCCTTACGTATTCTCCAGTTATTTTCTGAAAAGAACTATTATAGGCTTGAGCAACGAAGGCAACCTCAAGAATATTTGATGTTACTTGATTCGGATCCGAACTTTTTCCGGCATCAACCTGGTTGGCTACCATGATGACATCGTGAACTACCCCTTTTTCGATAAGCTCCTTAAGATTTAGGTATCTGCCTTCTAATTTAATTTTCCAAAAGGGCGCATATTCATCGGTGAATAGTTTATTGTAGCCGACGATGGGGTATCCGGCGCTGGTTTTTGGCCCTCTGGGAAACAATGCGCTATTCGCGTGGGGGGAACTGTCGCGAAGATCGATGACTCTCAGCAATTGCGGATTGATGAAAGATGCGCTAGTTGGACTCGCCTTGGATTTTGTTGCCATAGAGTATTGTTGAATGAACTGATCCGCTAATGATTTCAGGATTTGCGGGGTAAACGGCCGTCCATCCACCACATCTGTCCCGTGGGGTGCAATGCCATTGGCAAAGTTGATGACCAGCACTCGTGGACTCATTCTAGTTATCGCTTGATGATTTTGGCTGATCCAAGGATCTGAGGTAGCATGGGCAATATAGTTAGGCCATATACAACCCGAACCAGGGCACTTTGGATTTGGATCCTGAGCCAAGATTCGATTTGCATCCAAATCACCCGTGCCCAAGACATCCCATACGTCAGGAACCAAATTCAGGTTTATGGAAAGGGCATCACTCCATTTCCCACTCCAAATATAGCGCACCATCAGGATCGCAGGACCAGCAACTAGTTGGCTGTGTTGCAAACTGGTATTAATGAGAGCTGTTTCACCTGTCATGCTTAGGACTTTTTCATCCCGCAGATTTTCCCAGATCATGGTGTTGTTCTGCCAGATGCTGAAAAGATAGCCGGAAGCGCCAGCAACTGGATTGACTTTAGCCATAATCTGTCCATCTAAATCCAGCGTCTGCTGGTTCCCTGGATAGTTCATAACGAGAGACCCTGTAGGGGCCGAGAGAAATGGGACAACTTTCGCTCCCGCCGAATTATTCTGTGTGAAGACAAAGACACTACTTGGCTGCGGTAAGGCATTGAGCTCGTTGGCCAGAAAAATCTTTGGCGATAGGTCGCCAGAGATCTGGGAAAACGGATTATGCCAACGCTTCTGCGAATCAGAATAGACTAGGGCGCCGATTCTTTCCAAAAATACCTGCCCCGAGCCGATCCCCTCGATTTCCAAGATAGCTTCTTGCGAGCCCATTGCCACTGACGGAATCTTATAGTTTAAGCTATAGGATTCCCATTTGGTCGAAGGCAAGATGCTAGAGCAAATTTTTCTGACTCCACTGACACGAATGCATAGTATGGCATTAATGTTAATATCTTTTGCCACCACAATACTAGAAGAGACCAGGTCATTTGCATTAACCAGCCCCAGTTTCACTTGAACAGACCGGGTTGCGCCATTGCTGGCAAACATTGATAGCATCTGACGTTCGGAAATCCCGCTCAGGTAGAATTGACTTTCATCGAAATCATTGGCGATGGTATGCGCGACCAATTCCTCAACGGTCACGTGCGAAGTCCTGGCATCATTTTCTGTCTGCCCAGAGTCACCGCCACGGGCCTGGCGCTGCTTGTCGGTCATAAGAGGGTTTGTATTGCCGCACGACAGTACAAATATTATCAAGTTCGCGAAAATGAGAAATCTGAACATTGCGCTGCTCCATTGAATAGGTGAATTGAGATTCTCATTCGGACTGGTATTTCGGCGCTTTAGTGATTGATATTCGCGGAGTCGGTCATTGTATTGCGGGAATTGACGCAAGCCTCGACAAATATTACAAAACTTACGCAAGGCAGAAGCTCGAGTTTATTTTGGCTTCCGTGATTGAAAATCCCCTTCAGACCTTCTGCTAGACCCTGGCGCGAAAGCGCCCGCCCATTCGCCGGGTTACGGAGTCTATGTCCTAAGCGGCGAAAGCTCCCACCAAAGCATATGATATGCAGAAGATCCCTGACTGCGTTCGAGGACACGTTGCTAGGCGAAACGAATTTTCGACCAGAATCTGCTTAACAGGAGTGCAAATCATCTGCACCAAGTGCCAACGAACAAAACAGCTCTAGGGAGATATTTCCTCCAGAGAGGATGCAGGCTATATTCTTGTCGGGTTTGGCCGCGTATTGCTCGCTAGCCAAGATCATAGCTGCCGCAAATGCGGCGGCACCGGCTGGTTCGAGGAGCAATGAAGTGGGCCCATATTGCCCAAGAAGTAGTACCCATGCTGCGCCAGCGATTCCCTATCAATAAACGAATAGGCATCTTGGGCTCATCCATGGATGGTGTAATCAGTCTCTGGACAGCTTGGCCCTATCCCCAAACCTTTATTTGGGCGGCATCACTTTCCGGGACCCTCGGCTGGGGGCATCTTCAAGCTCAAAACCCGACAATCCTAGAATCTTGGCTGCACCGGGTCCCCGCGACCGGGCACTTCTATGTCGATAGCGGGGGAAGCTTGAGCGCCGGTAGCTGCCCACAGATCCTGCAAGGCGTCTGGACCCAGCCCTATTACCGCGACAGCGATAACTACTGCGCAAACTTAGAGTTTTATGGGCGCTTAAGTCCCTACATCAAGGACCGCTTAGTTTATCATTGGGAACCGGACGCACAGCATGCTGAAGATGCCTGTTCACGACGCCTGCCCCTTGCTTTGTCGCATTTCCTGGCGGTCCCGTCAGGCCCTTAAGCAAGAGGCGCTATTGGATGGGTTACTATATCCTAAGGCCACATCAAAGTGGCTGACAACTGTCTGCTGTGCCAGTGTTTTCGGCTTTACAGTACTGATTGATGCCGCAAAAGCGAGTCCGACCATTTTCATCACAAATGATTGCGGGGCAGTACTGGCTCGGGCGGACGCAAGCGGTAAAGCTGGATGGCAGGACGCAAGTTGGAAAACCAGCAAAACTGCGTGCGCTATCACATGGGACCAAATCAAGGCCACTGAGGGACCCATAGTACGCGTTATAGTGGCTTTCGGTGAATGCAGTGGAGCTATTGCTGCCTATGAAGATCTGGAAAACACCGCATTGGTCGCCTTTCGCAGCATCGCGGCTTAATGTGAAATCAGGTGTGGCGACTATGCAGTTTTCGCCGCTGGCATCCCGAATCACAAATCCGCTTCGTTTGTCACTTGGTCCCGTGGCCCCAGTGGTCATTTGAATCCTGACTGGTGCTAAAGCGTAAACCTTTCCGCCGAGTTTGACGCCAAAGGTTGATAAGTTAGACAATGGGAGGTCGATAGGGTCCGTGCCATTGTCGTTCCAGTCTTTGATCTGACCATTGGGAGTCACGCACTTGTAAGGATTAACAGTGTTGCCAAAGACGTCAGCCACGTAACATACCCTAATGGTTTGGCCATCAATGGGGGGGGGCGGGACTATATCAGGGTTGGTTGGCGGTGGTGGCACAACGATTGGGCCGGTGCCTAAGTTGAGGCTCACCAAAGAACCGTTGTTGTCGGCAAAGTGATGGATGGAGCCATTGTCTTTACTTTCACTCCAAATAGGCTGCCCTTTCCATTGTAACCAGCGTTGGCCGTTGCCAAGGTTCCTAGAAATTTTGAAATGATGGCCGTCGGTTTCCGGTGCAATGACATAGGTCTCAGTTTGACCACCACCGCTCAAAGTCATTTTGTCGCTGTCGATTTGAAAAGCCCAAGGGTGTACATCCTGTCGGTTGTCCTTTGTTTCGAACCACATGGTGTTTCTGTCTTCCTGTGGCTCATATTTCCAGAGCTTGATGCATTTGCCGTCTTGCAGGCAGAGATATGCATTTCCCGAAGACCCAGATTGTAAGCTGCTTTGAGCGGGTATCCCAGTTGTTCTGCAACCAAGCGCCGACACGAGAAGTAAAAGGCCCATGATGTGGTGAGGTTTAACCATAAATGCTCCTGGAATTTTCTGAAGGTTGATTTTATACAGAATTCTACGTCAATTCCGGGTGCAGGGAAATGCCTTTGCCGCGAGAATCCAATGGCAACATTTTTACGGGAATCGCCTCAGCCTAAGGCATGACCCAGATAGCGCCCATGAAGCATTCACATCACTCAGAACTTTATCGTCAAAACAGATGCTTATACTTTCATTAGGTTGAAGATCCAAAAGGGATGTCCCGCGAGAGGAGAGCTGGCCCCAGTCGACCTGGAGGTTAATGATGTGATTCAAAGGGTCATCGCTGAGCTACGCCTGGACCTAGACAGCGGGCTCTTGGACCGAAAATACGGACATGTGCGGCAGATGGGCGAATTTGATGCCGGTCTTAGGCTCATCGCCGCCTACCTTAGGTAGGCGGCGAATGCAGCTCGAAAGGAATAATAGACGAGGCTAGACCTGCTTAGTTTACCTGCCGTAGGGGCAACTGGTGCCCTTTACATCGAATTGTGCAAGACACTCTAATATCCTGGAATGCTTTTCTTTATTAGGACTGATATTCCAGGGAGTTGAGATGAGATTTGCTCACGCCGCAATAGTTGCATGTATTCTGTTTTCGGCTTGCCGCGCTAGTCCCTGCTCTACAGATGAGGAAAACTCGAATGCTGAGCTCAAGACTCATTTTGGTAACGTCATAAAGGTCCTTGAGGAATTGCTTAAAACGCTTAGACCCCAAGAGCGAGATCTTGCAGGATTTTGTTAAAAAAGTCAGTGACGCCGAAGGCCGTGTGTTTGTAAAGAACCTCTTCGCGAGCGTGAAAACATTCCAATAACGAACCGCGGAAGTTTTTTCAAGGAGCGTTACCTGCACGGTCTTTTTGAGCACAATCAAGACCAGTGGGCTGATGCTTTTAAAAACCAAGATTTGATCCGCGAGTGGGATGACTTGCGGCGTAAGATGGAAGTCGCGGTTTCTGGTGCTGACGAAGCCAGTATTCTAGCACTACAGCCTAAACTAGTTGCAAAATTGCGTAAAGTCACCGAACTTTATGCTTACCATGTTTCCACGCCAAAGCTTAAGTGCCTAGTAGCCCAAGTCGAAGGCAATCCTTATCAAGTTTATGTCAAGGCGCTTCGTGAGGACGCATTGGAATTGATGAAACATACATAAATGAACAGCGATCTTGCTTTGCAATTTGCTGAGTTGTCAGCGATGAAAGAACTACAATTTGATATTGCGAATGCTGGTTTATAGTACCGACAGCTGGCGATGGAAGAGCAGCAGGGGAAACAGTTGAAGACTTGCCGCGCAGACCTTAGGCTAGTAGTGTGTAGGTTTTGCTTGAGGGCAAGTCGTTATGTATCTGCCACCAAAATTCAAAAATGAGGATAATGGGAAGAAGATAGGCAAACGCTGATTGGGTCGATACCAGCGAGTGGGATTCCCCCTTCCGACGAACCCGCAGCTAAGACAGGAGTATGATAGAGTCGCTCCCTGCAGCGATGGGAGTCGGAGCGGTTCAAGGAGCTCGAAGCCAAGGTCAGGCGCCTGGAAACAGAGAAGGAAATCGTAAAAAAGGCCATGGCGACATAAGCTCTAACAATTTTTGCTTGTTCTGGACCATACACGCCCAAATTCACAATCATGCCATTTTCGTCAAAGGCCCTGGTTGGGTCGCCTTCAGAATTGCCGCCGACCATGTTTCCTTTGGCGTTGGTGTCCTGCTCAACATCCATATAGGTTCCCTTACCAAAGGGTCGCTAGTTGCTTTGAAATAACTACCCTCAGAGGATAGCAAAGCCGACACAAGCTTTGACTGCTGCCATGCGCAAGCTAAGACCTCAATGGAAAATCATGATTGGGAGATCTTTGAGGTGAGTGAGAGCAATACTGGACAAGAATTGCTGGCTAAGTTTAGACAGATTTGAAACCTCATCGCAAGGATTCTTGAAGTTGGCTTCTACCCTTTTTGCGTCTTTTTATATCGCTATAGCACGTGCTTCGAGTCCTCTTATCAATAAAATACTGACATAATTTTGGGTTAGTATTCGCATGACTTTGAGCCCAGAGGCATTCATCACGAATTTCAGGAAACTTCTTCTTATCTATTCTAAGGCAAATCCTAAAGTCATTTTTAGCGCTCGCCACTAAGCCATAACAGGATCCAATTTCAATTTTATCTGTAAATTTCTCGCAATCTTGGGGATCCTTTGCCGCATTCAAAATTGCACTTCTGCAGTCGCTCACTCGAACAGATTGAGCCATTTTTTGACAAACACTTGGATCGCGACTTTTCAGCGCGAAATCTGCGATCAATCTGTCATTTCGTGATTCATAGAGCCCATGAGCGATATAGACAACAAACCCAATCGCCAGCGCACCTAGTATTAAACGCAAATAATTTCTATCAGACTTTACATTTAGCGCATCATAGATGCCACGCACAAAAAGCGGGTAACTAGAGACAGTCACGGAAAAGCCAAGAAAGAAAACGGCCGGAAGGATAATTAAGAAGATTAACTTATCAATTTCCATCCACTCTACGATCAACTTTGCGCAGAGCAACGCCCCAAGGCCAGAAACCACTCCTGTTATCAATGCACAGGCACCGGCAGCCCCCAGGGCGATTAGCCCGTTGATCGTCTTGGAAGTGGGTCTATGAGGCAAAAAAGGCTCCTTGGTGTGACCCTTAAATATTCGCAACTTCACTAAGGGATCCTGTCAAATCCGCTAGAGATTCAGAGGATGCACGCATCCGCCAGACGGCGGTGACTTTTCAGTGTTCTCTTTTCACGAACATGGAAAAGTTTTCAGCTTTTACCCATGCCTTGGATCGGCATCCGCAGTTTCTCGCCATACATCAGGTGATTTCTCTACCGCCTTCGATGTATGCTTTCCCGGTCTGGTGCGCTTACCTAGATTTTCTAGGGATGTTACGAAAATCCATGGCGGTAACTGCGCCTTTAGACTGGTGAAGACACCCAAAACCTCCTGGGCATACATTAGGGAACATACTTGAATGCCTTACAATCTCAAAAATAATGAGATAAAGATCCATCGTAATAGTAAGGACATTGCTTTTCAATATCTCTATAGGAAAAAAATGGATAAAAAATAGTCGCGGCAGTTTCAGTTTTGCCGCATAATTCTTTAATTATGGGATCATTTTCATAGACCTTATTTACTTCTCGATAGCCAAGTAAATTTAATTGGTGAATAATATTCAATTGATTAGCTCTAAGTGCTGCTGCATGTGCATAACAAATAGACCTAACCAACTCCACACGCCCCCCACTCCATAATCCCGTTGATATATAGGCTCTGCTACTAATCTTCTCACACGAAAGGCCTCGTTCGCCCTCTTGTCCTAGGATATGTCCTTCATCTATTTTGCTTGGTGCCTTTCCCCAGAAAATAATGTCATCGGCGCCAGAAAATAACCCGCAACTGCTTGTAAGGAAAATATATAAAAAAGGCAATATAGCTAATAAATTTTTCAATTCTATATCAATCCTAATCAGGATCGTATTAACGATTATCATTTGGTTCATTGAAAATCTGTCTCTGAGTATAGTATTAATCCGACGGTAATCAAAAATAATTTTTTCAACTCAATATCAGCTCTACTTGGCGTTGATTCATAAATTGAGGTCTTGCTAAGAGCAGCCTCTGGCAGGGTTCGGACTATTTTGCATGATTTTTGGCTTCCACGTTCTCTTATCAAGATCCTGAGGTACTGCGTCGATCCCGCACTTTTACTAGGTAAATACCCGAACTTTCACAAAAAGCCTTGGCATATTGCACTCTAGACCTGTGACCCTAGAGCTAAACTCAAGGAGAAATCGATGTTGAGTCGATCCTACCGACGATACGACCCGCGTCTGAAAAATCTTGTCGCTGAGTCAGATGACATCTGTAGTTTTCTGCACATCGGAATTCCAAGCTCTACGCTATGCCAGCAGAAAAAGAACGGTCACTAGAAACTATTTCGATCCCCGAACTGAGCCAAACGGCCACCGAACTCATCCAAACAAAAAAACGTTGAAATCTCAACTTTCAGCAGTCCATGCCGAGTACAATCTCGTAGCCACGACCATCAAGATCTTTGGCTTTCAGATTCAGTATAAAAGATTGCCCTCATCTGAGGCAAAAAATGAAATCCTCGCTGCTATCTAGAAGGCTTCTGAGAGCATTTCTCTGCAAGCATGTCTAGCTGCCATAGGACTAACAGCAGCAAGGTATCATTACTGGGTGAAACGCCAAGTTGCCTGCATGCTTGAAGATCAGTCAAGCTGTCTAAGAGTTTCACCAAACAAGCTTCTGATAACTGAAGTAAGAAAATTTAAGGCGAAACAGAATACGAGTGTATCCGGCAAAACCAAAGATCGGCAATAGAGCTTCAGCACCAGGTCAGATATGGCATCTTGATCAAAGCATTC
>JBIKVD010000276.1:0-5884 GCA_044357055.1 Oligoflexales bacterium | reverse complement strand
AGATGATAATGGGCAGTTCCCCCTAATTTGGCGAGGAGATCACAATGGCAAGCCGCCTCAGCTTGAGAAACGGACTTCGATCCCTATCATCTCAGACAAGCTTAAGTTGGCGTCTTGTCGATGATGCAGTAAAATAGAAGAAATAGAAATAGGCTTGCTCTGAGTTCGGATAATTTTTTTGCCAGAAAAATTACCTGACCTTCGTTTTTGCCCAAGGCATTTGGAGGCATTGATATCATAGTGAGATTGGTAGCGTTTTTAGGAATATTGGGCAGCATGTTTTTCTTGTTTGATGCTTCAAGCGCCATCGTTGGAGATGTTGAAAGCAAGGAGCCGCAAAAAGCAAGGGAACTCCTTCAATCTTTGCCAAATCTGCCTTTACAATTGGAGCCTGTTTCCCAAGTAAAGTCTTTCGCAGCTTTAAAAGGTCAGGTTTCAGAGGGAGCTCGTGATTTCTGGCAATTGGACGATCTGGCCATGAATTTGGTACCCGAGCTGCAGCGTGGTCTGGGAGATTTTATTCAAAAAAACGGCAACCATATTGCTGCGGTGGTGATGGTTGAAGTTGCCACTGGTCGTGTTTTGGCCATGTCCCAAGGTCGAAACCCGGAAAGCTGGCAATCCGACTTACATTCAGCTGTCTATGCAGGCTTTCCAGCGGCATCGGTATTCAAAACGGTATCCACGGCTGCTGCCATCGAGGTGGGTGGAATGGAAGAAAGCGATGAAATATCCTTAAATGGCGGCTGCGGACATATCTATCCGGGTGCCGCTTGGCTTATGGACACAGTGAAACGGCAGCAACACCGTATGACCTTGGGCCGTGCGTTTGCGTCATCCTGCAATCATTTTTATGCCAAGCTGGCTCTTAGGCATGTTGGTTTGACCAATCTCAATCAGTTTGCGGATCGGTTTAAGTTTGGTAAAGCCGTTCCGGCAGATTTTCGCGTTCCCATTTCTCCGGTCTTTGCCCCAACGGCTGATTCGGCGAGCGTCGCCACGGTAGGCAGGTATGCAGCTGGTTTCGGCGCAGTGGGCATGAGTGCGGCGCACGCAGCTTGGATTTATACAGCGATTGCCCGGGATGGGCTTAGCACGCCTCTGCGGCTGTTCACGGATTTAAATCAAACGGCAAAGGGAGTGTTGGGATCCTCGAACTCAGAGAGAGGCAGCGAAGACCAGATTATGAAACCGAGTACAAGTTTGAAATTGCGAAGTATGATGGCGAGTACGGCTAGATCGGGAACAGCTAGTTATGCTTTTAGGCGAAAGCCCTACGCCCCTTTGCGAGAGTTGGTGGGAGGTAAAACTGGTACTTTGACAGGTGAGCTGCCACTTGGGTTGACGACCTGGTTTGTCGGAATGATGCCCATCGAAAAGCCTGAAGTCGTGGTTGCTGCCGTGGTGGTGACGGACGATCGATGGGTCATTAAAGGTCCTCAATTGGCTGCCGAAGCCTTTTTGCAATATTCAAAGTGGAAGGCTGCAAAGCCATCGGTACTGGCGACTCAGGGGGTGCCTGAAGTCCAACCCTAGCGCCAAACCTCAAATCAATGGGCTTCGTCCGTTTTACTCCCCACTCTCATCTCTCCATTTACTTGCGTCAATTTGGCTTTTTCGTGGGAGTTCTTTGCGATCTGCAAAGCCTTCTGATATGGAGATTCCTAAGGTTCCGATCGTTCAAGGACTTGGAAAAAGGAGTAAGCGCATGGACCAGCAAAATGGTGCTGCGAGTGAGACCAAAAACGTGGGTCGCAATGGTGCTGATGAAGATGCGATCATTCGGTTGGTTGACCTTCGCGATTATACGGATGGTTCGCTTCAACAACGTAAACATTTTGTTGAGATGGTGGGTACCAGTTTACGAGAGATCGGTTTCTTTGTATTGCAAGGCCATGGCGTTGACAAAAAGCTCATAGATGCCGCCTATGACATCTGTCGTCGATTCTTTTCATTGCCTAACTCTATTAAGGCTAAATACGATTTGCCACACCTTCATGGTCAACGCGGTTTCACGACTTTTGGTAAGGAACATGCCAAAGATCATGATGCACCAGATCTAAAAGAGTTTTGGCATGTGGGCCGTGGGGTCTCCGAGGCGAAAAGTTCTGGAGGACATGCCCTAGGCACGAAGTTAACCGATCTTTGGCCAGCTGAGGTGCCGGAGTTTAAACAAGTTTTCACTGAACTTTATGCCAAGATGGACGAATGCTCGATGCTATTATTGGCGGCTTGTTCGGAATTTCTTGCAGAGAATTCCGATTTCCTGCCCCAGATGGCGCGGGGAGGGGAGTCGATTCTCAGAGTCATTCACTATCCACCTTTGCCAAAGGGCAGAGACCCGCGGTCCGTAAGGGCGGCAGCTCACGAGGATATTAATCTAATCACCTTGCTGCCCGAATCCACAGCCTCTGGTTTGGAATTGCTTAATAGAGCTGGCCGATGGCAGGAAGTTCGGGCTCAGTCTGGGCATATCATTGTCGACGCTGGGGATATGCTGCAGAACTTAACCAATGGCTACTTCCGCAGTACCACTCACCGTGTCGTCAACCCTGATGACGAAGGATCAACTCGATTTTCAATGCCATTTTTTGTGCATCCTAGATCAGAGGTGGATCTGGCCCCGATGAAATCTCTCAGCTCCGCCGGTGAGAAATACCCCCGGATTTCGGCTGGTGAATATCTACACCAGCGATTGGCGGAAATTGGTTTGGCTAAAAAATCCTAATAAATTAGCAAGCCCTAGGGATTAATGGCTTGTTGCCGAGCCTGTGGTAGCGAGCTTGCTTGGACAGCATTTCTCGCGAAATGACCGAATCCATTCTTTGGTTTGGCCACGCTCTAATAAGGTCGTTTCGATGTCTGGAACCAGTTCTGGTTGATGATTTAGCGCTAAGAGATAGAAATCCGTCTGCTGGCCGAAAGCTAAGGGGCTGTACCTGGCAGCCTGGCGGTAGTTGGCGATTTTTTGCTTGGGTTCCCGATTATCATTTTCGAAACCCGGAACATGAAGATTCAGTTCGTTGATATTCAGCGAAGCATCGTTTTTTGCCAGTTCTGCCGCGGTGTAAGGCATTAATGGATCGCTTGGCTTTGCCTCGGCAGTCTTTTCCGTCCTCGGTATTCTCGGACGGGCCGTAAAATCCCGTAAGCCTTGCCTCAGTATTTGGTTCTGTTCGCTAAGTAGCAGTGACGTCTCCTCAACGCCCATGGACCTTGAAACCTGGAGAGCGATTTCGTTGAGCCCTAAAAGTCCGCTGCGGAGGACCCAGGGGACCACCTCGGTTCGCCAACGTGAAAGCTGATCGGCAGGTATTTCCGGAAAGCCAGTGGATGGGAGCATAAGATTGTGGAAAAAAACGAGTTGATTCCACGATCCCTCGCCGCTGTTGGCATCGTCTAGATGGGCCAGCTCCTTGACGTAAAAGCGAGAAAAATACTCCAAACTGTTTCTCCCCCCGTTGTTTACCATGGACTCCGGGCTTAGCGGCTCAATTAGCCGCATTTTCAGCATTCCATAAAGGTCTTGGGCGCGCAAATCCAGAGATTGAGCTATGTCGCCATGTTGTTGCATTAATTCTATTGCGTCGGGAATCTTATCTTCCCGCCATAGAATGAGGGATGCAAAATAAGCTTGCGCTTCGCTGCTTAATTGAGGTTTCAGAAGCTCGTAAATGTTCTTAGCTTTTTGCACCAAAGGGTCAGGCACGTACTCTTGATAGAAACCGTCACGTGTCATTCCCAGCATCCGATCAAGCGTCTGACTATAATAAAACACATAGTCTTTTTCAGTCATAAAGTCCGAAGCAAGCATAGGCCGCGCAATGGAAAGCCCGCCATAGAGTTGTGCATTTTGTTTTAACCCAGACCTATGAAGCGGATAGTTCATTTCTATAAACATATTGTCATCTGTATTGGCAAGGTCATGGAGCGCTGAAGCGTTATTCTGGCCGATCAGGACTTTGCCCAAAACAAAGGCCGGATCTGCCCAGGATTCAAAGCTATGTAAGGAAGGGTGAGAGGCGAAACTTGCTATGCGTTCGGGAGAGAAACGCATGGCAGATTTAGAACCAACTAAAAAATAAGCACCTGTTTCCGGAATATCATAAAGGACATAGTTGGGAAAAACGGATGTGAACGCCCCTAACAGAGCATGGTTCAATTCTTGGTCTCCTGCCAAACCAAACCAGGTAGAAAAGACTCCGTTTTCGGAGAGATTATCCCTAGCAATAGCGAAGAATTCCTTCGTAAATATGGCGGAGGCGACCCAGGGGTGAGCCGGCATAGAAGTAATGAGGTCATATCCAGGCCGACCTTTTTTCTTATGAACGTTAAGGAACTGTCGGGCATCGTTAATCTCGAGGGTGACATTTGCTTGTTGCAGGGGAGAGTTTTCGCTCCGCACCTTCGCAACCGCGTCAATTACTTTTTCTTCTAACTCTACGACCGTTACCTTTTTGACTCCTAATTGGACGAGGGCATCTACGGTCACTCCCATCCCGAGGCCGATGACCAGCCCATTGTCAGCTTTTTCTGCGTGAATCATGGGCATATAAGCAACCAGCAAGGATTCGAGAATATGATGAGGGGGAAGCAGGCTGTGTCCCCCCTGCCCGAGCCCGTTACTACTTAAGCCAAAGGAATTTCCCGTTCGCGAAACCGTGATGCTGCTGCTCTTGCCTTCTGAAAAGTAGACAATGTTTTTCATTTTTTTGGCTAGCGACAGAGCATAGCCTTGATAAGATAAGCCCTCCGTTGATGCGATCGTATTGAGAAATTGACGATCAAATCCTGGGAATTGTAAAACGAGGAGAGTTGCAGCTGCGCTCATGACAAACGATACACTGGAAATCTTTTTAAGGGGTTTCAGGCTCAAAGTCAAAAGCAGCATAAGGAGCAAGGAACAGAGGCCGGCAAAAACTGCAAACTCCGATCCCAAGTAAGGAATGATAAAGAACCCGAAAAGTAGAGAGGCTAAAATACTACCGATGGTATTGACCGCAAAAACCGGGCCAAGCGATACGTTGACGTGATTTCTGTCTCGTTCGAGGATGTGTAATAGAACAGGAAAGCTAGCGCCCGAGGCACAACAAGCTGGCAATAATAGGAGGAAGACAAACCCCATTTGGTAGAAGATGACGGGTACCAGATCACCGGGCCATTCGCCAAGCATACCCAAGAGATAATTGATGGGTTTCATCTGAAGGACGATGAGAACCGCCGCACTAACCGTGATAAAAATCATGGAAATGAGAACTTTCGTAAGATCGTAGGACTTCCGGAAAAACCACGAAGCTGCGAGACTACCTAATCCAATGCCCAAGAGTGCTGACATAAGCACTGTGGATACGGCGTAGATACCCCCTCCAAGAAAGTTGGCAAACATCTTAGCCCAGACGATTTCAAAGGTAATAAAGGTAAAACCACTGAGAGCTGCAATCAGTAAGATCTTTAAGCGGAGAGGGGCGGCTGGGGGTGTGAGCTCGCCACTCACGGCTTGTCGGCCATCGACCGCAAGATCAGGTGTGAGTCTGGTTAAGCCCCAGGCTCCTAGTGCGGCCAGGAGATTCAAGGATCCCAGGAGAAGATTTGTCCCCAAGAGCCCAAATACGCGGAAAAGAAGGACTGTGGTTATAAAGACACCGAGAAAGGACCCTAGAGTGTTGATGCCATAGAGATAGCTGGTGCCGACCCCCAAACTTAGGTTGCGAAAAATTTGAGTTTTCGCCAGCACGGGAAGGGTCATCCCCATCAGAACCGTTGGTGCTAAGAGCACTGGCGCTATCACTAATAAACGCAAGGCATAACCACTTAGGGTAACGCCGGGATCGATCGCAGCAAACACATCCCCAATTTGTCTAATGACAAAATGGAGTAAAATGCC
>JBIKVD010000275.1:0-5887 GCA_044357055.1 Oligoflexales bacterium | reverse complement strand
CGTCGATAAGATCCAAGACGGTCGCCACTTTAAAATCAAACTTGTCGGCAAATAGCGGCCTTTCATACACGTCACCTTCCGGAAAACCATCTTGTTTTAGCATGGTCTTGCCAAAAATCGCTAAGGGACCCGGTGCCGCTGTCACATAAGCGAGTGCGCGCGGTGCACCATCCGCACATTTTGGATTAGAAAAACCCTGTTCACAACTCAGCATCTGTAACAATGTCGCCATGCCTAGAAAAGACTGATCTTTGGTTTTAGCGCCCGTGGCCAATAATTCCGGAAGGGGCGCACGCACATTGGTGATTTTTAAAGTATCGTCAATATCTGAGATAATGAGCCATTTCTTCGGTGAGGCCTGGGCGGAAGGATTGAACGCCAGACCGGCAAAAACAGCGGCAAACATGACTCGAATAAGGTGATAAGAAAGCACTGGCATGCCTGTCATGATGGGTCTCCCTGTCGTAGTCTTCACTAAGTTGCCTCGTTAGGTTTTTTCAATACGTGATCTCAAGCCTGGCTCTAGCCTTTTGAAAAAACCTTTAACTTTGGCGATTAACTTGGGCATCATAACGAGTTGCAAGGCCATTGCCAAGCCCACATGGTTCATGGGATGATGGCTTAAGACAGACCAAAGGGTTCAGAGCGACCTTTCACTGACCGACAAAGCCAAAGCCTATGACGAGTTCATGACAAAGAATTTTTGAACTAAGGCTCTGATTTATTGGTATTTATCAAAGCGGCTAAAGAATAGAGGGGGTTAAATTGGACGAGATCCCTATACAAAATGAAGCTTCCACGACTTGGAGCGAAATCGAGCGCAAAATTCCCGCTCCACTCATTAGTCCTTGGTTTTGGAAACTCGCACCTCTCTTGATGATCCTTGTGGCGGGTTTGAGTGCCATAGCTTTCAATACTTTCCTTTTTGGCTGGAAAGACAGGGGACAAGATCCTAGTCATTTTCCCATAACCATCGAAAAATTGGCGGCCGAAACCGAAGTCTCAGGAACGGTGGGAAGCTGGCATTTTGGTTTAACAAGTTCCAAAGATCTCACAGCAGGTTTGTTGCGCCGCCAGGGGCAGACCCCGCCTGAGGTGATTACTTTGAACCTTCAGCTCAAAGCCGGAGTAAGACTTTTAGCGCCCACCAACCAGGGTGATCTCTATTCTGTGCGAGCAGAGGACTTGCGCCAAGGTCCAATGACTCTCTGTGTCTTTGGTGCGGACACAACGAGCCAACTGCATATTCTTGTCAACCAACTCCAGGAACTTCTGGAACATTTACCTGATTCTTCGTGTTTGACCATACCCTAGTTTTACTTTCCCCCCTCCAAGCTTTGAGCAGCAGCTCAGGCCACGCTTTTGTTGCGAGTGAAAGCATTTAACCTTGGCCGGCAGGCCAAGGCTCTGATAGCATATTGGTAAGTTTAAAAGTTACCACACCTCAAATATATGAGAGGAGCGCGAAATGCGTTTTTCACCGCTATTTATGAGCATTGGGCTAGCAGGCATTTTAGCCAGCGAATCCGCAAGTCTTCTCGCCCAAAACCATCTCGAGCCAAATGGCCGAATGGAGGCCAGCTACCAATCGGGAGGTAAGTCTCATCGGATCATCGTCGACACTCATATGGCAGCTATGCGACGAGCGACGATTGAAAAACTCGGACATCAAGGCTTAGCGGAAGATTCCACTCGGATCTACTTACGGGATAACGAAACTCGCGCCGTCGCCCAAATGGGCTATGGACTTGTGCCCACGCAAGTTTTGCGAAATGTAGAGCTAGAAGGTTTCCCTATATGGTTTGATGAATCTGAACAAGCTTTCGGCGTTCTGACACCTGATGTGGTGGTCGGCATTAATGAGGGATGGGACGCGGAATTTCTAGGCCAGCAAGAAGGCGTGGTGTCCGTCCATGTCAGTTCTTTCGCCTCTGACGTCTACCTGCTCAAAGTTAGCGACCCACTTATGGCCCTTGAAGTCGCGCAGAACCTTTTGGAAAGACCAGAGGTAACCTTTGCTCACCCCGATTTCTTAATTAGCAAGGACTACCGTCAAGCGATATCAGACGACGACGTCAAGGCGGCGCAGGTCGAACCCTTTGCGGAATTTCAGTGGCACATTCGCAATCAGGGCAAAACCCCGGGAGGAGTGCCGGGCGAAGACATTAATATTCTCCCAGCTTGGATGCGAACCCTTGGGCATCAAACCGTTAACATCGCGGTCATTGATGATGGATTCGATCTGCAACATGAAGATCTCGTGCCGGCCTGGATAACCAATACCAAGGAAATTCCCGGTAACAAAGTGGATGATGACAAAAATGGATTTATCGACGACGTTTACGGCTGGAACTTTATGACCTCTTCAGCCAATGTTGTCACTTCTGGTTCCCATGGCACCGCTGTGGCTGGGCTCGCTGCAGCGCGCCTCAACGGGAAGGGCGTCGTAGGTACATGCCCCAAATGCAGTCTGATTCCTGTCGTATCAGGATTCCGGCCCTCTGAGGACGCTCAAGCCTTTTACTATGCCCGCAGCCGAGGGGCGCACATTATTACCAATAGCTGGGGATACCGAGTTGGTACGGCCACGACGGATGTTGTAAGCAAAGCCATCTCTGACGTTGCCGTTAACAGCAACCAGGGCCGCGGCACCATCATTCTTTTTGCTATGAACAACATTAATAAGAATGACTGCAAAGCCAATGACCTGGATATTTCTGCCATTCCCGAAGTGTTCGCCGTAAGTGGCGTGGATCACCGAGGCGTTAAGGTTTCTTCCACGGCTTGGGGCCCTTGCATGGAAGTCCTGAGTACCACCCGGGCCTCCAGTGGTAATGGAATCACGACGACCGATCAAAGCGGAGAAAAAGGCTACAATACCAAATTTAGCAGCACTGATTTCGCGGACCGAGCCTATACCAGAGATTTTGGTGGAACCTCTGCAGCTACACCCATCGCCGCCGGCGTTTTTGGCCTTATTTTAAGCGTCTATCCTGATCTTGATCGCCAAAGCGCTTACGATATCGTAACATCAACAGCGAGCAAAATCCGCCCAACAGAAGCTCAATACAATAGCAAAGGCTTTAGTGAGAAATACGGTTATGGACGTATCGACGCCGCTGCCGCCGTGCAAAGGGCTCTGGAGCAAGCCGCGCTTAGTGGAAAACCCATTGGGCCTGGAGCGAAAGTTATTAAGCCGTAGATCCTGGCTGTGGTCTTCCCGCGTCGCAGACCGGGAAGACCGCGACCTTAGGGACTGGAACCCTGGGCGCTTATCCCGCTACCTCTTACCTTGCTTTCTGGTTCTAGCTTGCATCGATATAAAAAGCTTTGCGCTCGAAAGCCTCTCTGCATCTAGCTCAGAACCTACTCCTCCCCTTTCAGATAGCGATCTGCCCATTCGCTATCACCACAGCGACAGCGATCAAATCGACTCCGAAAAAGAGCTTTCTATTGAGCACTACAACGATGTCGACTCCTATCAGCTACCCATTGCCTGGGACCAGGACTGGCAGCATTTCTCGAGCGGCGCTCGGGCGTCTGGAGGCAGTCTCAACCAAACCAGATTCTATTATCAAAGGGAAATTAAATTCCATCATCTTAGAGACAACCTACTTACATCCAGAGAGCCAGGGCCCTACCTCACTTTTGACCAAGTGACACTCCAAGATAAACTTGCAGATGTGACTTACAACACTCTTGCCGTAGGTTATTTAAAGCAAGCTTGGGAAATTGCCGTTCTAGCTGATGGGGACAGCCATAAGAAATGGTCCGATCTGGGTATGCGTCTAGGAACCTTTTTACCAATAGGTTCTCTTCACGCCTCAATTTGGTCGATTGACCACTATTACAATACAAAAGTTGAGCCCGCAAGCGGCAACAAATTCGACAAAAAACCAATAGCTTATGAATGGCTCTGGCAATCCAACTTGAAAGAAAATATGGCAGCAAGCCTTCGCTACTCCATCCAAACCCCTCTCAGACATAGGGGCCCCCTAGACATCTATGAAATGGCGGCCCAAGAACTGAACGCTTCTATTCGCTCACAATGGGACGTAGGACACTCCCTCGGCGCGCAAATTCAGTGGCAGCAAAAGCAAGAGTCTCGCCAAAATCTTCTGCCAGAACCCACAAGGGGGCAAATGAAACGAATATTCATGAAAACGACCCTATGGCAAGATCTGGCCTTTAGCTCCGGCCGCTTGCATCAAGATCTGACACTTCGCGAAAGGCGAGCCGATTACCAATTTGATTTTCCCGTTGAAGAGGCCCCGTCCACCCTGGTCGTTGAGCCCAGCAGCTATCGCATAGAGCCCTCCTGGAACGCCCGCTGGTACCCTGGCCCACGCGACGGTGCTTCCTTTTTTTATGGTTCTCATCAGCATTGGCCAAGGATAACGAACGCCCGAGTCCGAGCTCAATGGGAGAGCAAGGCTCTCGTCGGCTGGCAATACACCTGGCCGCAAAAGGGCCACTTCTCACTTCTTTCGACTTGGGATCTTGATCAATTGTTCCATGATTTTCCCTATAGCAAGACGACTTTCAAACCCTGGGGTGGAGGAGCGATTCAGTTTCAACTTTCTATTTAAGTGTTGAAATCGTTGGGCTAGGACTCTATTTTTACAATAACCACAAATAAGTGCTACGGAACTCCCTCTGCTCAACCTGCCTTTTTCTCCTATATTTTCCTACTGCAACGCCTTCCTTATCCGATTGGCAAAACTTATGATGAACTGAGTCTTCGCCACAGGAGTTTGACGCAATGGGCCTTCATCAAAGAAAAATCCTTATTTTATTCTCCTCGCTTTTTTGCCTGCTTTTGACCTGCAAAACGGGTCAGCAACCGCCAGCATCCACCGTCGCCAGCCTTACCGTCCTCGGAGCTAAGTGTACGCCTAATATCGCGCTTAATCTGAGGGAGCAAGCAAGCACTGAGGCAAACATACTGCGACAAATGCCACAGGGAGAAAAAGTTGTCATCACCCAAGACTCATCAGGTAACATGGGAGGCTACTCCTGGGTAGGCGTCCAAGCAGAGGATGGACTCGCAGGTTTTGTCGCGGCCGAATTTCTGACTTGCGGAGAGGACGTTGTCCCCGTTGAAGACGACAACACATACATTTCTAGCTTTCCTGCGCCAGATCTAGGTAGCGTGAATCACCAGCTCCCCGTGTTATCGCTTTTTGGCAATGATGAGCAAATCCGCAGCCAAATCACCGAGGCGACGGGAACCGAGCTAGAGGCAGAGCGCGAAGTTGACGCCGGGATGGAATTTTTTGAAAATGGAGTCCGAACTTACGGCCCAGCCGATGTAAAAATTCGGCTGAGCGGAAGCGCCAGCAAACTCAATCCACAAAAATCCATTCGCATCCTCTTTGACCAAAAGGATAATCGTCCAAAACCTCATCGCTTCTTCAAGGGCCTTGAATTTCAATTTGACGGTGCACGTAAACTCAAAAACCTTGTCGCTCGCAACGCAGGAAACGATCATTTCTATGCACGCACGCGCGATCTCATCAATCAAGAAATTGCCCGTCGCTTTCTGCCAGGTGTTGACACCCTGCAATCGCGTCCTGTGGTCACCTATATCAATGGACAATACTACGGTGTGCAGTACTTAGGGGAAATCAGCAATGATGATTTTCTCGAGAATCGTTACGGAACGAAGGAACTGACCACCCTTAAGTACATAGGCAATCCCCATGATGACAACGCTTACAGTGGTAAAAAAGACTTCGACCATAAAGGCGAGTTTTTGCGATTTATCGATGAACTCAATAACAAATCACCGGGAGAAATCGAGGGATTTCTCAATCAGCATGTGGATGTGCAGCAGATGTTCGATTACTATATCCTGGAAACTTTCGTAGGCAACACCGATTGGCCG
>JBIKVD010000041.1:0-18212 GCA_044357055.1 Oligoflexales bacterium | reverse complement strand
CATGCGATATGAAGAGTCCAAGCAAAGCGTGAATACCTTTGAGCTTCATAACCCTGACGGAAGGCCTCTCACCTCTGACTTGAAGACGCGTCACACCTTACCGGTGTTTTCTTTAACCATTTCTTTGATCAAGGATATGCAGCTCAGGTTTAGTCGCAGCAAGACCATATCGCGTCCTGATTTTAAGGAGTTGTCTGAAGCGCAATATTACGACGACGATAATGGCATCACCGTTAAAGGAAATCGCAATTTGCGCGCTGCTTCCATCGTTAGCCATGATTTTCGCTGGGAATGGTATTTCAAAAATAGCCAGAGCGTGTCGCTTGGGACTTTTATGAAAGATTTTCACGATCCGATCGAGCTTGTCATCTCTCCTCAATCAGCAGGAGCACTCTATAGTTTCAGCAATGCCAATAGCGCTTATGTAAGGGGAATTGAGGCAGATTTTCGCGCGAATCTGGCCCAGACCAATCACTGGCTAAGCAACCTATTTGTGGCGGGCAACAGTACAACTATTAAGTCTGAGGTTGATCTGAGTAACTTTGTTTCGACCCAGACCTCAAAAAAGCGACCTTTGCAGGGTCAGTCGTCCTATATTCGGAACTTCACATTTGGCTACGATAACCCAAGCACCAAAAGCACCCTGAGTCTGCTCTATAACAGGTTTGGCGAACGTATTCGCGAAGTGGGAGCTGATCAAAGGCCCGATGTGAAGGAAAGACCTTATTCACAGATAGATTTGGTTGGCATTCAAACTTGGAGTAGTGGTTTAAAGGGCGGACTGAAAGTAAGAAACTTAGTCCCTAAAGACTCGATCTTTAAACAGGGGTCAGAGATCTCCCAAGTCCGCAAGACCTACCGCTCCTATTCTGTTGATGTTGCCTACAATTTTTAATGGCGAAACTTTTATAACCAAATCTCAATTATCTGAGCATCACCTGCTCTCTGATATGTCCTCGGCATTGTTGTTGAAAAGCTATAAAGCCACTTTTTTTCTCAGTACTAAAGTGTTCTGTTTTTAAACGAGCAGAAAGCCAGTGGTACAGGACCACCCATCGCCATTCTATAAACATAGGAATGCGCTCCTGCCAGATGGGTGCAAGGAGGTTTTCCCTTTCATAGCCCTGCAACAAGCAATCAAGGGTCGCACGATAGTCAAAAACAGCTGATTGGCGTTCATAAAAGGCGATTAACCCACACATTATGGCGGAAAAATCATACACAAAATAGTGATAGGCAGAATCATCGAAGTCAAAGGCTGTCAATGTTCCCTTATGAACAAAGAAATTGCCATGGTGAAGGTCGCAATGAATTAACCCATAAGTCTCCGTGTTTTTGTCTAGGGATGCGATCCATTCTTTGCACTCAATGAAGCGACGGTAGGCGATATCGTCAGTTGGGGCAATATTTCGCGAGATCAAAAGAAAGCCAGCGTCCTCCTGCCACGGCTTCCTTTGAAGCGCATTTTTCGGTCTATATTTCTTTGTAAGTCTATGCATTTTTCCTAGCAGGGCCCCCCAGTCCCTGAGTAGTTCTGCTGAAAACTCTTCTGGTTGCCTGGGACTTGCGCCTTCAGCTTTTTGAAATACGGAAGCGCAATAGTTAGATTCTGAGAATAAAGTCTCAACAAGATTGCCGTTGGAGGAGGGATAGGGTTGAGCCACCTGGACGCCGTTAAGGGCTAAAAAATTGACAAAATCTAATTCAGCTTCGAGTTCACTCTTTAGCCGATGGCTCTTGTGAGTTATGCGCAGAATAACGTCCTGGTCTGTCAAACGACTTTGATAAATATAGTTTTCATTATAGCGAATGAAGTTCAATTCCCCGGTCAAATTCCAGGTATATTTGGCACTCTCCAGAACTGCTAAATCAGGAACAACTGTAATCGGGTCATGACTATTTTCTGTCATACACATTTTCCTGAGTGGCGGACTGGTTTGGTGCTGATTTCCCGGGGGTGAACAATATTGGTCAATATGATCCAGATCATATGAGGATAATCGAAAACTTCCTACCCTATGTTTAGAACAAAGGACGATCTTGATCCATGGGTCGGTGTTCTTCATCTCAAGGAATCGGGGAAAATTCCGATAAGGAGTCGAATCTCGAAGGTCTGAGGTAGAGGCAAGCATGCAAAAATTCAAGAAACTATTGCCTATTTCGCAGTTAGCTATCTGCGCCTGCCTGCTATTTTCTTGCGACTATTTCAATCATGGAAAGAAAATCCAAAGCGATCGGGGAGTTAGTCAGGATGCCCAGCAACTGCTGGCGCCAAAACCGTTAGGAAACGGACTCTTGGACGGCAGCGATGATATGGCAAAGGCTTTGGACCCTATCAAGAATATGACGGAGTGCAGCCAGGGGAGTCCATCGACGATCCCATCCCGATTCATTCGCTTAACGCCCCTGCAACTCTTTCGCTCCATGAGCTATCACAGCGGTGTTGCTCTCAGTGAAAATGATTTTAAAGAGAGCGTCGAACGTACGACACTATTTGAAGGGAATTCGTATACCTTACTTGGTAGCGATACCTTTTTGCAAATCGTCGAAGCGCAGGCGAAGAAAATTGCCGGGCAAATAGACATTGCAAGGTTGCTTTCTTGCCCTGTGTCTTCGCTGCTGACGGATCAGGCCTGTTGGGACAAATTCATAGATGGCTTCGCCTCGCGGGTTTTGCGTCGTTCTCTTAGAGAACATGATGCCGGGGCAGCCTTAAAAGAAATATTTACCCAGGCCTCTCAAGGAGGCAATCCAGAGAGTGCAATACGCGTGCTGATATACGCGCTGTTTCAACATCCCATGTTTCTTTATAGAGAGGAAATAGGTCAAGGACCAAACGGGGATCTGGATTCCTTCGAGTTGGCTACGATGCTGGCGTATACTTTGACGGATGGACCACCAGATGACCAGCTTTGGGCTGCAGCTTCAAGCAAAGCCCTCAATTTTCAGGGCCTGGAACCAGAAATTCAAAGAATCCTCAGCGAAGGAGACAACTTAAAGAAATTGACCGCGCGCTTTTTCTCTCCCTACTTGAGTATTCAAGAAAAGGGCCCGGTGGAAAAGTCCTATTTGACTCCAGAAATCGTTGAAAGCAAGCGGGCTGATTATTTAAATCTACTGCATTCCACTTCGCTCGCGAGTCTATTCCATCAGCCCTTGGCTGACAGTCGGCGCATAGGGATGCAAAACCATCCTTATTTTCTGATGAATATTTCACGGTCTGCCGAGCAGGTCTCCCCGATATTCTCTGGGATTACCGTCAGGCATCATTTTCTTTGCCAGGATATTGCACCACCCCCACAGAATATTACGGAATCAGGCGATGCCGCGACTTCGATCCAAGCTCGCCAAGCAAACGCCAGTTGTCATGGTTGTCATCAATATATCGACCCAGTTGGGCAAAACTATCTCACCTACGATGGGACAGGCGAATTCTTGGCCCAGGCTCCAGTAACCAGTTCACAGATTGTGGCGACTTTAGATTTTGACGGGACCTATGCCAACGTGCAGGATTTTAGCCAAGCTCTAGGGAATAGTGATCATTTCCAACGCTGCATGGCTCTGCAATTTTATAGGTTTGCTCTGAGTCGAGCAGAACAAAGCGGGGAATCTTGCCATATTTCTGAATTGTACAAGACCGTCCGCTCGGAAAACGTCAGCTTCAAGGATCTATTAGTGAAGGCATTAACCTATCCAGGAAATGCAACTCGCAGATAGGTGGGAATAGGGTGTCATGATGAGAAAAATGAGCCGCAGAAAGCTCGTATCCCGAACGATGGAGATGTCGACGACTCTTCCTCTGCTTGGAATCTCGCCCCAATGGCTCTTCGCAAATTCACAGACAGCTGCGCGAAGATTGATTATTGTCCACTCGCCTGATGGCATGTCCTTGAACTTCTGGCCCACTAGTCCATCCGGGTCCAATATAGCTCTTAGCCCCGTGCTAGCGCCCTTTGGCGGACTCGAAGGAAAGATGTCGCTGGTTCGCGGTTTTAAAGCTCAAGACAATCCAAGCAGCGACGGAAATCATGAGCGCATTCGACGAATTTACACTGGGCAAGAAAATGCAGGGCCCTCCATCGACAGCATTTTGGCCCCCATTATGCAGGGCAATTGTCCCTTTCCGATTGTGAATTTTGCCATGAATAAGGGCTACCCCTCAGATAATACGAAGGAGGTTTATGCCTTCTTTGATGCGAGTGGTAATCAAACTTTGGGAAAAAATACGCCTAAACAAGCCATGCAGGTTTTCTTCCCTGAGGTTCTCAGTGGTGTGACGCAGGCTCTTGCTTTAAACACCGATATCCTCAAACCGGCTGATCTGCAAAATGCGATGCAGATTATTCAGGACCAGACCTTAGCGATGGGAAGCCATGCAAAACTTGGTGATTACGAAAGGCGCAAGCTTGGATTGCACGCCCAGAATATGCAGAACATATTGGCCCGTCTAAGTAAGGAGAGTGGTGGAATTGTCCAGACCTCCGAAAGCTTAGCTTGTGTTCCCGTTAATGCAAAATACCTTCGCGACTACGATCCTCATGGCAATGGCGACTATGCCGTGATGGTTGAAGGTTTTTTGGATCTGATGATAGCCGGTATCACCTGCAGTAAAGCGAATCTCTATACTTTACAGTTAGGAAAGTCTGCGGAGAGCTGGAAACATCCTGGCATCGGTCAGGAGTTTGCGCAGGTAAAAGATTATACCAGCCACGAACTAACACATAATGAGCGGTATTATAACAATGGCGTCACCAATCAAGGGCTATACGATCTCACCCGGAAAAGAGGGCAGGCTCTTTGCACCTGGTACGCCTCCCAAGTGGCGTCCTTGGCCAAACGTTTGGATCAAATACCTGAGGGAGATGGAAGCGCTTTAGATCATACCTTGATCGTGTGGTCTTCGGAGTTTGGTGAGGATGCAGCGAAGCATCACAATTCTGGCGATCTTTGCTATGTGCTGGTGGGAGGCGCGAAGATGGGCTTTGGCAGCGGGAAATACTTCGACCTACGGGCAAACACTCGCTATAATAGTGCGCTGCTTACGACGATTGCCAAAGGTTTTGGCTTAGACCAAACGATTGGCAAGGAGGCGGGTTTTGTCCCAGAAATCTTTAAGTCTTAAGGCATTCCTTGAATACCTTCCATTCCGCGGTTAATCGTTTCCATAATCAATTGTTATGGTTTTGTCTTCGTGTTCTGACTGCCAAAATTTTCTCGGTGAAATCCGGCCCTATGACGATTTTTCTCCCAATTGTATGAAATTGGCCAGTTATGGAAGAACGGGCAATTGACCGTCGCGCAAGAACATCTCTTTGCGGAATTCGCAGAGCAGGTGATTCATAGATTCAAAGAACGCTCGCTCCCAATGCCTAACTTCCCGCAGGTAAAGAATGTCGATGTCTTGTTGGTATGCGCGGAGGGGAATTATCACACGCTAGGAGTCCAAATTATCGATCTCGCCAGGAGTGAGCTTGGACTTAAAACCAAAACCATCACACCGGGGCTGCCTAATCAAGATATCTTATGGTCTATCGACCGGTTTCAGCCACGTCTTCTTGGTATTTCTATCGCTGAGCAAGAGCAAAAGGGGGCGGGTCTTGAAATCGTCAAGTTGATCCAGGAGGATCCGAGCAGGGTTGATATGAAAATACTTGTGGGTGGTTCAGGAATATGAATCCAAAAGGATCTCTTCAAGAACTATCCTGCTGTGATTCTTGCTCCCAGTGATTTGGCTGCGCTTAAAAAACCGCTAAACGAAATTCTGCCCAGAAGCGGAAATTGCGTGAAACCCGCCGTTTGATTCGGCTTCAAGATGGAGAATGCCACTGATTCAACTTGTCTGGGTTCCTTGCGCCCATATTTCCAGATCTATCGAAATTTTCCAGTATACAGTCAAATTGTAAGCCGTTAGACTTCTTCCATAAAACTCACATTGATGTTAACCGTCGAGCTATATTTGCATGTCAGTTTTGGAATCCCCGCAAATGGAATCAACCGAGATGGAAGGGACTTTCTTTCATCCGGATTTTGTCGGAAAACGAGCGGCCCACATCTCTATCGATCATCAGGTAGTCAAAGTAGCGATCAATGGGGGTAGCTATTCTTACTCACCCCTGGACTTTACCACGGCCCTGGGCGGTACTAACCAGCAAATATTGTTTTTCAATCATCAGCGGGACGCAAAAATCACAATCTGCTTAAGCTTGACTCCCGAGCTGTTAAGGGCTGTGGATCGTTTACCCGACAGCATGGGGCAAAGGATTCGACACTCGATTCGGCGGAAAAAAAGATCCATCTTCCTGTCTTTTGCCGCCGCTTTTGCCGTCCTGATCGTATTGGGGCTTGGTGGATATCTGCTATTAATCGAGGCAGTCGATGTTGCGGCCACAGCCATCCCCGCTGGTGTTGAAGAAAAAATCGGCAATATTGCCCTTGAGTCCTTGATTCAAGACCCAAATCGCTATCGTGATACGGAAGCTCAACAAATGCTAGAAAGCCTGCTTGCTTTTATGCGGCCGGGACTGCCCCCAGAATACCAAAAGCTAAAAATCTACATTCAAAAGGATGACGAGATCAACGCGTTCGCTCTTCCTGGGGGGCATATTGTTTTCAATACCCAGCTACTGGAGAAAGCTCGAACACCAGAGGAGATCTTGGGGGTTGCTGCTCATGAAATGGCGCACGTGACAGAGCGACACGGTCTCAAGAGTCTGCTGCGCAGCGCGAGCTTGTACCTTGTTTTGACTTTCATGATTGGCGACTTTACCGGTCTGATCGCTATTATCGCCGAGAACAGCTCATTTCTAGTTAATCAGACGTTTTCGCGAGCCGCGGAACAGGAAGCTGATGAATGGGCTTTTGCTTTGCTCTGGAAGAGGGGAATAGATCCACGCGGTATAGCTGGCTTTTTTGATTTGATAAAAATAGAAGAAGAAAAGCGTTTTAAAAATTATCCTGAGATTAAGAAGGTCCTGGGTTATCTGAGCACTCATCCTGATACGGATGATCGCATACAAGCCATTCATGATCAGTGGCAACAGCACGTGTCGGAGCAGGGCTCAAGCCACATCCGTCCCGTGGCGTTTGATATGGCAAGACTGCAAGCAGCACTGAAGAAACTGTAGATTCGGGGAGATAAGAAAAAATGGAAATCAAAATTGCGGGAGGAAATTCCTTCTCCCATTTGATCATGATGCTGGATCCTAACGAATCGGTTCAGACGGAATCGGGGGCCATGGCCGTCATGGACACGGGACTGGAGCTGCGAACCCGTTTTAACGGTGGTTTCCTCGGCGCGCTGGTCATGAAGTTCTTTGGAAAAGAGAGTTTATTCGTTAATCGCTTTGTCAATCGATCCCAGGCTAAACAGCGCCTGTTTCTGACCCAACCACATCCTGGGCAAATTGTTCAGGAAACACTGCAACAATCAACCTTGTTCTTGCAAGGGGGCGCGTATATCGCGTCATCCCCAGGAATTGAACTCAAAATCAAGTTTGCTGGGATTTCTTCATGGATTTCTGGAGAAGGTCTCTTCCGGATGCGGGCTTCAGGCAGCGGCATTATCTGGTACGGAGCGTACGGAGCCGTCGTCGAAAAGGATATCAGTGGTGAGTACATAGTCGACAAAGGCCACCTTTTGTCCTATCCGCCCCAATTTAGGCTGAAAATCCAGCTTTCGGGAGGTTTGTTTTCATCCTTTTTGAGCGGTGAAGGGTTCGTTTTGAAAGTCATCGGCACTGGAAAAATCAAATTACAGACACGTAGCCTTGGTGGATTGGCGTCCTGGCTCAATCCACGTTTCGGTGCATGATAAAAGAGGAGTTGCAGATGGAAATCGATATTCAGTTCCGGCCAGCAAGCACTGCCGCAAGGGTCAGCCTAAAGACTGGCGAAACCATGACCACGGAGGCAGGCTCGATGCTTTGCATGAGCCCTAATATTCATATTTCGACCACCACCCATAAAAAAGGGCAGGGGAGCCTTTTAAAATCAGTCAAACGCCTGTTTGCCGGCGAATCATTTTTCTTGAATCACTTTGAAGCGCAACAAGCCGGAGATGTCTGGCTCTCGACACCACTACCCGGAGACTTAACGACGCATCACTTGCAAAGCGGGCGCTTAATCATCCAAAGCGGATCGTTTCTTGCTTGCGGTCCCGGGATAAATCTCGATGTAGGATGGCAAGGATTCAAAAGCCTGTTTTCGGGGGAATCTTTTTTCTGGCTGAATGCAGGCGGCAAGGGTCCCATTCTCATAAGTTGCTTTGGCGCTATTCACGAAATTGATGTCTCTGGTGAACTCATCGTTGACACAGGCCATATCGTGGCTTTTGAGGACACCTTGGGATTTAAAATCTCAAAGGCAGGATCCAGTTGGCTGCACTCTATCGTCGGCGGTGAAGGATTCGTTTGCCGCTTTCAAGGCCAGGGAAAACTATGGATTCAATCTCACAGTTCTCATTCCTTTGGGAAAGCCCTCCAGCCGCATCTGCGTCCGAGGAAAGGATGAAATCGTCTTGGTGAATAAGTCTCAAATCCATAGAGGTGTTTAATGGATCCCATTCCGTATAAAATAGAAGCAAGACCGGATTTTAGTTTCCTTTCTATGCAAATCCCGCGCGGTCAAATGGTAAAAGTTGAAGCCTCGGCCATGGCCTCCATGGATTCCCATTTAGTGATGAAAACGAAACTCAGAGGGGGATTCAAGCGTTTTCTCGCCAACGAATCTTTGTTCTTGAATGAATTCTCGGCCCCTCATGCCGACGGAGAGTTATGCTTGGCACCCGGACCCGCAGGAGACATTGAGCACTATTCTATTAGTCCACAGACGCCCTTGATTTTAGGTTCAGGAGCTTTTCTCGCCTGCGGCCCCAAGGTCGAACTCGACACCAAGTGGCAAGGATTGACCAAGGGATTTTTTTCAGGAGAATCGTTCTTCTTGATGCATTGCAGCGGCACCGGGGATATATGGTTTAACACTTATGGATCCATTTTTTCCCTCGAAATCGATGGCGAATATGTCGTTGATACGGGGCACATTGCTGCCTTTACGCCGTCCCTGACTTACGAGATAGGCCGTATTGGTGGCTACAAATCCCTGTTTTTTTCGGGTGAAGGATTTATTTGTCGGTTTCGCGGTCAAGGTCGAGTTTGGATTCAAACCAAAAGACCTATGGGGCTCGTAGCTTGGGCCAACCGTTATCGCCGCGTTCAAGCCAAAGGGTAATATCCTGTGTCTCTATGGTCATCGTCCGGAGTAACAGCGCAGGACAATCAAAATGCTAGGGCCGACTTTGCTGCCAGAGCTCGATCTCTTCCACGATCCAGTCATGATAATAATCCACCCGGCTAAAGACGCCTGGCGTGGCTTTGTTATCGCAATCACTTGGTCCCCAACTGGCAATCCCCAAGAGCAGGTCTGGGTCATGAGCACTTAATAAAGGCCCACCGGAATCGCCCCCGCAGAGATTCCTGCCAGCCTTATCGAGATACCCATAGCACAAGAAGTTCTCATTCAAGGCCTCATAGTCTTTTGGGCCGGCGTTGCGGCAAACAGCTATATCGACCTGGGGTAAGCGCACCATTTGCAAGCTCTTAGGCCAAAGCTCTTGCGCAGATGACACCAAACCGTGGCCTATGGCAATTCCATGACTTGCAGGCATCTTCTCATTTGTCTCTGCGGCTTCTTGGAACTTTGCACTTTTCGTCTCGATCGCCAGGGTACTAGGATCATAGAAAACCAGCGCAAGGTCCGCAGAGGTTTTATCATAGATATCAAATTGAGGATGGGCTTTGATGCCCAGAATCCTCGCCTTAAGCAAATCATGCAGTGAACCCTCCGTTGTGAGCTGGTCCAGGGATTGCAGGTTCCAAACCAAGTAGCCCTTTTTTAGAAGATTTGGGGACAGATCAGAAAAAAACTCTGCCTCGTCGATTTCAGGAAACTCGACGCAGTGGGCCGCTGTTAAGACGACGCCCGCCGCGATTTGTGCCCCCCCACAATGATGGGACCAGCGCTTACCATCAGCGAGTACCAGCGAGACGAAAAAGGGAAATTGGGAAACCTCCGTGTCCGATCCGCCGACAATGTAAGGACTAGAATCCACGCGTCTCGCCGGCTTACAGGTCGCTTGACTAAGAGCCAGGCCCACGACGGCAAAAGCTAGCATTTTGGGCATAGGAAGCATCCTTACGGGTCTCAGTTTAGCTCGTCGCTGATTCGGAAGGGACTCCGCGATTTCTGGCTTGGTTCAGACAGACAGATTTTTCCCGCCGTCATCCATGGTTTCCGGGCGGCGCCAATAGCTATATTGGGGCGTGAAGGTCTCTTCGCCCTTGCCGGCCAAGCTAAGAAAATGCCAGAAGGAACAAAATTGATCTCCGGGACCAAACACGCTGGCGTTGAGACGATAGACCTCTCCGTCGATCAGTCTATAGACGACAGCACCGGGCATGTTACTTTCGCCAGGCGCAAGGGTCTGCTCTTTGATGTAGGAGCCGCCCTGGTGGGAAGCCATGCGCAAGCGCCAACCGCGGGAATTGGCAAAAATCCTTTGGGTCTTGGGAGAATCTTTGGAGAGGAGAACCACGGACAGTTGGTCTTCCAGGTGAGGCAAAAAAGCATTGATGCCGTCGGCCCACATAGTGCAGTAGCGACATCCCTGGCCCATATTATGGATAGCCAGGAGGGTATCTTTACCGGCAAAAAGATCCTTTAGAGTCGTTTCACCCTCGAGAATTTGCAAGGCGTAGTTCTTTACTTTCAGAGGAGGTGTCTGCTTGCGGAGGGCTTCTAGTTTGCTTGTCAATTCACGAATTTCGTTTTCGACTTTCTCGATTTCTTGTTGGAACATGATTGAACCTTTCTACGAAGACCGTTCAGAGATCGGGCTAGCAAATTTCGCAGTCAATGCCAGTGCAATGGGTACGAAAATCAAGACCAAAAGCGTGGAAATACCCAGGCCACCGGCTACCGCCAAACCTAGTGGCTGCAGAACCTCTCCCCCAGCTCCAAAGGCAATGGCGATCGGAACCATCCCAATGACAGTGGTCAAGGTCGTCATCAAGATGGGCCGAATACGTGCCTTTGCCGAGGCGACAGCGATCGTCATAGGACTCTCATTTGGCCGTTCAGCGCGAAAGCGATTGAAAAAATCACAGAGAAGAATGGAATTATTAACAGCTGTTCCCGAAAGCAGGATCAGCCCCAACATCGAATTGACTGACAAGACGCTATCAGCCACATATAGGGCTGTAGCCGCGCCAATGACTCCGAGGGGTATAGCAGACATAATGATTGCGACTTGCATGAGGCTGTGAAATTGAAAAATCAACACAATAAAGATCAAGGCTAGAGACAAGATCAGGGCTTGAGAAAGAGATTCAATATTCTGACTGATTTCCTGCCCTGCCGGCAAAAAGAGCCAGTTCAAAGCAGCTTTACTCGTCTCATGTTTGTCGATCTCTGCACGAGCTAGCTCCTGCAGCTGTTCCTCTTTAAGTTCTGCGTGCGTGTCTTTAACCCAAGCCATAAGTTGGTATGTGTCGGCGCCATTTTTGCGGTAACGATTTTCATTTTCCCATTTGGTGTCCACCTGAGCCAGAGCCTTTAAAGGAATCTTTTTGTGGTTGAAGCTTAAAGGTAAGTTCTCTAAGTCTTCCTTTGTTTGGACATGCTTTTCGGCAAGCCGAAGGTCAACCTTTACAAGCTCGTCATTAAGATTGAATTCTCTTACAAGCTTCCGCTCAAATGCAAAGGAAAGATAATCTGACAGACCAGATTTAGTAAACTGGTTCGAAGAGATAGCAGCCAGGCGGCTCCATTGTTCTGACGGAGCGCTAATTTCAAACACCTTTCTTTTCTTGGTATTGGGTAAGACTTCAATGCGAGAGAATTGTTCCATGCCGCGTAATGCTTGATGAAGAGCTTCCAGGTCGGTAAGCAATTGCTCGTGATTATTCCCACCCACTTGTAGCACGAGTTGGCTTGGATCTGGGATTTTGAGAGAGGTAGGATTCCAATTAAAGTTCTCGACAGTGTAGGCGTCTGTTGAGGGAAATTTTTCTTCTAGATGAGCTTTCATAGAGTCATAATCGCGACTGTCTTTAAGGATGATGAAGAAATTGCCTGCCTGCGGCTGGTAACTTTGCGTCTGCTGCAACCAGGACTCGACACGAGAATCCAGCAGTACCTCGATTTTCTTTTCCATTTCATCTAATAGGGCGATGGTCTTCTCTTGCGTCAGCGTTTGATCGAGAAAATTGATATGGGTAATCAATATATTACTATCAGGCTGACCGATAATTTCACGTTTTAGATCCAATATCATGTAGCAGGACCAGCCAAACAGCGTGATCAAGGCTAGTGTCAAAGCAGAGACTCGCAATTTTGTGGAGCCCAAGTAGGATATAGCTCTGCCATACCAATCATCGAGTTTTGCAAAGAGTGATGGTTTGATTCCAGCGACGGGAGGTTCGACCTGAAATCGAAAAAGTCCCTTTTGGACTCCCCAATAGGTTAGTGATGGGATGATCAAAAGGGTAACCACGATAGAGACAACGAGTACACTGATAATGACAATCGCCAGGTCACCCAAGATGGCACTGGCAATCGGTGAAGTAAAAGGCAAAGGTAAGAACACAATGATCGTTGTCAGCAGGGAGGCTAGCAAACTCCCTTGGACTTCTTTCGTGGCCTGGTAAATGACTTGCAGAGCGCTCGATTTTTCAGCAGCAGGGCCGCTATGTTGCCGTAGGTTCATATGTCGGGCAATGTTCTCCATAATGACGATGGAACCATCAACGACCATGCCGGAGGCGATAGCCATAGCGCCTACGGAGATGAGATTGATATCTATCTTAAAGAGGAACATCAGAATCAAACCGCCCATCATCGACAAAGGAATGCTCAGGCCAATAATTAGAGTGGTCGACAGGATTCTGAGAAAAAGATAGACGATGGCAGTGGCCGAAAGAATGCCAAAAACCACGGAAAGCACTACATCTGCAATGGAATCTTTTATCATGAGCGTGGGATCGAGGAAGGCGGTGGCCTGTAAATGAGGCAAGTCAGTGGCAATGATTTTGTCGAGTCGCGACTTGACCTCTGCGGCCACTGATGCAAGATTGGCATCAGATTCAATCGATGCGCCAAAGAATGCGACGTAGTTTCCGGCTCTTCTCGCGACTTCATTGTTCAAATCCGGTTCGACCTTTACCTCCGCAATATCGCCAAGCCTTGTCATCGCCGAGCTCGAAGATTTTATCGGTAAATCGCGCAAATCATCCACTGATTCCAAAGTATTGAGCAACATGACCGTTGCCGGATGTGCATTTTCGGGACTCCATTGGCCCAGAGCAGAGTTAAATTCGGATTCACGAAGGGCAAATTCAACGTCTTTTGGTGTCAGGCCATAGGCGGCTAGCTTATCCGGAATCATCTCAATCAAGATGCTCTGTTTATCGTAGCGGCTTAAGAAAACTTCGGTGACTCCTGGTATATTTTGAAACTGAGCCAAATAGGTCTCGCGAAATGTTTTACCCCATTGAGTTTGCGGCACGGTTGGTGAGTGCAGGGAAAAGACAATTCTCGAAGAGTTTTTGGCCTCTGACCAGCTCCAGAATTGTCCCCAGGCCCTGGGGAACCGACTTTCAAAACCCGCTAAGATCTTTCGCAATTCTGCGTTGGCATCTTCACTGTTCGTACCCCAGTCAAAGACTACCGAATACTGCACAGATGTTTTGTCGTATTCGGATTCAACTTGATCGATCTCTTGGTGCCGCATAAGGGCCGACTCAATAAGATTTCCATAGAGTTGACGGAACTGCTCTGAAGAGATGCCTGGATGGGAAATACCGCAGTTGATTGCTGGTTTTGAGGCTGAGGGATATAAGGCAATGGGGGCCTTAAGCCCCAGATGCAGCCCAACGGCTAGGATGGCAAAGACGACGATCCAAATGGCTGTGGTTTTTTGATAGAAGGATTGCAACGCGTTCTCACATCTTAGGAATAGGAATTTGCGATAGCAGTTTGAACCAGATCTGCTTGGTTATAAAATGCTTCATACGGAAGCTAGCTACTTTTTATCTCTTGTTTGCTAACTGCAATTCGTTGCCCCTCAGGGAGCTTTCTATCTGCCTTACTCATAATTTCCATATCTGCAGTTAGGCCCTCCAAAATTCGGATGTCCTGACCCTCTGGGGTTTCTGTGGCGGTGACCACGGGAATCCAAGATAGGACATCGCCATCCACTCTCGCGACTTTCTTGACTCCATCGATTTCGGCAATAGCGGTCTTTGGCACAAATAGCTGTGGTTCCAGTGTCTTCTCAAGAATGACGGTAATCCACGTGCCTAAGGCAGGATTTTTATCGCTGATAATCTGCAAGTCTGTTGGAAAAGTCAGAGTTTCCGGGTCCATAACCGCTGCGATCGAATGAACTTTTATCTTTGCCTCATAGGCTTGTCCCGATGCGCTCAATCTCATGCTCCATTTCAAATCATCGGATTCGGGGGATCTTCCCTGCAACTGCATGCGATCTTCTTCATTGATGAAGATGCGCGTCTTCATCCGCTTGGGATCATAGATTCTGAGCATGGGCTCGCTCTCTTGCACCAGCGCTCCCGTGTCCTTGAACCAAATGGCAACGATGCCGTCGATGGGCGCTCGCAGAATGTAGTGGTTCATGGCAATGCCGCCAACGAGGGGATTGATCTTGCCAAGTTCCTGCCCTTTGCGAACCGTCTGGCCCTGGCGTACCAGTTGCTCCACAAGCTGGCCACGCATTTCGGTTGGGACTTTGAAATCTCGCTCCGAGGCAAATTCGCCTAAGTAACTTGACTTGCTCACTGGGATCTCTGTTCTCACGGTCACAAGCGCCACTTCGGGAACATCGGTGCTTGAAGTGACCGCGGCTTTTTTCCCATCGGGAGTGGTTCCCGCTGCTTGAGCGGGGCTTGGATTCTCATAGAGAGAACGAATCTTATGACAGCCAGCACTTGTGACCGTTGCGATTCCTGCGGCCAATAAAGAGATGATCCGTAATCTGTGTGAATGCATTTGAAACCTCATTTGCCCTTCAGATGGGCGAGCGTAAACCCTACCGGGGCGCCAATTTGTACCATAATTGAGCTTAAAAGGCTATCTCTTTATAACCGAGGATCCTGGTTTTCTTTGATTTCCTATTGGGTTAGAGCCTAAGGGCTTTGGCTGCTGCAATCTGAAGGAAGATCATCGGCCTGGGCCTCTTGTCGGGAATTAACCTCCTGAATATTTTGGCTTATATGTAAGTCTCAGATTGGCAATCGACAAGTTATCAAAGACAGAAATGTTCCGATAAGTAGGAAGCGAGACAGCCGCAATAAGGAACTTTCATGCCGCAGCAAATCAAAACGATGCTCTTTATAATGATGTGCCTGGCTTGTGACGGGATCCCCGGCTCGCAGCAGGATTCTTCCAACGTGAGGAAAGAGTCGGCATCCCCGGAAGCCTCTCCAGAAGAAGTTGATACTGATCCCTCGGCAGACACGGATCAAACACCGAAGCTAGAAGATAGTGAGCCAATACCCGAAGTGAAAATGCCTGGAGCCTTTCAACTGCTAGGAATACCCAGTGGTACTTGGCCTCGCAGCAAACTGACCCTATCGTGGACCAACTCAGCAGATGCAGAAACGATTGAGATTGTCATAGGAAGAAATAGCGGCTGTAGCGAGCTGGTGAGCAAGAAGACCAGCAATGTTTCCGCTACTTCACTAATGTTTGAGAGTCTTGGGGAAGGCAGCTATTTTGTTTGTGCCTCGGCGCTGGATGCATCCGGAGGAAGCAAAACAGCGAGCAATTCAAATGCTCCGCTCGTGGTTGGTCCTGTGGTGGTTATGGCACCGAATTTCACAAGGGATGAGTCCCCTGATCCCAGCGAAACGAACGCGACCGGTGGCGTAGAAGGTGCTTTCGCAACCGAAGATCAACTGATAGTCACGGACATGATGTATGGGCGGGTTCTGATTTGGAACCAAATTCCAACTCAGAATGGAACGCCCGCCGATTTGATTATCAAAGGCGACACCTGGGGCGGCGGTGCCTTAGCCCTGAGTGAACCGAGCGCGGCGATCACAGACGGGACGCGTTTTTTGATTTGTGATGGTGACAACAATCGGGTTCTCATTTGGAATACCATGCCGACTGATGCGAATGCGCCTCCCGACCTGGTTCTTGGTCAACCAAACCTCACCATGAGATCCCCAAATCACGGGGGACGTAGCCTGTCCTCGCTAAACTATCCCTATGGGGCGGCCATATTCGAAAATAAGCTCTTCGTGATAGATTATTCTAACAACAGGGTTTTGATTTGGAATGAATTCCCGACAGCAAACCACCAAGCGGCAGATGTGGTGGTTGGCCAACCCGATGATGCGAGTGGTGGTGCCAACACGGGCGGGCTTTCCGCAAGTTCGCTGTATTCCCCCAATGGTGTGTCATTCAATGCTTCTGGTCTTTGGATAACCGACTACCAAAACAACAGGGTTCTGAATTGGTCTACCCTTCCGAGCACCCACGGCGCTGCGGCAAATCTAGTCTTGGGGCAAAACACCTTTGACTCCGATGTCGGCAACAGTGGTGGACTGTCGGCTAGCAGCTTGTTTAAGCCCTATCATGTGGAGGCCGTAGCGGATCAACTTTTGGTATCGGATTCGTCAAATAATCGAATTTTGTTTTGGAATGCCATTCCATCAAGCAACAAGGCTGCTGCTTCCGCTGTGTATGGGCAGCCTGATCTAGAATCTGATGCCAGCCTTATGCCGCCATCTGCGGATTCTCTCTTTGTGCCAACGACTGTTCAGTTGGTGTTCGGGGGGCTGGTGATCGCAGACTATAAAAACGACCGTGTGATTCTGCGTCCGTGGCCTTAGCCGCTTATTCTGGACGCATCTTGGCTCGGGTGGCGAGTTACAGCACGTCGATTTCTTGTAAATCATAAATCTGGTTCGAAAATTCAAACTTGAGAAATCTGCTTTCAATGGGAGCGGGTAGTACAATTTGCATAAATCGTTCTTCTTCCAGACCTGAGAGGATTTCCTGCCAGTTTTCACCGTCAAGACTTGACGACAGGACCAATCCCTGGCTTCCCGGCCCGCCATCGAGTTTCAAGTTGTAGAGCAAAAGGCGAGTGATAGAGGTGGAATCGCCCAAATCTAAAGTGAGCTCCTTTTCGTTAAAGGCTCTCAGGAAAACGGCGTCATCAAAGCGGCCATTCGTAAGCTGAGAGATCTTGAACGGCACGTTTGGGCCGCTCATGGGCCTGCTCTGCGAGTATACATCTATGGTTGTGCCGCCCTCATAGGATAGAGGCTTTGATAAGCAAGACATAGTCATTTCTGAGACTTCAAGTGTCTCAAAGGCTTCCACTGATATGAGTACCGTGCGATCTTGGATGATGCTTCTACCCAGGGAAAAATGATCCAAGCCTTCATCCACTGCTGCAACCCAAATCACATGCCGGCTGTTAGCATCGACGACACTGACGACATATCGAGTAAAACGCTCCTCTGGTAGCCAGGAAACAGTTAGGTTCTCTGAAGTTTCTACCAGCTGCAAATTACCGAGGTCACACAGCTGAAGGGGCGGCAACAAGGTGTCCTGCTTTTTGATATAAAAAGCGTAGCGGCCAAACAGCGACGAATCGTCTTTCTGATTGACTAAAGAAAGATTGATGGCACCTTCGGCGTCCCGCAGCAGATTTCCCGCTTTTGTCTGAAAGGAAAAATGGCCATCCTGATCTGTCGTGAACGAATCCACAAAATAGCCGGGCCGAGCGATAGCCTCCTTATCGTGAGACAGCTTCTGAGGAGCGTAGAAGGGATAAAAGACGAAGCCAAAATTGAACATGTAAGACAATGCCCGGCTAATTTCATTGATCGCTACCGCGGTCATGTCAATATATGCGAATCGATTTAGGTTTTTTAGGTCAATGTTGACACCAGCGAGAGCCTCGCCATTTGGTTTCAGAAACTGACCTTCGACCTTCAGAATGGTTTCAGGATCAAATGCTGGCGATTTAGGAGTCGTGCCGCAAGAGAGCGGCCAGAGAAAAGCCAAGAAAAGAGAGACAAAATTTCTATTCATGACAACCTCGGTAAAGGCATTATCGCCTCACAGACAATAGGACTCATGGAACGAAGGTATCTTTGGTATAGAAAATAAGTTGCGCTTCTGGA
>JBIKVD010000040.1:0-18227 GCA_044357055.1 Oligoflexales bacterium | reverse complement strand
ACCTTAAACTTAGGCACATCGTCAGTATTATAGATGATCAGGTTGGGGATGATAGCTACCCCATTGGTGAAAGCAACCGCAAAATTCTCCTCATCTGCATCAGCCATAGTGATGCCGTTCAAGGATAGGTGATTGTTCGCGTAGGGCAGCGGCTGCAGTCCGCTGGAGATGTTAAGTCCCGTGATTTTAATAGTTCGGCGAAGATCCGAACCTCCGGTGCCGGTTTCGTCGAGCTTGCTATAGCCGGTGGAGACGCTGTCATCTGCATCCAGAGCGCTTATGCGCAAATTCACTGGCGCTCCGGCAGTAAGCGAGGTCAAGGGCGCATTGGCTCCATCGACTATTTCGACTTTCCAGTTTACTGGTGGTGCGGGATTGATCGTTATCACCGGTGTTTCATAAAAGCGACCTGCAAGAGCTCCGATGCCATCGATGCGGATTTTGCCCGAGCCGCTACCATCTGGAGTATAACGAGCAGACGCATTAGTGGAGGGCTGCGCGCTGAGGATCGGCGGCAGTTGGGTGCCATTGAGTGGTAAGGACCAGGAGATAGAGTTCGAGTTTGCCTCAGTCAAGACCATATTGCCGTAGGCATCAGAGCGAACGGCATACATCGATACGCTCGAAGTAGAGAGAACTGTGTTGTCCGAGATCCATTGGGCGTCGAGAATAGGGGAGCTCACAGAGGCGCCAGAGCGGATATGAATATCCGTATCCGGTCCGACGAGAACGTTGACGGAAGACGAGGCGCTCTGCAGACCGGATCCATGCACCAGCCCTGAGAAAGATCCCCCAGCGATGGTTGAAGAAACGCTGAAGGAAACTGGGACATAGGCCCGTGGGAAGAGAAATTTCTGACTGCCTGAAGTTGTCCAAACACCATTGACAAACTGTGCAGCCGGTAAAGTAACTGGATTTGGGACCACGCCTGTATAAGTTGCGAGTTGTCCAGCAAGTTTTGCCACCTGTGACTCATAGGGAGCTTTTCTTGCATCGGTAGTGAAAGTCAGGGGGATCTGCTGGTTAAAATCCACATGCAAATTGTTATAGGCGTCATAGACTTTGACTGTGACGGAGAATTCAGCGGTTGCAACTTCCCCTGCTAAGCCATGCTCTGTCTCAAAGACCAGCTTGCGCGCGGGACTATTGGTGATGTCGAAGAAAGGGTTACAGCTTGGGATAAGGAAGGGATCCTGAGGCAAGGCCGTCCCGAGCTTATATTTCAAAGTACCAACCCCGGTGGAGGTCATATTTAAGGAGACGCTGGCATTGGCGTTCTTCGTCACGATTCCTGCACCTGCAAGAGCGCCAACTCCCTGCCAGTTGGCATCCTCGTTGCTGTTCGTGATGGTGCGGATATAGTTGCCGACAGCATCAATCTCGTGCAAGTAGTAGGTCTTGCTCGCGCCTGTTTGGAAAGCATTCGCCTCGCAGATCGGTTTTGCCTCAGCAGCGGACTCATAAATGCCGTAGCCCACCGGATCACCGGCATCGATAGACAAGGTAAGAAAGCCCGAGGCAGTACCATCACTCACAAGGATATTGACAGCGTTTCCTGCAACTAACCCAGTCTCATCCAGGAGATCTGTAGCGTCCCGCAGACAGAAGGCATCTCCTCCAGACGTATACTTACCTTCCAAGAAACTATGAATTCCATCAGCAGGCCTGCGGATGGCTTTCGAGGCTACATCCCCGCCAGCGACTTGCGTCGGATAGATTTCGAAGGGTGCAGGAGCTATACCGCCTGTTGTCAACGACCAGCTCAGGGTTTTTGGGCCTTGATAAAGACTTGATACCTGATCGTTTTCATCAACAGCGACGACTTCCACCAAGAAACATTCATCGGCCTTGAAAGCTGTAGCATAGCTATTGTTAATTTTCTTAGCTTTCACCTGAAAGCGATCAATCGAGTTACCGACAACGGTTAGACCCGTGGCAGTCTCGGTAATGAGGTTTAAAGGTCCAGCCGCATCTGGATCATAAGTGATACTCAGCTCCCCAGATGCGGCAATATTTACCACCTGTGGGTTGAAATACAGTGTGGAATTGTTGTTTTCCGTGGCAGTCACGGGTCCGGGGCTTACGACCTGTAAACCCAAGGCAGCCACGAGATTGCTCGGAGCAGCCAGGAATTTTGCCTGATAGGCCCAATCAGCGTTTACCACAGATATCCAGTTACCACCCCGATCATAAAGGTGCGCATGGACCTCAACGGGGGAACCTGCAGCATAAACCGAAGCATTTGGTAGCACCGGATCAGATTTCAACGGTCCACGTCGTATCCTTAACAAGGTTGGATCACCTGGATCTACCCAAATCGAAGCCGCACCGACGATACCGCCGCCGGATGTTGAGATAAATAGGGTGATAGGATTTGCCGCACCTGTAGGTAAATCGGCCAAACTGAAAGGTTCAAGTACAGCAATGCCAGAGCTAAAGCTGTATTCATCTGAACCCGAATCTGGCAGGGGCTTTGCCCAATCGAAGCCAAGATCTGATGGCACAGAATTGGAGGTAATAACAAGATGTTTAAGGCCATCGAAGGAGGCAGATACCACCCCCAAACCCGAATGTAAACTCATGGCGCTGACTTTCATGCGGAAGTCTTCACCAGCCTTCACATAGTAATCATCGACCTCGCTATCGCTATCCTTATCGGCTAAAATAGGGTCGCCAGCGCCATCGACAAGTTCGACCTTAAAGCTCACAGCGTCAGCATTGAGCACATTAAAAGTTTCTGACTTCGTCACGATTCCGTGATCGCTGCCAGCTGCAACCGTTGCGGTGAGGATGACGTTACCAGCATTTGCACCGGTCACACTAACTGCGGTGCTGGTGCCAGAACTGGGATTGAGACTCAACTTTCCATTGGATTCACTCCAGGCTGCCGCGAATTCCGAGATATAGTTTCTCGCTCCGTCGTAACCTGCGGCATACGCATTCAGTGCACTGCCTACGGCTGGTCCGTCCACCGTGCTGACGTAGATATCATCGTTCCAAACGTCGCTGGTGGAAACATTTTTAAGTTGCAATTGAGATAATGCGCCAGGTCTTACATTTATTGGTTGGGTATTGCCCGTCACTAGCGATACAAAATCAGTCACCGTGATCTGAACTGATGCCCCAGCCAGTCTCATGATAAACGGCTTTACAAGTATGTTCTCGTCGATATTGTCGACAAAAGTGCCATAGCCGTTGATCCAGCGAACTTTGTAAGCCTTCGTTGCGGAGATAGCGTCTGCGGGATCAGCAATGCTACCATCTGGTCCTGCACCAGGGTCATCGACGAAGGAAACATGTGCCTCGCAAATGCGAGGGGTTATTTCTGGATTGTTGTTGCCCCCACAATAGTTAGTTACAAGGTTATTGGCCCCGTCGACTGCCTTTAGGCGTAGACTAAAGGGTTTTAGCACCTGTTGGTAACGCAGAGAAATATTTGCTTCATCAGCAAAGGTTCTACCGGCTGCTAAATCCGTAATGTCTGTTAATCCTTGCACACCGGCGGTTCCTGGATCCTGATCATTGAATAGCACTTCGACCATGAAACCATTCGCTGAGCCTGGATTGATCTGAATGTCGGGGCTTATGACATTAGGGACCCCGCCACTGATCGCAGGGATGGGATCGGCATAGGTAAGGGTTCCTGTTCCTGGGGATTTTAGCAAGAGTGTGACAAAGGGGCTATTTTCAGTAGAAACATTGATCAAACAGGCCGGACAGGCATCCCATATGAATGTATAGGTACCCGCTCGCAAACCAGCGTAGTTACCGAACTCATCATAGGATGCCGCCGCTAAGGATAGATATCCGGTTGTAGCCTCAACGCTGATCGGATCAAACATAATTTCGTTAGTGGTAGGCGGCTCTTTCACCTCAGTTAGGAACACCACATGGTCGGGCGCTGCTGGAATCACATCGATAGCGCTGATTTCGACCTCCGGTAAAGCACCTACTGTCAATCCTATTTCATGAGCTGCGCTGGCATTGATCAACGTAAAGGGCCCAACGGCAGCTCGTCCGCGCTGAGCCTCATAGTTGAAGCTAACATTATTGATTGTGGGACCCGTGATAGTGGCATTGCGGGGCACATTAGGGAAAACAGAAATATCCGTGATTGTAGGAGCTGAGTGGGAGACATTGACAGTGGCGGTTGTAGGATAATCAATCACCAGATTTTGTTCTGCATCGACTGCTTCGATCACGATGTAGAAGGGAACACCCGCCGTTATTTGAGCTGCTAAAGGTGTCGTAAGACTAGCCAGCAATGCGTCAGAGGCGTCCACAATTTTGGTGGCCCGCAGATTGCTTGCGGGCTTTGGCTCGAGAACTAGATTTACAGTGTAGCTCGGCAGGCTGCCGTGATCGATGGTAAGCATAGCTTTAGCGCCTGTTAGCTGCTGACCGTTGGTAAAAGTGGTGGAGAGTTTCTTGCCGAGGGTACCCTCATTCGTCAGAGCAACCAGACCTGCTGTGTTCGCACTGCTATGATAGTCTTTACCTTGGGCCGTCCAATTGGTTGGCGTTACGTTGAGACCGGTGAAATTACCTAAAGCGTCGAAAGCGCCAGCATAGAGAAGGAATCCGGTACTGTAGACACGGCTTGCACCATCATTAATGACGGTACCCTGCATGTCTGATGTGACGATCATGCGAGCTGCTGGACCAGCTGAGATTCCAATCGCGGCAGAGTCGCCAGTGATGGCGGCAGGATTGGAGATTGTTGCGCGGACTCTAATATTGGCCTGATTAGCTCGAGGCAAGCGGTTTACGACACTACTGACGAAGACCCCGTTGACGAAAGTAGCTGGTCCAAGCGTCTGTAGAGCAGCTGCCACGGGAACAGGCGGAGCGACGATGGATAAAGTCGGCGAACTGGAGGGGGTTCCGACCCAACTCAAGGCCAAATCCGTAGTCTCGTTGTAATTCCAAGCATTGTTCCCGTGAGCGTCAATCACTTTCACTGTCACGGAAAAATCAGCCGTGGCTACCACTTGGTCATTAATTCCAGCTATGACAGATAGTGAAGCTGCGTCTCCTGGTTCAACATGAACCGCCAGGGGGTTTTGCGCCACAGCACCCTGTGGACATAGTTTAAGACCAGCAGCCGCCCCAACCAAGGTCAACCGACCAATATCTGTTTCCACATCAACAGCCGTTTTCGTTGCGGTTGTCGGATTCAAAGTCACCTGGGTGGTGTTATTTACTGTGATATGACTCGTTAATACCCCAGCCGTGCTGTAGCTCCAGGCCGAAGTGTCATAAGCTGGGATTAGGTTGCCGTAGCGGTCGCGAACGGAGAGGTACATCGTCTTTGAGCTGTCAACATCCATAGTAATTTCACATACCGGAGCGGCTTCCGGCTCGGCGGTTCCAGGCCGTGTGGCGAGAGCAAACTCAATTTGATAGGCTGGACCTGGGGCTATCGATACACTCAGCTCGCCATCTATACTGCTACCTACATCGGTGACGATGACTTTTGGTTGCAATCCGGCAGTTGTGGCGTCTCTGAAGCATAGCTCGTGCGGCCCAGAAATACCCTGGGTAAATGTGTATGACCCATTTGTTAGTAGTTTGTTAGTATTTTCATGATTGACATAGTTAGCGACAAAGACATTTTCATAGGTGAAGGCCAATGATTTGCTGCCATGAAAATCCAAGGCAGTTACGTTGCCGGCAGTTTTTGCTGTTACCGTGATATCAAAACAGGTATCTGCGGAAATCGGATTCGGTCTGCTGCTCGTTACCACAAAGTGATCAAACGAGGCACCAGCCACCACATCAACATCGGTGAGTTGGTAAGATAGAGCGCCTTGCGGCCCAGCATCATCGGGATCAAAGCTGATCCCCATGGTCCCATTTGTGACAACCTCGAAAGCATTCGCCGAGAGAGTACTGACTCCGAGAGTTTGCCCAGAATTCACCGAACTTAGAATGCTACCGGACCAATCGGCTTCAGCCAGTCCTGCAAAGTTCCCGCCCAAATCATAGCGAGCAGCGTAGAAAGTGCGGGCAACCCCACTGGTTAAGCTCACATTGGTTGTGGATGGCATCAGGATCGTATCGGCGACAGCGGGACCATTGACAATCCGCACAAAGGCGATTTCTGGATTTGGCTCGACTGTGATTTCACTTCTTAAGGTGTTGTAAGTTCCTTGAACTGCATCCATCCAAGCGGGGCCGATTTTCGTAAAGGTGACGAGTTTGGTATCATCAAAAGCACGGCCATCGGTGAAAGTGAGGTTAGTCAGGGTCGATACCAGCGGCTCTAAAGCTAGAGTCGAGGCTGCACTTATGCCGCTAGGCAAAGTCAGGCCGAGAGCCAGAGATCCGTCAACATCGGCGGTGTTGCCGAACTGATCTTGGATTTCGAAGCGCAAATACTGCTGTGCGCCTGCCAAAACATTCATGGGTGTTTTGTACTGTCCTGTGCTTATGGACACAGCTCCACTGGCACTGGTGATATAGGAGGCAATGTGGGCTGCAGCTGCAGGAGCAATGGTCACGGCGAGAGTATCCAGTACCGCTGAGGTTCCTACATCAGATATAGTGACAGTACTTGTCGACGTCAGGGGTTCATTGAGCACGCCTGTGCGCGATACATGAACCATGGTCGGGGTAGGGAAGAGGCTGCGGGTTTCAGGGTCTGTGCCTGCATTGGTCTTCAGGACAGATTGCAGAGCGGCATTAGCGGTCCACTTGACCACGGAATTTTCTTTAAAGTTACCAACACTATCAAAGGCATTTGCGTAAAGCGGCGCAGCTTGCCCAGCAACCATGTTGAGGCTGGTCAAGTCATTAAGGGTTCCGCCCTCCGTCTGAGTGAGCCGGTAAAAGTTGGCAGGGCCAGCCGTGACTTCAATGGGAGCGGATTGACCACTAATGACTACGCCGGCACCAGCATTAAAGCTAACGTGCAAAACAGCGGTGTCGGCAGCATTGGTAAGCTTGAATTGGCCGCTGATCAATGCAACGCCAGCGCTCGGTACCCCGAAGCTTGACACTGCAAGTGTGGTCGGACTTCCGTTAGCCGCAGGAATGGGGGCCACGGCTCCAGGAAAGGAAGCTGAACTGGGTGATACTGTTGCGCCCGTAAAGCTAAAGTCAAAGTTTTGACCGTTCGCAAAGCTGGCAACCTCGTTACCACGGGCATCACGGATCTTAATGGTTACATCAAAGGGCGCATTTGCCGTGGCTAAGGAAGGAGCAATGACTTGTATATTATGAGGGATCCCTGGAGTAAAATTAATTAACTTTGTTTCGTAGGTGGTGGTATCCGGCAAAACACCGGTTGCAGTCGCTCGCACACGCCCGCTTCCTACCATCTCTGGGGCCAAAACGGCAACATTGCTTGGTGACGGGCGTACGAATCCGACGGCATTACCGGTACCTGCCCAGGAGGCCACGCGATCTTCTGTGTAGTTGCCGTACTGGTCGTGCGCAACCGCAAAAAGCTGCATTTGATTGTTAATGCTAAGATCAGGAATAGTAGCTGCATCTGCATCGCGAGGTACCAAGATGCGATTGCCATCTGAATCCATGGTCACAACGCGAAGCACATGGCTGACGTTTGGCTGGATCTGCCAGTTGGTAGACTTATAGGAAGTGCCATTTAGGTGGCCAACTGTTGAAGTAACATTCATAGCGAGACGAGGTGACTCGGCTTTGTAGAAGCGAATTCCGGGAAGCGTTGCCACCCCATCCTGGAACAACAAGTTCTCAGTTGCAGGATAGGTCGGTTGAGTCGGCCAAGTGCCGTCAGCATTTTCTGCGCTAAACGAGACACCAACACTACCATAGTTGATGCCCCGGCTAACATTATCGACATCCATACCTAGATCAACGTTATTCTCGTTGTCGATACCGACAATCTTAAGGGAGTAGGATGTTCCCGCAATCTCGGAAAAAATCGTTGTCGGGCCACCGATAAAGGCATCGTATTCTTTGGCACTCAGGACCAAGAGTTTCTTGGCTAAACCAGCTATAACCGTAAGATCTTCATTCGTGGTAATCGTGGCGTCGGCCACATCAGGATCACCGCTGCGGTCGAAACTTGCGGTGATGTTTGACGTTCCGAGGAGCTTGGGATTAACCACCACGATGTTTCCTGTGGCGCGATCCAGATGTTGGGCCAGCGGAGCTAAAACACCTGTGACGGACCAATCGACGTCAAAGGCACCCAAGTCGTTGCCGCCTACATCATAAGCGAAGGCCGAATAGATTGGGGTTGAATCTGCATAGATGCTCTCTGGACCGGTGACAATTACGGGAGTCGGTGTGGATACGTTGTATAGCTGCATCGAATCGATCGGGCCAGGATTGACAGCGATCGCCACGACGCCTTGGAGAGTATCCGCACCCATAGTGTGAGTAACAGTTAGATTTACGGTGGCGTTGGCTTTCACCGCTTTTAGCTTCTTCAAATCACTTGAAAAGCTCGCGGTCTGAATCACGCCATCCACAAAATTATAGGTTTTGTTGGCAACTAAGGTTGGCAAGTAGGGCGTCATTGCATTAGGAGCATTCTGAGCATTCCAAGCATAGGTGAGCTCGTAGGATCCATCAGTCATGTTGTCAGTCACGTTGCCGTGCTGATCCAAGAATTTGACCTCCAGGTGGAAGGGAATGCCAGCGCGTTCGCTATTGTTTCGTTGAGTTTTCACACTAAGTTGGGTGGGTGCGCCCGGGACAATATTAACAGTAGCTTTTCCGCACTTTGTGCAGGTGGCGGGTGTGCCGTCTCCAGGCAGCAGATCTTGTGCGATAGCCGTGACAACACCCGTCATCACAGAACTAGGCACGATTACCGTCGTTAGGCCGCCATTTTTCGTACCCATGATGCGCGCATCCAACTCGGCGGTCACGGATCCCCAATTTGAGGCGTAATCCTTGATATAGTTACACGCGCGGTCATATCCGGCTGCAAACATGGTAAGCTGTGCATCAGCACTGAGATCTTGAGTGGTATCTTGCAGCAAGCTACCGGTTCCATTGGAACCCGTTCGCAAATTAATACGGTCTAGTTCGTTGGCCTTGACGCTTAGATTTGCAACGATTCCCTGCTCAAGGTCAATGCCCGCGACTGTTGTATCGACCTCAATCGCAAAAGCCACACCTGCTTTCGGGGCGCGGAAATGCCCCAAGACAACCTGATCTACGATGCCGCCCGCAGTGGCAAAGTTCTGATTGATTTCGACACCAGTAACATTTGTTTCACTGCCGATGGTCACGCCATTTGGCCGCCAGAGGACTTCTTGAGCCGTTGGGTGATCCGTACAGATGTCACTTGCCACAGCACCCGCAAGTCTAATTTTGTAGGCCTGAGTTGCATTCGAGAAGCCACTTGCTAAAGTTCCACCACCATCGAGTATCTCTAGCTTTAGGCGAAATTCCTCATCAGCGATTAGTTCAAAGCCAGGCTCCGCTACGAAATTTCCACCGGCACTGCTCTGCACGGCTTTGTTGCCATTGGCATCTATGACGGTCAAGCGCACTTTGGCAGGGTTCCCAACATCAATTGTAATATTATGTAGATTGTGCTCTTTCGAGTCGGCTAGAGGAAGCGCGCCGGTATATGTTAGTTTTAGACAAGAACTTTGATCCGCCTCTGGGGCTCCGGTCTGCACAACGGTCTTGTTAGCGGGAGCGCCCACGCCAAATGGCAGTATAAATCCATTGAGTTCGTTCGCATTCATAGGGGCGGGACAGGGATCCGGTGTCGACCAATAGACGGAAGCACCGGAGGCATCCCCAGCCCAGTTTCCGTATTCATCAATAAAACCGGCGAAAAGGTCGGTTGTACTGGTCGAATAAACAGTGAGTCTGTTGCTTGTATTGTCATAGATCCTTGGCTTATGCTTTGGACCCAGATTTGTGACCCCATCAAATTGCAATTGGCTAACGATCTTGACATACATTTCGTCCGCATGGATGACATTCAGAACCGGACTGTCTCCGCCAACATTAGATAAAGGCAGGGCAGGAGAAATCTCCGCTTCGACCCGAACCACCGGATTGTCATAGATATTAAAGAGTCTAAAGCCAGCTAAGGTCGCTTTGCCGTCATCAAAATACAGGGTTTGATTGGGTGGGCTAACTGGGTTGTTGCCATAAACCGATGGCGTTGCGTTTAGCACAGTGATGTTTTTAACGTCAATGTTACCAGAGTAGGATGCGCTTAGCTCGCGGTTGATGTCCAGAAGCTCTAAACCCAGGCTGAAAGTGCTGCCCGCTTCGATGTCGGGGTTCGCAGGAGCTTCAAGACGCACAACTTGAATGAACACCGGCGCACCGATACGCGAATCAATCTCGCCGGTATAACCCACGACCGGATTCGTTGTTTCGCATACGCTTTCTAAGGGACCAGCCGCGTCGGGATCGGCGCAATGGTCATCTAAGGTAACAAACCGGATATAGGACTTACCTGAAATAGTTGGCGAAAAAATCGTGACGGTCGAATTGTCAGTTAAGAAAAAATTGGAATTGCTTCCGTTATAGGCCGGAGCGACCCCCAGATTGGGCAAGGAGCCAGCACCATCATCATTAACGTTAGACCAATTGACGGCGATCGGTCCGACTAAGTTATTATATTTGTCGTAACCGCGGGCTTCTGTTTTTAAACGGAACCCTGAGGCTATAATCACATTCCCCACCGCGACGTTTGCGGTGTAGCTATGGGTAACACCATCGACGATAAAGCTCATATTCTCAAGGAAGTGGGCGGTCAAAGAGTTGAGCTTGTTTGGTGTCACATCAATCGGGGACGAGGAGCCACTGATTTTTAAATCTGTGGTGGTGACATTGACTACCGGTGATTCTGCCGAATAAAAGAAGCGGAAGGCCTCGTCGGGATCGTTTGCGGGTATAACATAGACCCCGTCAACAAAAGTAAGGTTAAGAAGTTTGTTTCCGGACAAATATTCATCTTGCCATTCCAAATAGGCGGTTCGCTCTGGAGCTGTGGCGAAAAATGCTAGTGGTGGAACTGTGGTCGCATTAGCTAGAGTGATTCTAACTTCATTGGTTTCATCATAATCCGTAACTGTATTTCCCGATTTATCGACGGCACGAATCCGCAGTGGGGTAGCAACTCCAGCAATCACCAGGCCAGAATCAGCATCGACGGCCTTAGTGTCAATCACAAAATGATCAGGGATACCAGGCTTGATTTCAATCGTGCCTGTCGCCGCCGTGATGACGGTTGTGTCAGGCAAGGATAATTCAACGGAAACTCCGCCTATGAGAGTGTCTTGCGGAGAGAGGAAATTCACGGATGTAACGCTCGAGGCGGAGAGGAAATAGTCTGGCAGCGGTGCAACTCCTGACCATTGTGTGGCCGTATCACCGATTTTATTGCCGAACCTATCATAACCCACCGAAGTCATCGGCAGAACATCACCTACACGCATCTCGAAATCGTTGACGCGATCATTTTTGTGAATACCGGCGGGATAATCCGTTTCATAGCCAACAGGCGTTGGTCTGTCTTCAAAGAACTCGATGCGCAGATTGGCGATTTCAGCTGGCTTGATGTTATCCAAGCGATCTTGACCGCTTAAACCATTTTCTAAATCTACCATCTGGAAGATGGGCTGCTCTTGGGCATTGAATAGTGTCAGCGGCGCCAGCGGCTGTGCAGCTACTTGGTTGTCAGGAGTTCCGCTTGGAGCCAAACGCAGCCACCCTTCACCATCTACAAACAATACCCGAGCCAAATAGGAACGGGTACTATAGTTGCCCAAGCCATCGTCAATGAGAACTTCTTGTGCGAGAAGACTAGCGACTCTCTGGTTGGTTGCTAAATTATTTGGGGGAGGCGCCAAATCTGCAGGCAAAGGCCAACCCGTACTTTTAGTCGAACCATTCACTTGTAGCGTGATGTTTTTGACACCATCCCAGTTTGGATCAATGATACCGAGACTATTTCCTGCTTTTATTTTTACGAGGACAGGTTTACCAGCCGCAATTTCTGTCAATGGATCATCATCAGCATCCGGCACAGCGCCGCCACTTGGCACATCGTAATAGGCTGCGTACAGGGTTGTTGGTTTGTCTTCGGAAACACTGAAGACCCCTGACTCTTTCACGACTGTGAAGGGAGTGTTGGTGTCCGGATGAATGCCTTGATAGGTGATACGCAGAAACCCCATCGACTCTTCATTGGGTACAAAGAGATTCATCGTTTGCAAGCCGAGTTTTAAGGCGATATATTTTGGAAAGACCGGTACCTCCGGATAGGAAACGACATCTAGGGCAACATCATAGGCTGTCCAACTGACCGGAATTGGTAAGGCATAGCGATTGGTAAACTCATCATAAGCTACTGAGGTTAGAGTCATGCTGGAGCCAGAAGAAATATTCACGGGCGGATAAGCGGCTAAATCCGGGGCAGTGAGCGAAGGTTGCAAAACGTAGACATTCGATTGAACGTCATATCGTTCGCCATACAGGGAGTCGTTCCCCTGATAGATACCGACAGGTTCGACTAGCTCAATATCCAAAGTGCTAACGGGTCCAAGGGTCAAATTTAGCGGATCCGATTCTCCCATTTTGTCATTAACATCGGTAACGCGAAGAGCTAAGCTTGGCAGTGTTTTGCGAACTGTCGCTCCTGGGGCACTAGCAATAGTTACCACGCCGTTGATAAACGTATATTCCTGAGTTGGTGGCAAGATTGGCGGAAAAGCACCAAAATCTGCTGGATCGATAATTTCTCCAGGTTCGGTGGGAGAAATGCGCGCTACGGTTGCGAAGCTGAGGACCAAAGGTGCATTCTTACGGTAGTCAACTAAGACTTGCCCTTCCTTGTTTACAGCACTGACTGTGATTCCGAAGGGTTTGCCAACTGTTTCGGCACCGTCGTTAGAAGTTGTGACCAGATAGCCAGATACTTCTTTGTCTTTGACCTGATTGGGATCACTAACGGGTTTGTTGTCACCATCGTTGCCCCCCCCTTGATTTTGTCCTGAGTTCTCACCGCTTGTGTTCGGGTCTTGTTGATCTCCATCGCCAGCTCCACCGCCGGGATTTGAGCCAGTTGCGACATCGCCATCCGTTTTATCAGAATTCAGACCATCGTTGTTGCCTTCGGTCGCATTGGCTTCTGTGCGGAGAGAAAACTCCGTCGCGGTGCCTGGCGCATTGGCAACGTAGGCTTTAAATTTGGTTTCATAGCCACCCAGACTACCACCGGCAGCCTGAGTCTTGGCGGTGCCATCAGTACCCGTGGTAAGAATCGGTGCTAAGAGAAATGATGATCCTTCGATTGGTTCAATAATCTCAAGCAACACTTTGGTGCCGCTTAAGGGCGATTTGGTTGCGTTGTCGATCACGGTAACGACAATTGGCTCTGCAAAAGGCTTTGCCAGTTGGCCAAGCTGATCTCCTCCGGTAACCACGATCGAAATGTTGTCTCCAGTCGGCGCAACGGGATTCTTTGTACAAGCTTGACCTCCAAGGATGAAGGAAGCGAACAGAGCTAACCGGAATAAATTTGACATAGATGGCCCCATGCTGACTGAAAACGTCTTAATTGTTCGTCAACTTGGGCCATATCTTAAGGGTTTGGCAAAAAAACCAGTAAAGACGGAATGTTAAGACGCGGTATTGCCAATCTTTACTTTTTAATATTTCTTTTTTTATTGGTTTCCCAGGGCTCAACAAGCTGCGGATGTGTCCAATGTTTGGATAGCTAATATTGTCTTACTTGCGACAAAATCCCTGGTGTTTCTGATCAGTAGATTGTTTTCGCATTTATTGACGAGGACCCTTCCCCTTGTGGTCGGTTCTTCGCGCGAATCAAAGTCATCTATCAAGGATATGACTTTCTTTGTGCTGAAATTGAGTCGCTTCCAAAACTAAGCTTTCGTCTTTGCTGAGCATAGCGCGGATTTTTTTCAAATCAACGTGGTGTTCTTCTAAGGTAATGGAAAGCGTGTCGTATGCCTCCCGGAGGGCTTGATCAGAATTCTTGGCTAGAAAGAGATGCACTTGCATAGCTTTGCTTATTCTTTTTCTAATCCGTATTTTGGGCAAACGTTTATAGAGCAGCAGAACGGTGGCTTTTAGATGATGACCCGACCTCTTGCATAAGCTGGTCACCCAGGTAACCCTGGTCTGCATCGTCACCCTGGTCGCCATGATCAACATGCTCTGCATCGTCACCCTGGTCGCCATGATCAACATGCTCTGCATCGTCACCCTGGTCGCCATGATCAACATGCTCTGCATCGTCACCCTGGTTGCCCTGGCTAAAGAATCCCATAAGCTGGGACCCTTGACCTTGGTGTCGTGCCCATAGCTTGGCGGTAGTGGTAACCCGCTGACGTAGCCAGGTACTGTACATAGAGGAAGGAGAGGGGATTTCGCGACTTTGTCTAGCAACTTAGTAGATGATGGCTGCTGCAAATGTGCTTGCCAGCGATTCTGAGGAAAGCTTGGAATTGTCAAGCGCTCAGCCGCGTTTTCTCTATAGGGGACGGTCGGCAGCCCAGGGAGCTTTGGAAGCTCAACGCTGCTTTTTATAAGCCGGGATTTTCTGTGGTCTATCAACATGACTGCCCCTGGATCCGTTCGTTCACTAAATTTGTCGGCACTAACGGCAGATTCGTGAGCAGCAGACTGAGCATGTCTTGCCGTCTAAACAGCGGTAAAATCTGCCTATTAGATGTTGGAGAAACAGCCGATGCTAGAGATCATGATTAGATCGGGGGCGTTGTTATGCTAGCGAAAGAGCGAGACAGCAAAAACCAAAAAAATCACCAAGAGAGCATTTCCTCTAACCTAGGGCGATCGCCCAATGATCCAATGAATCAAGCCCCCGACCCTGCGGGGAAGGAGGGAAAAAAGCTGGCTACACCGTTAGATTTTGTTGAGATTCATAAGAAAATCCTTAGGCTCGATCTCGAAATTTCATTGAAAAAAATCCTATGAAGGAGAGAGTTAAAAAAGCTGGTAGCCAGATCCGAGCGAGAAGGTGGACCATAAAAGTTTCCTTCTCGACATTTCTATACATACTGCTGACTGCGCTCGTTATCAGTTGTAGTGTTGCGGCAGGCTATTTCGCTTTCAACGCGCTTTATAAAAATAAGGTGCGTGATACCTGGGCCATTCTCTTCTTAGAGCTTGAGCGCATGGGAGCGCGTCTTGCTGAGGATATGCAAGGCACTGTCGATAGCGTTCCACCCGCAATAACCTATCGAATGGACAAGGATGGTAATGCCCAGCTGATAAAGGGTAAGCTCGATCAGACCCTTAATCCTTGGCAAATTGGCTACAATCGCTGGCCTCCGCCGAATCAAGTTCATATGGTTAAATTCGGAGATCACGAATTCCTTCTGCAGGTGCGCAGGCTCAATCATGAGAAATTTGAGGATAGCATAATCGCTTTGTGGCCTGTCGAAAAGAGTCTGCTGCAGCCATTGCGTGCTTTGAAAATTGGTCGCCTCTCAAAAACTCTAATCTATGTTATGTCGCGACAAGGAAGTGTCGTTTACAAGAGCTTGCTAGAGGTAGACCTAGGCGACCTTATGCAAAGGCCTTTAGTAGAACATTTTGTGAAAAATAAGATTACAAAAAGTCAGGTAAATATTGCCAACTCTGATGGACATGCCATGTTTGGGTACTTCCATGAAATTTCAGGCACCAACCTGATCTTATTTGCGGAAACGGAGCGAAGTGACGCCTTGAGAGAAGTGAGTGCTCTCGGCAAGCGTTTTGCTGGGCTTGTCACTCTGATCTTGGTACTCGCTATTGCCGTTCTTTCATTGTCATTAATTCCAGTAAAGCGAGGTTTGGCAAATCTGATTATCGATGCTCAGCGGATTTCACGGGGTGATTTTATCCTAAGGGAGGTTAAGTCACCTTTTATGGATATGCGCGCACTGGGAGAGTCATTTCTTCTGATGAGTCGTGACCTTAAAACCAGGGATAGTCAGATTAAGAAGATGCATCAAGACCGCGAGCGAAACCTTCGTCTGGAAGCTTCCCTTGATATCGCTAAGAACATCCAGCAGAATTTTCTGCCGACTGATCGTCTGTATTTGCAAGATTTCTTTGAGATCGCGACCCACTACGAACCGGCTGAAAAGGTCGGGGGTGATTGGTTCAATTACTGTCGCAATCCGGACGGCAGTTTGATCATGTGCATTGCGGATGTTTCTGGACACGGTCCAGGTGCTGCAATGTTCACTGCTATTTTGTCTGCCATTTTTGACGAATCGCGCAATAGCGAGAGCAAATTCAATATCGAAGGCTTTATTAAATCTGTTAACGATCGTGTGCTTAATCTTGGGCAGCAACAATGGATGATCACCTTGCAGATCGGTGTTTTGCAGCCAGCAGAGCGAACTCTTACCTTATACAATTGCGGCCATCAGTTCCCCCTCCTAGGCCAAAAAAACAAAGTATGCCGCAAATTAATGATGCCATCGAGTCCACTCGGACTAGCGGAGGCACCAAGAATTGCGAAAATGATTATTGAGATAACCGAACAGACAGTTCTTTTTTGCTATACGGATGCAATTTTGGAGACTGAAACTGCCGATGGGCGTCGCTATCCCGTTAAAAAGCTAAAGAAAATCTTGGAAACGGCTACCATGCACAGCGCCGATCAGTATTTGAAGAACTTTCTTACGGAATGGCGAGAAATGCACCATGAATCCAAAGTTGAGGATGATATATGTTTAGCCGTGCTGAAATGCGGCTAGTGCCGCTACTGCTTTTGTTAGCTGGGATAAGCAGGGCTGCGCCGCTGGTGCTCTATAAAGTTGAGCATATCGAGGGCCAGGTTATGGCTTGGGACGCACGTACTCTGGATTGGCAAAATCTTAAGAAGGGTTCCTTTCTTGCAGACGATGCGATCATCCAGTTTTCCGAAGCAGGCAGCCTGAACCTATCACCAGATAGGGGAGCCTCGAGCCAGGGTGATCTCTATCCCTTAGTCATTCAAGCTCCAACAGCAATGATAACCAGGGTTTCACAAAGTTTGATCCGTAAGCAAAATATTATTTCTATGTACGCAAATGTTGTTGATCTAGAAAAGACAGAAAAGGATGGGGAAAATCGTACGAGTTTGGCGGATGCCTGGCGGCAAATTAATGCTCTTATGTTACCAGAAAGCATGATCGAGCGACCCAGTAATTCCCAAGGTGAAGGTGAGACTGGAACAAGTACCGCCGAAAATAGCAGCGTGTCATTAAAGAGGAAAATCGAAATATTGTTTCCGCGCTCAGGATCCTTGTTGGTGGTAGAGCGCTTTCCCGCAGTCGCGATCGCGACCTGGGAGAGAGAGCAGGATACTAAACCTTACCGTTTGTACTTCTGGCAAAAGGGTCGCGAATCAACCTTTCCTATTGGGTCTACCTTAGAAAGATTTTTATCCTTTCCTATCTATCAAGCAGGCACTTATGCCCTGCGGCTCGAATCCATCGATGGGACTGCTGTAAGCGAAACCATCGAAGTGCATATCAGTGGGGGTTAAGGTTGGTGTGGGATAGTGTTAAGTTTTCCGCAGCGATTAGGATTTGCTTGCGGCCTTCGGTAGCTATTTCTATAGCATTGATGAATCAGTAGATCATTGTGGCATACGTTGGAACTCCTAATCTACATACTCCTGCCTATGGCGATCGATGATATAGTTCGTGGCCAGCACAGTTCCAAGTTCTTCTTTTGTCTTTAGAATCAGGTTTTCATAAATAGGACCTTCGGAACTGAATCTACTTGTGAGCACCGTAAAATCAACTCGCTGAGACCTTTTTCGCTCTTTAGCTTCGTGCCATGCTGACTACCGTAGATTCGATCCATGAATTCCTCAATATAAAATGGCTTTGAGCCAGCACCTTCCAATTTCACACCGCCAATAGCAAGTTATTGCTGTTTGAAAAGGCTCCATGAGAGCGGCTATTTCGGACGCATTCTGGGGAAGGAATAGGTAAGAATGCGCATGAGCACCCTCATGAACTGAAAACAAAATCGTCCAAAAATGGATTCATCAGCACAGGGTCAGAATTCCTACGATATGCCAAATGATATGGCGCTTGGTTCTTTTCAAAAAGCCTCACAAAAAGGAGCGGCCGCTGGCGTTTGCGCTTAGAGGTTGCCCGGTACCTATGGATCGCGAATCATTGGTCTTACAAAAAGCCCGATTGAGGGATTACCACCTGACGCAAACCATTCGTGAGACTGGCTTCCTACAACTCCCTATAGTTGAGTTACAAAACCTTAGCTTCACA
>JBIKVD010000408.1:0-3649 GCA_044357055.1 Oligoflexales bacterium | reverse complement strand
CGGGGGGAAACGTCTATTTCAGAGGCTCTACAAAAGACACAGTCTGATGATGACATTTCTTAATTTCTTTCGAGGATCAGGACCCTGCTTAGGTTTGGGGAGTTGCTTTGCCAGTATTTCGCTATAAGGGCTACGATGCTGCTTCCGGTGCCTTGAAAAAAGGCAGCGTCGAGGCTGATTCTGCAAAAAGTGCGAGGGCGCGCCTGCGCACCAAGGACAAGATTATTGTCTCTGAAATCAAAGAGGAGACAACGTCTTCTTCGCAAGCGGGCGGTAAAAGCGTCAGCGCTCGCTTGTTTGCACCCAGTGAGAGGGTGGGTCTATCCGAATTGAGTGTGATGACCAGGCAGTTTGCAACCCTGCAGCAGGCCCATGTTCCTCTTGACGAGTCACTGGCGGCTCTCGTCAGTCAAGTGGAGAATCAAACTCTCCGGACGGTATTGGGAGCAGTTAAAGACCTAGTCGTCGAGGGGCGCAATTTGGCCGACGCGGTCTCAAAGTTCCCCAAAATTTTCAACCGATTGTATGTAAATATGATTCGGGCGGGCGAGCAGTCAGGTACTTTGGGAGTGGTTTTGCAGCGCCTTGCGGATTTCCAGGAGTACCAGGTAGCCATTCGTGGCCAAATCATGAGTGCTCTGGCGTATCCAGCTATCATGATTTTAGCCTCCACAGGTATTATCGCCTATCTTTTTGTATCCGTGGTTCCGAAGCTGCAGAAAGTCTTTGTCAGTCTCAAAGTCAAACTGCCTTGGTATACGGAAATTCTGATCACGCTGTCAGAGGGACTACAAAAGAATTGGGTCTACGTATTGATTGCTTTGGGGCTACTCGTATGGCTCTTTAAGCGATGGAGGGATGGGGAAAAAGGAAGGGCAAAGTTTGACCATAGTATGCTGACTCTGCCAGTCTTGGGTCCACTGGTCATGAGGATCAACACTTCCAAATTCACCAGAACACTTTCTACCCTACTAAGCTCAGGGGTCCCGATCATCAACGCATTGGACATTACGAAAAATATTATCGGCAATACGATTCTTGCCAAAGTTGTGGAAGACGCGAAAATTGCAGTACAAGAGGGTGGTACGCTTGCTGCGTCTTTGGCAAAAAGTGAGCTTTTTCCGCCGATGGTAACCCACATGATTCGAACTGGCGAAAAAACAGGCCAGTTAGAAGAGATGCTTAACCATGTTGCCAAAGCCTATGATAACGAAGTGGAACGCAAGATTGGGTCTTTAATCTCTATGATTGAGCCATTAATGATCATTGTTATGGCCATGATCGTGACGGTCATCATCATTGCGCTATTAATTCCGATGCTAGGAGTGATGAATCAGATGCGTTGAACCCATTCATGGAAGCGGCGCGTCAAAATGTTAATGCAGCGCCAACGCACCAGGCAGCGCTTCAGGAAAAAATCCTCCCTAAATACCATAATTTATCTTTCGTTAAGAATTTATGTATAATGATTGCAGGTACATTGACGGCCCCCCCGTCCAAGGCTTCGAATCATCCATGGAGTAGAATATGAGACTTTCTTTGCTGGCAAAATCTTTTCGATCCCTTCCCTTTCCTAAAGGTACCAACCGAAATGCAGGTATGAGTTTGATTGAGATCATCATCGTTGTCGCTTTGCTTGGTACTTTGATGACTTACTTAGTGTCGAACCTCATGAATACAAGTGAACAGGCAAAGGCAGATCAAGCAAAGATCGCTATGGGAGCTATTACGCAGTCTTTACAAATATATCGAACACACACGGGTCGATACCCTACGACTGATCAAGGCCTCGATTCTTTGCTTCGTAACCCTGGCGACTCGAATAAGTGGCGTGGTCCCTATATCGAAGAAAACAAGCTCCGTGATCCTTGGGACCTACCTTTCGGCTACAATTCCGATGGCAGAGATTTCCAGATTATTTCTGGGGGCATCGATCAGTCGGTGGGAACGGCAGATGACGTTGTTTATCCTGAGGGCTCTGCGGCGGGTGCCCCTGGTGGTGCTGGTGAAGCAAAAGAGAATTGATGTCAGCAGGGACCACCAGAAGGAAGGCGATTCGAGCATGAGGGGGATAACAGTGTCGCTATGTGATCGTATGGTAAAAATTCAGGCGTCGCGATTTCTCCATCCTGGCACAAAGGTCCCCGAAAGTTTTACTCCCTCGCTTTCTGATTGACTCCTCATTCAACGCGCATCGATGCGATCATTTGGAGCTGCGGTTAAATCAGCAGCACGAAAGAAGAATAAAACAGTGCCTCCTCTTGGTAAAAAAAGCCTTGGTATGACTTTGATCGAAGTGATCATAGTTGTGGCGCTCCTTGCTAGTGTTATGGCGATCGCGATGCCCCAGATGTTTCAAACAACTGAGGCCGAAGTCCAAAGCAAATTAAATCGCCTCTCCTCTGATTTTCGTAGCGCCTATGACGTAGCTGTCCTTACCGGGCGCACCCACAGATTATGCTTTCAGCCGTTAACTGGCGACTATTGGTTAGACGAAGGACCGCTTGGATCTCTATTCAAACTTGGTGATGCGAAGATGGAGAGAGATATGACCAAGGAAGAAGAAGACAAGCAGCGAGAAGAATTGATCGAGCAGTTTGATACGGAATATGCGGAACTTGCCGGCGAAACCTTCAAGGATCCGGAGGAGCCTGAAAAGGAAATCAAACCCACGTCACCGGTGCTGAAAGCAAAGGAAAAGCTCCTTCCCCCTAGGTGGCAGCAAGTAACAAGCATGGAGTGGGGACCAAGAACCTTGGGCAGCAAATTAATGGTGACGGAAATGCAGGCCGAACATCATAGCCAAAAACAGACTTTTGAAGAGTTAGGTGAGCAAGGAATTGCATGTATTTATGCTTTTCCCACCGGATATGTCGAACGAGCTTATCTTCGCATTGCGTACACGCTTGATCCAGGTGTCCCTGATTTAGTCAAGCAACCGTATGTTATGAAATCCCATTCCTATACTGGAACCATGACTCAGGAATCTAACGATATAGAGATCGATGTGCACGGAGGGGGAGACGAAGAATGAACCAAAGACAAACGTCTCCAGGGAACGCTAGTTTCACCTTGATTGAGACCGTCATTGCGCTAGGACTGATTGCCGCGATTATCCTGGAAGTGGCAAGTGTTCAAGGCAATGCGATCTATTTTTCCGGCTACGGCCGCAATGTTACCCAGGCGATAGGAATTGCGCGTCAGATGTTGTCGCAAGTCGAACTAGATGCTCAGTCTGCGGAAGCGTTCAAAGATCTCTTGAATCGCAAATACGATGAAGACTTTAAAGCGGAGGGCTTGAAAGACTACCGCGTCAATCTCACTGTAAAAGAATGGAAGCTTCCTTTGACCGAGATCCTGTCAGGGGGTTTAAAAGGGGACCAGGACAAAGAAAGCGATGATGGCGAGAATCAGAAAGATGGTATGGGGGATGCCTTGGCTCCCATTATCGAGCAGGTATTTGGGGATGATCCGGTGTTGCTCATTGCCAAAGTGGAGGTTTCCTGGCCCGAGGGTGTTCACCGAGGAAATATTGAATCAGCGCTTTTGTTAGGCAACATGCAGAAAGTGAATGAAGCCATACTGCGGCTTGGAGCACAATACCAAGACCCAGCGGCAAAAAAGGAAGGAGCTGCCGGTACGGTGCCTC
>JBIKVD010000039.1:0-18239 GCA_044357055.1 Oligoflexales bacterium | reverse complement strand
TAAAAGTGCGCCAGAATTTATCATAGAAGCCGTTTTTAAGATATGTCATATTAGCGTGACTCGTGCAACCATCTGATATTTTGAACGAAGTGAACAAGCGCTTCGACATCGCTGTTTTATATATGTAATACAGCAATGCAGCTATGTCAAGTCATTCATAAGGACGAATGACACTCAGATTTTGATCAAAAGCGCTTTGTCATCAAAGGTTGCGCTGGGCCCGTTGTCGCAAATAGGCGGCGTGATTGACATCCGACTCTACTAGGTCCAGTGCTAAATTCTCTTGCAGCGTGCTAGGCAGTAGCTTGGCAAGCCCGTCCCGAACCGCCTTCGGGACTAGACCTGGTTCTAACTGATCTAGACTCGTTAAGAACGATTCGTGGGATTTGCCTTGTCGGTAAGACGGTTCTACAGATGGATGTGCAAGGGTTCGTTGAATGAGCGGCATATCTAAGCTTACAAGCAAGGATCCCTGATACAATAAATAATGCTTGCTGCGAAAAAGCGAAGTGCCCGCCACCTTCTGCTCGCCCCAAACGATATCGCTAAAGCCATTTTGCGAAAGTGACTGAAGCCCTGGCCACAGTTTTCCCAGCGCCTCAATCACAGCGTGATTAATTTTGCGAAAGTAGTCGCTATTGTGAAAGGCGTTTTTCACCCAGCAGCCAAGGCTAATAATCACACAGCCTGGATACAAGACCACTGTTCCGCCACCGCCAGCCCGCTTAAGAATCGTCAATTTGTCGCAAGCTGCAAGATGCAACTCTCTCTCCGCTTGATTCGCGGCTCCCAGAACGACGATGGCCTCGTTCGGCACCCAAATTTCCAGCACCAAGTCCTCGCCAGCCCGCGCTAGAATTTGGTCGTCAATGTACACGCGTTTGATTCCTAAAGGAGAACATTCGCTAGCCACAAGCCAATGTTGATAAAAATCATCACCCCAACAAAGTCAAGAATAGAGGAGATGAAGGGCGAGGAGCTCACAGCAGGATCTTGTTTAATAGACTTGATCATAATCGGCATCATGGATCCTAGAGTAGCACCAGTGGTTACCACGCCAATCAGCGCCAAAAAAACCGTGAGTCTAACATGCAGGGGATACCCCCAAAAAGCGGCTATCGCCATTCCCATGACACCAAGCAGGGTACCCAAGCCTATTCCCGTGATCAGCTCTCTGACGAAAATACGTTTCCAGTCACTAAGATTCATTTCCCTGACCGCCAAGCCCCGGATAATCATGGAAGCGGCCTGAGAACCTGAATTACCGCCCGCAGAAAGCATCAAGGGTAGAAAGAACACCACAAATCCCAGCTTCGCTATGTCCAGGTCATAAATTTTTAGGGCCATGCCGGTAAAAAGCTGGCCAAAAAGCAGCAAGGCCAGCCATCCCGCGCGCTTTCGCATCAGGGTAGGGATAGAGGTGCGAAAATAGGAATCTTCCAGATTATCTTGCCCACCAAACCGCTGTATATCCTCCGTTGCTTCTTCCTCAGCCACGTCAAAAACATCATCAAAGGTCACGTAGCCAATTAACTTTTTGGCTTGATCCACCACCGGGAAGCTGGCCCGATCGTACTTTCTGAACAAGTCAACCGCCACAACTCGGTCATCAAAGGCAGACAGCTGGATATCCGTTTTTTTGCAGACGTCATCAATCAATTGGGTCAGAGGATCCGCTGCAATGAGCGCACTTGGTTTGATCTCTCCAAGATGCCATCCTTTTCGATCAATGACATAAAAGAGATCGATCTCTTGTTGGCTCTCCGCAAGTCGCCACCGCACATAGGCCATGGCCTCCTGAATCGACATGGTAGAAGTAAGAGCCACAAATTCCGTACTCATAAAGCGACCAACAGAGTTCTCCGGGTAGCTCAGAAGCCGCAAAGCCCTTTCTTTATCTCTCGGTGCAAGCTTAGCGAGAAGAACGCTACGCACTGAGTCGGGCAGAGAGTCTATCAGGCGGGTGCGATCATCAGAGTCCATCTCATTAACAAAAGAGGTGACCACTAGCTCTGGGAGCTCTTGCACGAGGACCCCTTGAGCTTCTTCACTCAAATAGGCAAAAATATCGGAACGCCGCTGTCTTGGCGTTAATCTGAATAATATCAACATGTTTTCGTAAGGCATGCGAGAAACGACTTCGCCAATATCGGCCACTTCTGCGTCATTAAGCAGGTGACGCAGGTGCACAAATTCACGCTTAAAAAGCATGGCTTCGAGGCGCAGCTGCAACGAGTCCTCTTTTTCTGTGATGGATTCGCTCTCGTTCATGTGGGCTGCCACCTTAAGTTATCCACAAAATGCCTCTTCAAGATCTTCCAAAGCTGCTGGTTCGTTTTGCTGCAAGTCTGTCAGTGCAGAAAGAAAATCTAACAATTCGCGACCCAAACAGCGATAAGCCTTGCCGATCGTCTCAACGTTCATGCCGTACATCCCAAAACTCATAATCGTCGCATTGTTCCAGGTGTAAGATGCAACGGGATCCCAGGATCCCGAGAATTTTGGCCGCTTTTCCAGCGATAGGAACAGGGAGAGGGTCCTTTCCTTCTCTAAGCTCTTTCGAGCTGGAGACAAATTTTCTTTGTAGACTCTGTCCAATGCCGCTTTCAAGTCACGAATCCAGGTCATGAAAAGAACTTCCTCACGCTTTCTTGCGAGGAATAACTGATACTCCTCTTCGCGTCCGGTTTCCATGAGATACCGTTCCAGCAGAAGATCCGCTACAAATTCTGCCAAGTTTTCGTTAAATTCCGCACGATCGGTTGCCCAGAAGGTCCGATGGGTTAGTTCATGAAATAACAAATGCGCCAAGCCCGCAGGTGTGCGTTTCAACATCGAGCTATAGATCGGATCTTCGAACCAGCCAAGGCCAGAAAAAGCGGCCGCAGTGGTCAGGTGCAAATCGAGCCCCTCCCCAGCCAGTTCGTGAGCCTTTTCGTCTCGTTCTCGCTCGGAAAAAAAGCCGAGATAGGGCACGGTACCGACAAAGGGAAACCACCAGGTTTTGAAGCGAAAAGCGAGAGGCTCTGCTGCCTTTACCAAATAGGACACGGGCTTGGTGCCGATATCAATGTAGTAGCGATAATTTTCTTCGACCGTCAAACCGTGCAGAGTTGCGAAATCCAACACCCTTTCCAACTCAGTTAACTTGTCCACAAGAATGGGATCAGACTTAGGATCAGCCTTTAGTTCCGCGACTTTGCGACGCCCATTATAGAGATTGTTCTGATAGTAGGCTTGCCTAACGGGGTAGCACCCCCAAAGTTGCACCAGCAACAAGAACCCTAGCAATTTAGGCGCTAGATCCTGGGGAAGCATCGGTGTGTCCTTCAAAGTTCGCCAAGGGCCAAGGCCCTGTCAACATGAGCTTTTTTATATCGGTTCGCCCCTGAGGAACATGAGTTCCCTTCAAACTCCGGCGCTGTCAAATTCTTGGGCAGTGTCTAAGGACAGCTCAAGCAGTCTGGACTGCGAAACCAAATAACCATCAGTAACCTTTGATATATTGGCAATTATTTCCAGGCCCGAGAGTTGCAATAACTGATGCCAAGAACAAGGTATTCACGGGGACCGGCCACCTAGGTGGGTCAATTAAGATTACAGAGGATAGGTGTAAGTCGTGTTGAGCAAGAGGGATGATATGCAAATGGCAAATCCAGGAGCCCTGCAGAATGGAGTATCCCTTCCGCTCATCGCGCTTCTGATCATCTCAGCACTGGGAAAGCCTGTTGCGGCACAAGAGCGGGCTGAACGATCGTTTGAGGTGCAAAACTCTTTTAGGAAACCAAGTACGAGTCTGCCAGAAAGTCCTAATCCCGGCTTTGACTTTCTTATGTCAAGATTGCTTCTTTCTGTAGCTTCAGACGTAACGAAAAATCAAAACTCTGCCAACCGTGGGTTTTATAAATACGTCTCTGGCTTCAAACAAATGAGCAAAGAGGAGTATCACTACCATCTGGGACTGGAACGGGAAATTAAATACACAAATCCAGATAGTGAACACGCAATGAACCTTTTGGGTCAGGATAGTATCGACGTTGCGGGCAAGAAAATCGAACGCTCCCTCACCTTTTTAGAAAAGATTCAGAAAGGCGTGAGCATGGATTTCAATCTTACCGGCTCCAACCACAAGACCGAAGAAGTCAAAGCACCCAGATTCGTCCGCTATGATCTCGCTCCCCGTATTGTCAAAAAATCTGCGATGAATCGCGATCAAATGATTCACCAAAGTGAAACCAATTCGCAAGAGGATTTAACCGAAGACTACGACTGGACGATTGGCGAAGTTCACGATGAAGCCACGGCCATCGATTTAGCAGCTGACAAAACGGTTGCAACGCGAGCTGACGAGCACTTAGGCCAGAGCCTTCCCAGCCCGAACTTTAGTATGAAGCTGGCTCCTGTGCGCAATGGCAATAAGGGCTATTTTTCGGCCCACCTTACGCAAGCTGATGGACTCTACAGTCTGAATATTAGTCGCGAATGGACGGCCCCTCTCATCACAAAAAGACACATTTTTACCGTACCGCTGGTCCAACAAGTGAAAGTTCAAAAAATCTATATTGATGGCGGCAAGGCAGAACGGACCTCACTCTTAGACCTCAAGCATCACACCCTGGCAAAATACTCCTTGAATTTGCACTACTGGCATCTGAAGTCCAATTACAGCTGCGATGTCGCTTACAAAATCAGACAGCACAGCGTCATTTTTGAATTCAAGGTTAAAGACATTTTCCAAGCTAGTGGTTATGCTGGCTCTGACGATACCCAATACAAGATCAGTTACGCTTTAAGCATCTGAAATATAACGAAAACTTGACTTATGGGTCGAAGCGATCCAGTACCTCCCGATAACCCCCAAAGTATTCACCCTCACCGGCCCATGATTCTGCCAAAAGAGTGCGCGACCTCTCGAATTCTCCAAAATGCTGGAAAACCTTATCGACGATTTTCTCGCATGCCCGGCGGTAGGAGGTTAACTTGCCGCCATAGAGCGTCAGCAGCAAGCCTTTCTCAGTCATGGCCTCTTCCACTTCGATCGAGCGAGAGGTAGCAGACAAACCTTGACTCGAATCCTTTGCCAGCCAGCGAAGGCCTGAAAAGGTTCTTAAGACGTCTTGACGGTTAATTTTCTCTAAAAAATACTTGTTATATAGGCCAATCATGTAATCGACCTCCTCCTCGCTGGCCCTTACTTCATCCGGAGAACTCTTGAATTCCAATTCCGTGGTTCCAACCAAAGTGTATCCCTGCCAAGGCAGAACAAAAAAGATACGTTTGTCCGCCGGAGACTCAAGAAAGAGACCGGTTCTGAAGCCCTTATCCGGAATCAGGAGATGGCTTCCTTTGTTATTCAGTCCGCGCATGGCAGGAGTCAACTCATGTTCAAGGACGATTTCCTCTACCCAAGGTCCAGCGCAGTTAATGACATACCGACAGCTAACCTGAAAGGCCTTTCCTAGCTCGTCTTGCCCCGACACAAGGAACCCATCTTCATCCTTTTGGATCTTCTTTACTTTGACTCCTTCATGGATCTGCCCACCAAGTCCTATGGCCGAAGCAGCAACTCGACGAACGAGACTATCGTCGTCCGTTTGCCCATCCCAATAGACAAAACCGCTGGAAAAGCCATCGGGATTGAGTTGCGGGCATTCGGAGAGCAATTGCTCGTGTGTCAAAGCTTGATGATTCGCAAGACGTAACTTCCCAGAGAGAAAATCATAAAGGGTCAGACCTATCTTGTATTTCCATTTGGCAAAGTAGGCTCCCTTGCGAATGGGAAGGACCATGCGAAGGGGTTTCACGATATCTGGTGCCAGCCGAATGAGATGGGCACGCTCACGCAAACCCTCTGCAACAAGTGGGTAATCCTGAATCCTTTGGAGATAACGCAATCCTCCATGGATCAATTTAGAACTTTTTGATGAGGTCCCACTGCCTATGGTATTTTTCTCCAGCAGCAGGCAATCTTTCCATCCTCTTGTGGCGATGTCGTGGAGCATGCCAACCCCATGGATGCCACCTCCTATCACCACCACTCGAACTCTCGGTGGAAGCGTTCGATTTGCAACCTTTGATTCACCAATCATGGTCATGAGTCCTGCATAGAAATGTGACTTGCGGTTTCTTTTGCTCTAATCTGGTCCTATAATACTGTTATTCATCCGAAAAGAGGATACACAAGTGTCAGAAGAAAATACCAGCTCGGCTGAACTACTCAAACAGGTCTCTGCTCCCCGACCGAAAAGGTATGTATCCCATGCCCTAGTAGAGGTTCGGAGACATCGGTGGTTGCCTTTCTTCGCAGAAAGCGCGGTCCTCTTAGATCTCAGCACTCAGGGCTTTAAGATCGAGTTTACGGGCGAAGTCCATGTGCAACCCCACCACCTGCTTTGGATTAGTATTCCTTTGTCCCCGTTAGGCATTCTCTCTCCTGCGCGTCTTACGGTGCCCGTAGAGGTCAAATGGTTTGACAATAAGCGTTTTCGCTTAGGAGGGGTGTTCCGGGGATTGTCAAACGACGACCGGGTTATCATTGAGAAGGTCCTTGCAAGTATTCGCTCGCAACGTTTGGAATAAGACGCAACGAAGAAATTCGGGGTTGACTGACGAGGTCCTTCGCTGCGCTCAGGATGACGATGGTTTGCTCAGGGTGAGGATATTACCGGAGAAAACTCATTGGTGGTGTCACAAAGAACTTCCTGGCCTTCCACCATTTCGATTAATTGAATCTGCACTGTCGCAAGACCCGGCTGCGCGAAATTGATGTTTTCAAGGCCAAAAGATCCACCATCAAAAACCATCTCAAAGGCGTCGGCTCCTAGGACTCGCCCTTGATGGGACTGTTTCGTTTGTTCTCGGGCCTCAGCATCGGCACTCTTTCCTATCTTCGCCGTCATCACGACTTGTGGTTTGGATGAATCGACACGCAAGCTAAAATTACTCTGAGTTTCTGGTATCAGAATCTTGACAATCCAAACCAAGTTACCCAGATCTGGCCTATTCAACGCGTTTCCGGCAAGCAGCACCCGCCTTTCTTCGGCAACAGCACCATACCACCCCAGTTGCGCTCCGGACGGGCATTCGCCGGTCTGAAGCTCTTTTTTGGCAATCTTGTTGGGCATCAATTCGAACCAATCCCTAAGGGAGCCATCTTGTATGAGCGCGTTAGCTTTTATCAAAGCCGAGAGCATGTCACTACCTGCAAGATACTCACTGTAGTCATTCCAAGAATCCCCATCCGTATCGATCTGCTGGGGATCGCTATTCGTAACCGCTTCCAAAACATCGCTCAGTCCGTCTTGATCGCCATCGGCCAATAGGTCAGAACTTTGCAAGGGACTGGATGGCGACCCACTTCGCTGGGCGAGCTCAAGTAGCCGAGGAAACCGATCGCCAAGCAGCTCATGCAAGCGAAGATCAGGTGACGGGTCTAAAGCCATAATCGTCGTCAATTCCTCCAGATCTTGCTTCAGAGTATCCAAAGGAAGCTGCGCCAGAGCCCAACCGTAAAGGACTGCTATAGGTGCAAGGTTTTTCTCCAGTGCCAAATGATGGTACCAGATCAAACTTTGAATCCTACCGAAGCTCTTTTCTATCTGAACGAAACTCACTGCCAGACTCAAGCTTTGCTGCGTCAACTCGTGCGCAGCGGCGGCAGGCCAAACTCCGTAAAGTTGATGAAGCCAGAATCCAAGCAAGGCTTGAACGTAGACTGATAAATTACCGTCGTCTTGAGAATAAAACGGCATAAGGCGGTCGCTTTGCAAAGCAACACCCAGGGATCCTAGTATTTGTTGCGGTGTCGTTTCCCAGGGCTCATCACTGACGACGAAGGGAATATCGCGTTTTGCCGCCAAACGGCCAAAGAGCCGGAGACTCTCAGAAATGGCTTCCCGAGCGATATTCAGTGCCCGCGTCCCTCTTTCACTCATACCTTCAGATTTGGCAATCAAGCCATGGGTCGTGGCGTTTCCAGGATGCTGACGCCAATCAGCACATTGGGCCACTGTCATGCCACCATCGCTGGCAGCAAGAATTCCCTCGTAATTTCGAGTGGCTATATCGCGCGCCTGACTATGGCTTCGAACACGCACCATAAAATTGGGCCAAAAAAGCACGTCCCCAATTTTCCGTAGCGGGATCTCGAAGTGATAGATTTCGCTACCATCTAAAATATGTTTTTGTACTTTACCAAACAAGGTGGGTATTGCCTGTCCATCCTCGTTGCCGAAAGCTCCTAACTCTGAAAATTGAACTTGCTTCCGCAGCTCGATTCGCAACTTGTCCGCACTTCGGACCAAGCCAAACAAATCCATTTCCAGGGCCAAGGGCTCTTTGACGGGGGTACGCGCAAGAAAATGGAGATTCCCTGCTGCAACCCACAGGTGCAGTGATCTATCTTGGCTCGCTGTAAGCAAGGCTGCCGACTGAATATAGCTGCCCTCTTTAACGATTTCTCTATCGATAAAAAAACCGGGCTCCTGCGCGAGGGTCGAGCCCACATGCTGCGATAGGCATGCTAAGCCTTCTGGAGCCTGAAAAGAAAAGAAGTGGGAAGGCAATTGAGTAAATTGAAAGCTGGGGCTGTCCTCAACATCCTCTACTACCTCTTGCTCTTGCTGAGAAGGACCTAGAGGGCCTTCCGGGGACCCAGATTCTCCACATGCCCAGGCAGCAAAGCAGATAAAAAGAAAGTACCAATATGGAGCTAGCACGATGAATGACCTCACCATGGATGGGCGACCAAGGAAACCTTGAGTCTCATTGTACAGCATTCCTAACGGTCAATGCCAATTTGGTAGGCACAAAGGCGACAACTCTCCGAAGAAAATCAAAGTGTACTTTGACTCCATGGCGAATAGAGCTTACAAATAAGAGCAGATTCATAGGAGCGATACAAATGACACGAAGAAAACTGGTAGAAAGCCTTAATTACCAGGGCAGTGGTCGACCTGTCCTTATTGATGGCCTACGCACCCCCTTTGTTAAATCCTTTGGGGTTTACAATGATGCTGACGCTCTAGAGCTTTTTAGCCGAACCGTGGATGGTCTCATTCGCAAGACGGGCATCGATCCCTTTGAACTAGACGAAGTGATCGCCGGAGTGGTCGTTCCCCAAACAAAGAATGGAAACCTTGCACGTGACGCGGTGATTAACCTTGGCTTGCCGACTCATATCCATGGCTACACTCTCAACCGCGCCTGCACCTCGGGTCTTCAAACGATTACCGACGCCGCCCGCAGCATCCAGTGCGGGAATGCGAACATGGTCGTAGCCGGCGGAGCGGAGTGCTTGAGTGACGTGCCTATCGTCTACTCGAAAAAAGCACGTCAATTTTTAACTAAACTGTCGAGGGCTAAAAGCCCTGCTGACAAACTAAAAATGCTGGCCGATTTTGATGTAAAAAGTTGGTTGCCCCAAGCCCCAGGTCTTACTGAGCCCATGACGGGACTGACCATGGGACAGCATGCAGAAGCTATGGCGCAAAAAAACGGGGTCGCTCGCTCTTCTCAAGACGAATTCGCCATGAGATCCCATAAGCTCGCTTCGGCTGCCATGTCCTCAGGCAAGTTTGAACAAGAAATCTTTCCGATGTTTCCGTCGCCGCGTTTTGATCCCATAAAAGAGGATAACTTAGCTCGCTCCGACACCACCATGGAAGCCCTCGCCAAGCTGAAGCCGGCCTTTGATCGCCAATACGGGACGATCACTGCGGGAAACGCCTCGCCCATGACCGACGGGGCTGCCGTCACCTTAATCGCGGATGAAGCCAGGGCTAAATCCCTGGGTCTCATTCCGAAAGCGCGCATCGTCGATTCGGTCTTTCTTGCTATAGACCCCTATGAGCAGTTACTCATTGGACCCGCTTTGGCCATTCCTTACATTCTCAAAAAGAATAAGCTCAAATTGTCTGACATCGATCTTATCGAGATTCATGAAGCCTTTGCCGCTCAAGTCTTAAGTTGTCTTGAAGCCATGCGCTCCAATGACTTCAACCAGCGATACTTTGGCGAAAATGCCTTCGGGGAAATTCCTCTGGAAAAACTGAATGTGAATGGCGGGGCGATAGCTATTGGACACCCCTTTGGTGCCACCGGAGGCCGCCTGGTTACGACCTTGGCCAATGAGCTTCAGCGACGTCAGGCGCGCTGGGGCTTGATCGCTGTGTGCGCCGCGGGTGCCATGGCGGGAGCGATGTTGATTGAAAATTGCGGGCAATAGTGCCTTTTCCGATCTGAATGCTACAGGAGTTCTTCTGTGAAAAAAAATATCCAGGTGCAAACCCAAAAAGACGGCGTTGCCATTGTAACTTTTGACATGCATGACGCCGAAGTCAATGTCTTGAACGAAGCTTTTATTCGGGAATTAGACCAGACCCTTGATGATCTGAAACAGAACAGCTCCGTAAAAGGCGTTGTTTTTGTCTCAGCTAAAAAGGATTTTATTGTCGGGGCCGATATTAAGGAATTCAAACGCCTTAATACCGTCGCGGAAGCGACTGAGGGTTCACGCTTTTTGCAGAGTGTTTTTCATAAGGTCGCCACCCTCGGCAAGCCTAGTTGCGCCGCCATCAAAGGCAATTGTATGGGCGGCGGTCTCGAATTTGCGCTAGCCTGTACTTGGCGAGTAGCGGCTGACACGCCAAAAACCGTACTAGCGTTGCCAGAGATTCAACTGGGCCTGCTCCCCGGTGCTGGTGGAACTCAGCGTCTACCTCGCTTGATTGGGATTCAAGATGCCCTAGATTTGATCTTAACTGGCAAGAATGTCCGCGTTGCTAAAGCGCTTAAGCTAGGTCTCATAGATGCTAAAGTGCCAGAAAATCTTCTGCAGCTAGAAGCTCAAAGCTTGGCCTTGCAAACGCGAAAATCGAAAGGGCAGGCTAAAGCCTTTGACGTCTCCGTGACCCTGCCAAAATGGGCCTTAGAAAGCAATTCGATTGGTCGAAAGTTCATGGCATCAAAGGCCAAAGAAATGGTCGAAGAGAAAAGCAAAGGCTTCTATCCCGCACCCTACAAGGCCTTAGAAGCTATTTTCAGAGGATTCGATCGTCCCATTGAGGAAGGACTGCAACTGGAAGCAGCTTTGTTTGGCGAACTTCTCGTCACTAGCGAAAGCAAAAGCCTTGTGCACCTGTTTTTTGCAACCACAGCTTTGAAAAAGAACCCCTATCAAGAAGCCGTTCGCGCTAGATTTGGCAAGGAAAAAGCCAAGTGCATAGGAGTGGTAGGATCGGGGTTTATGGGTGCTGGCATTGCCACCGTTTGTGCTGACAGAGGTATGAGAGTGCTAATGTCGGATCCAAGTCATGAGTCCTTACAAAGGGCCATGGTTGGTAGCCGTAGCTACTTTCGAAAATTGTTGGAACGAAAGCGCATCAAAAAGTTCGAAATGGAACAAAAGATGGCTTTTATATCCCCAGCCCTTTCTCCCCAAGGCTTTGAACGCTGTGATATTGCCATCGAAGCCGTCTTTGAAGACATGGGTTTGAAGCAAAAGATCCTGCGCAATATTGAAAATCTCAGCGAAGAACACGGGAATAAGGACTGGATATTCGCGTCCAACACATCTGCGTTGCCTCTAGCAGAAATCGCCAAAAATACGGCCCACAAAGATCGCATCTGTGGCATGCATTTCTTCTCACCAGTTGAAAAAATGCCGCTGCTCGAAATCATTGTTACAGATCAAACCGCTGATTGGGTTGCTGGTAGGGCTTTTGAGGTCGGTCAAGCCATGGGCAAACAGATCATTGTGGTTAAGGACAGCCCTGGCTTTTACACCACGAGAGCTCTGGCATTCTTTATTGCCGAAGCTGCTGGCATCCTTTCCCAAGGCGTGCCCATCGAGTTTATTGACAAAGCCCTGACGCGAATCGGTTTCCCAGTCGGTCCGATTACCTTGATCGATGAAGTTGGGATCGATGTCGGGATGCATGTCTTGGAAACCATCAAGGCTTCCTTTCATGACCGACTCGATATTCCTGACGGTTTAACCCCTCTGGTAGAATCCGGGCGAAAGGGGCGAAAGAATCAATTAGGCTTCTATCACTATGAGAATGGGAAAAGGGGTTCCGTGGATCAAAGCGTCTACAAAATCCTCGGCATTACCCCAAACAATCCTTCCCAAATCACTCAGCAAGAAGTCGCCGATCGCTGTGTGCTGCAGTTTGTGAACGAGTCTGCACACTGCCTAGGAGAGGGAGTGCTAAGCAAAGCCTATGATGGCGATGTGGGTGCAGTCTTTGGCCTCGGGTTCCCCCCATTTTGGGGTGGCCCCTTTAAATACGTCGACCTGCAGGGCGCCGACACCATCGTCAAAAAACTTGAAGAGTATGCGGAAAAATATGGCAAGCGCTTTCAGCCAGCACCCATCTTAGTAGAGGCGGCTCGCAAGAAGACCCGTTTCTTCCCCGAAGAGGATTGAAGTGGAGAAACCCCAATCTCAGACTCCTTGAAGAAGGCCTCCGTTCATGGAGCTGATTTCAAAGATAATTCCTCTGTTTCGACCCCTCGGTTGGACTGTCTTATTCTTGATTTTTTCTCCCTTCGCCTCTGCTCAATCCGAGCCTCTCCATGCCGGCAGGCCAGCAAACAAGACACTTCAGATCGAAATTACCGATTTGCAGCAAGAAAAAGGAGACGGTCTGCGATATTCCGGGGTCGTCACCTATACCCAAAGCAATCCCATTCGGGAAATCTGCTTCTATCTGCCTTTTGCCGACCCGGGGTTTCCCTATCGAACGCCCTCCATGACTAGAGTGCTAAATCAGGAGCGAAAGACCCAGCAAGCGTACTTGAGACGCAGCTCGATGCAATTTGATAGCGCGGCCGAAGGATTGGAAATTGATCATTCTATTCCCTTTATCCTGCGACTCACTATCGCGGATGATTTGAAGTCCACGATCTCTTTTCAATTTTCTGCTTACAATGCGGAAAATCCAGAGGACCAAGAATTTATCCTCATGGACTATTTTTATCCCTTACCCCTTGACTCATGTGCTACTAGCGAGGACGACATGGTGGGCCAGCTGGCGCCTGCGGAAGTTTCCGTCAAGGGTCCCCAATTGGCAGGTTACCTTGCCCTCGGGCCGGGGCATACCAATACCGAAGGGAGCTTCTCTTTGCGGGGCAGTAGCCTCCATCGTTTAGCTTTTGTGTGGCTCCTCGATGATAAATATAACCAGCTATTGGTCGAAGACTTTGCGCCTGGAAAAGTTTATTTGCAAAACTCGCCAACACTGCCTGGTTCGATGCTCTTGGAACTCTTTCACTACCTTAGGGAAAAGTTTGGCCCTCTGCCCTGGCCTGATTTACATGTCCTAGTGTCTAATCAACTCAGGCGAGATGATATTCCTGGATTCGTTTTCATTCACAATCCGGAAGAAAAAGGCATGCTCGAAATGCAGTGGAAGCAAAGCCACTGGGGCCTTTGGTCCGCTGTCTATGGCGGCGTCAGGCAGTGGTGGGGTAGCGCGTTACGTTCCGAGCGATTTGCGGACGATTGGTTGTCGCTTGGCATCAACACTTGGCTTAGCGCCCATTGGATCTATCACTGGGAAAATGGACTACATCGAAATCTCTTTGCCGGGCGTCTGCAAGTCCTGGAATTTGACTATCTCCAATTCCAAAAAATCTTAGCCGCACACTTGCATCAACAGGATCCACATGCCTTTCTTATGAAAGATGGGAAAAGCCCAAATTTTGCCGAGCAATCCGGCTATTTGTACCTCAAGCAATTCTTTGCCCTGCGAGTCCTTGCAGAGTATTTTGGAGATGAGTGGGTTTTAGGATTTTTACGAAAATACCATCAAGCTCATGTGCCGCAGGTCATGACTCCGCCTTCCTTTTTAGCCTCCATGGCTGCCGAGCCTGCACCCGATTTTCTCATTACCCCACATCTGGCCTTGAGTCGTCTTTGGCGACAAAATGGGTTCAGTGATTTTGAATTTCTTTCCTTAGACGAGCGAAGGTCTGATTCCACTCCGACAGAGCCCAAGTCCTTGCTGCGAATCCGTGTGAGAAACAGCGCTCATCTCCCAGTGCCAGTGCAGTGGCAGGACCATAAGCTCAACCGCCATTTTCTCAAGCCAGACCCAGATTCTAACCAAGACCCGGACAGCTCCCTGGGTTCGACTGACGAGCTCAAAGGCGAAATCCCCACTCAAGGAGATCCAGATTGGGTCACAGTGGAGGATGCCCATGCCTTCTTTGATGTCAATCGCTTCAATAATCGTTCCGTTTCCCCTGCTTTGCGCTTTTTCCCCGGGACCTTGCGAACCTTACCCGATGATCAATATGCCCTCTTATGGTTACCCTATTTCTTCCGCAGGCCGAGCGAGCCGTTCACCTGGGGTTTAGGGCTCTCGACGATGAAATACCTACACCCCTTGGTGTTAGGAAATCTCCAGTATGCCCCCAGCGATGATCTTTTTGCCGCTAACTTGCAATCAAGCCAGCCGACCTCTTGGATCAAAGGTGGGAAATGGACTGTGTCCTATGGACGAGATTACTTTCAAACCCAGAGCATGGGTTTGTCCTTTGAGCTAGCGCCTTTGATGCCTATGCATACCTCGCTCGGGGGCAAACTGGGCTTAAAATTTCTTTCTCAGTTGGGCGATCCGAGTTCAAGACACCCCCTTCTTCAGTTTGGTCTCAAAACGAAACCTCCTTTCTCTAGGACTGCCTGCGATCTAAGCAACCTTTTGCTGTTAGAGAAGGCCCTAAAGAGCCATCAGGAGGGTTTTGACTATCAACGAGCCAGCTTTAGAATGCAGACGGCATGCGCTCTCCCCCATGGATTTGCCCTGCGTCTGAGGCAATTTGCCGGTTTTGCAAGTTTCTCACCCTTAGCTCCTGATCAAGCCAGGTTTCTCCTTACCGATCAGGATGGTGCGGCCCATCGACTCGATGGGTTTTCCGCCCTTCGCTTCGATGAGTTATTGAGTGCCAGCCAAGACCTCTATTTGCCGATTCCTTGGCTTCGTGGCGGCGATTCGCTGGTCCTCAAAAGCCGGGTAAAGTGGCGAGTCTTTTATGATGTGGCCATGGATCCCAGAGCTGAAAAGTCACTTTACCGGGCGGGGGGTACTGGGCTGAGCCTGCCTGTAGGCGGATCTGTGAGTGGCGCCGGCGAAGTTCCCTTACTCAATCTCACCGCTTTAGTCGTCCTCTATGGTTCGACGCCGCAGCAATCACGCAAGCAACCGAGCCTCTTATTTGATTTTCGCGGTGAATTGTAATCGGGATGATTCCTTGTATCAGGATCTAAGCGAAAGATGCCGAGTCCAAGGTCTGAGGGCTGGCAAACGGGGCCCTAAAATTGCCTCTGATGTCGATCTCTGATAACTTCTATATCAAGAACTCAAATCAAATTTTCTTGCATACAAAAGGGCTCTATTATGAATGGATCGAAAGCTTTGTGTCCCCTCGAAGCATACAGTGCCCTTGGGCATCAAAAGCCATCAAAGTCATGGGTGCTTTCTTTCGCTGCAATGTCCTTGATAGCATTCTCCTGCAAGTCGGGCAGCGTTCCGGAAAGCTCCAGTAAAGAAGTGCCAGTTGGAGTTGATGATATTTCACAGGTTGAAAAGGTGGGTCTCCATGGCGAAGTGCAGAGCGCCGCAGCTCTTAAAGCAAAAATCATGGAGCAAACCTACGCTGCCATCGGAATGTTCCCCGAATTCTTCACCGCGAGCCTTCAACAAAATGATGCAAGCTTGCTGCCACTTTCTATTTCTTCCATAACCATTATTTCCAAGGCAGACACTCAGTCCAGCATCCAGGCTTGCGGTGGTTTGGCCGTCACTTGCAGCGAAAGTGACCCGGGGTCAGAGGACTCGGTGTTAAAAACCCAAGTGAAAGAATCTGCTCCGATTGCCGTTGGTGGGCAATACTCTTACAGCGAGAGCTTGGGCGCTTTTGACGTTATCGTACAATTTGCCTTCAAACGCTCTGGCGTCAATGCAAGCAAGTCCTTGCCAGCCATCCCCATTACCATTACCAAAAACTCACGTATCAGTTGGGGCGCTAATGTGGACATCAGTTTGCTAGGTTTGCTAGAAGGAAATCCCGCTAAGTTTGTGGCGAAGTACCTTCCTGATATTTCTGCTAGCGGAAACATCCTGCGGGACCACCGTATCGACGGGTTTCTACCTTTGGAAACCGTCCCTAATCGTGAAGGGGAAATGACCGACTATCAGAATGCCTTTGTGCAGCGTTTTCAGACTTTTTGCCAAAGTGATCTCGCTAAAGCAGGTATCGTCTCAGGCCCTGATAAATGCAGTTATTCAGCTGCAGGCGGATATTCTACTGTAGATGATGTCCTCGCTCAGTTTAAATTGAAACCAATGTGGATTGACCGCTGCGGCCAAGTAAATGGGGACGAGCTCGACTATTCGTTTCAGGTTAATCTCAACGGCAATAGTTCTGGCCTTTTCAACAATGGCCAGACTGTTTTCGTTTATACGGCCCTCTGCGGGGAGGTAAAACAGTACCAGAGAATGGATTTCGTCGACAAATTCAATCGGCCTGTGGAGTTCAAAGCCGTTTCTGGGGACGGTGGACTCATTATCAAAGCCAAAGTCAAAGCGAAAAGCCCCCAGCTCTTTGGTCTCTGCAATACACTTAAAGTTCAGGGATCAGGCGAAAAATCTGGCATTATCGTGACACAAAAAGACTATGGGTTGGACTACCTGCCAGGGTCAGAATACTACAAATGCAATTAGAGTTTCCCAACGCTGATCCAATTTGGGCTCTCTAAGCTCTAATTTGCTGAAGGTGCTTTTTCAGGGGTAAGAGTGCGGCAGCGATGGCCGCACCTAGAGCTGATCCTGCCAGCACGTCTCCTGGAAAATGCACCCCCAGGTAAATCCTAGATAGGCTGACCAAGATTGGAACCAGTAAGCAAAAATATGCCATCTTAGTTTTGCCGAAATAGGCCAGAAAGATGAGCGTCAACGCCATACCATTCGCAGCGTGATTAGAAGGAAAGCCAAATTGACCTGAGCAAGAATCCACAATTCTCACGATGAGGTCCTCCTGCCGGCAGGGACGCAAACGCTGAAAGTTCGGCTTCAAAAGATAGGTACTCACAGCGTCCGATATCCCAACGGCTAAACCGGCAGTGATGACAAAGCGCCATTCCCAGGCGCGCTGCCTCCATCGACGCCAAGCCAAAAAACCCAGCACGAGTACCGGCCAAAGAAGCGATCCTGAAACCACACGCATGAACTCATCAAGCCATGGAGGATGGGGTTGGTCGTTGATCCAATGGAAAAGGAGGTGGTCCAATTTCCAAATTTGCTCCCACATTTCAGCTTTACTTCCTTATGAAATTAGATTGACCAGCCAGCCAAAGACTGATAGAACTTGCAACCATACAACATACATAAAGAAAAAGTAACAAAAGCAGACAACACGTGCTTTTTCTGAACCAGAGTTCGCTTGGACTCGTGTTCTTCTGGCTTATCTTCATCGCTTTAGATTTAATGAGCGGTATATACTGGGATTTTCTGGTGGGTCTGAGAATGACTCCACTTCTAAATTACAAGCCTCCGGTCCGAGGACTATCCAATAATTGCTCCAGATAATCCTGTTCTAAGGATTCTTGTACCGGCCTTAACTGAGTTTCATCGGGAGAGAACTTTACCCTTGGTGTTGCCTGTCGTCCTGAGATTTTCATAGCCCGAAGACCAATTTCTGATTCCTGAAAGCGGACAATTTTGGGCACGCGCAAGGGCTTACTGGGAATGGGCTTGGTTTTCGCTGCTTTTGACCTCTCCCCTGGCATGATGGGGTCACCCAGATACTCATATTCGACCAATTGATTTTTAGGCACAATTTTAATCAAAGCATCAGGCCTTCTCGAGTCGATAATATATTTACGCTCGCCAATCGGCAGAGGAGAAGGTGGTTCTAACGATTCATACTGGCTTTGTTTCGCTTTCCTATTCTTAGGTGTTGCGGCGGACAAAGACCCGCTAATTAAGAGGAACAAGCACCCCAATGACAAATAACTTAGGCTTCGAGTGTAAACGCACTGACCCATAAATGTCCCCCTAGGACACTTTATCGGCATCTGGGTAAAAACCTTAGCGCCCCTCAACTTTTGCTAAAACCTCAAATTTATTGCCATATCTTTCATTCAGTTTTGAGCCAGAAAGTCCGATAGAGACACGGTAAGGATCTGGGAAAAGACCCAGTTTGCGACAATGTTCTTAGCAAACAATGGAACGCTA
>JBIKVD010000038.1:0-18280 GCA_044357055.1 Oligoflexales bacterium | reverse complement strand
TCCAACAGGATTCTCCATATTTTCGGTAATCACTGGATCGCTATCGGTATCAGCGCCGGTACCTGACGCGGTGGGCGCTGTTGTGGGTTCGGTGGAGCTGTCATCCTTCCCGCAACTGGGAAGTACGGCGCAAATCATACTTAATAGAAGGCCGCTTCTTTTTGAGATTCGCATGAATTCTTCTCCATAAAAAAATGTTCGACAAGGTTGCAAAAGTTATCTGGTCCTATGAGGCTTAAGGGTTCAAACCCTCGGCAGCAGTTCTGCCTCCCTATGTGGGTCTGCTAAGGTTGCCAATGAGGAATAAGACCCGGCTCTTTTTGTCCAAGTTGTTTCGGCGGGGGGCACAAAAGATTTAGCCCATCTTAGGAGTAGGCTGTTGTAGTCGTCTGGCAAAGATGGATGATTTTTCTAGATGTCATGGTGGGTTATTAAAGGGATTAAGGCCCCATTCTAAGGTATATTGGTTTCGGAAGAGGCCATTCCCATTTTGAACAGCCGCGTGACCTGTGATAGTCCAGAACCTATTTCTGAGGGAGGTGACAAAGTGCAACTCAATTTGACTATGAATAATGGCAGGAAAATTCCACAACTTGGCCTCGGTGTCTGGAAGATCACGGAGCCTGGCAGCTGCTACTCTGCCGTTAGGACAGCCTTGGAGATAGGTTATCGGCACATCGATACAGCCTCGGCCTATAAGAATGAAGCTGAGGTTGGTAAAGCCATCCGCGATAGCAAAATTCCCAGATCTGAGGTTTTTCTAACAACAAAGCTTTGGAATTCCCATCAGGGGTACGAGACGGCGCTTAAGGCCTGTGAGCGCAGCGTGACCGAACTCGGAATTGGAGCGGTGGATTTGTACCTTGTGCACTATCCAGTTCCGGAACTGCGGCTCGAAAGTTGGCGCGCCCTCATAGAGTTAAAACGGAGAGGATTGACCAAGTCTATTGGCGTCAGTAATTTCATGATTCCTCATTTGCGAGAACTACTGGCGACATTTGAAGAGAAGCCAGTTATTAACCAAGTGGAATTTCACCCATTCCTATACCAAAAAGAGCTCATGGACTATTGCCATGCGAATACGATCCTTCTAGAAGCCTACAGTCCCTTGGCTCATGGCCAAAAGGTCCAAGATCCAAAAATCAGCGCCATTGCAAAAAACTATGGCAAGACAAACGCTCAGGTGCTTATTCGATGGGGGATTGAGCATGGACTTGTGATGATCCCCAAATCCAGCAATGGAAAGAGAATCAAAGAAAATTTTGAGGTGTTTGATTTTCATCTAACGCCTGAGCATATGGCGCAAATGGATTCTTGGAACGAAGATCTAAGAACATGCTGGGACCCCTCCAGTGAGCCTTAGAATCCTTCGGAACCTCTGGCAGGTGCGTCTCATCTCTATTAGTGCGAGCTTCCGTCAATAACGGAAGTGCAATAGCGCTCCCTCTGTGGATCATGTAAAGCGGCGAAGTAGTCCGCTCTCCCTTTTTCCGACTGGGAATCTTCCAGCAGGTCTTTCCAAGGGCCTTCGTAGGCGCCGTCACGGGTGGCTTGAACCCAATACGTGTATATTTTTTGGGAGCCGTCGAGGTATCTTTCGTCTGCTTCAGCCGGCCAGGACCTCAGGTGTTCACCGAGCTCGTTGGCTCGAGCCAGGACATCCTGAACGTTTTTGTAGGGCGGCGAAAGCATGCTACCGAACTCTCCTTGTAGCCCGATATCGATAGACGTCCCATAGAAGCGTTCCGGAGTTCGGGATCCATCTGCTATTTTCCTCATTTGGCTATATTGCAGGCGGGCGCATCCACGTACAGACGGTACGTAGGAGCCAACTCGCGAGATGATGATGGAATCTGGACTCTCGAAGGAGTCAGTTGTCAGTTGTTGGAAGGTAAGGATGATGCCATTTATCTCGACGGTAGCGTATATGTCTTCAAAGGTTAGATCTTCGTTGCCTCCAGCATTGATAATCTCGACGCCCGCGATGCTCGATAGACGCTCTTTGACAGCGTTGAATTCTCCATAGCGCCCCGGACCAGCAAAAAACCACCACGCCCCTGTGCCGGCAATGGTGAAGAGCATGATGACAGCGGAGACGAGATATTTTACGTACCACATCACTCCCTCCGAAAATGTGAAAGCCCCAAGCTACGAAGCTCAGGGCTGTCATCAACAGGTGCTTATTTTTTGCTGTAAATACAGCTAGTTAAAAAGAATGGCGGGAGCGACGGGACTTGAACCCGCGGCCTCTAGCGTGACAGGCTAGCGTTATAACCAACTTAACTACGCCCCCGCAAGGCTTGCGCAGAACAAGCAGTATAGGCGGCGACTCGGTCCTTGTCAATGCGAAAGGGACTGTACAAGCTGGTAGTCAGTTTACTTTCTAACCCATCACACAGCGCTGCAAAAGGAATGTCCGCAAATATCGGAAGTGTCGTGCTGAGCTCGAACACTTAAGGATAACTTTTGCTTATCTCCTTGTGATCGCAGTCCCCGTTCAGTTAGACCTGAGGAAGAATGTTCCCGAGGATTTATAAATATGATTTCCAAATTAGCTTGGCACTTGGCTTCAGTGCTGATTCTTTCTGCATTCGTATTTGCGGGCCAGCCTTGCGCTGCAGCCAAAATGACCTATGCGTCCTATGACAATGAAATGGCTTTCCCTGGCTGGCGTTTGCTGTTTGTCACGGACGCCGTGGACGATGGAGTGTCAGCCATTGATCTAAGGCGCGAGGCTCCAGCGCGCCTGTTGGAATACGGTCTGGATGAGGACATGCTTTTCTGGGTGAATAAGAATTTTGCTCTGCCTTATCCTTTCCAAGCTGGGGATTTGGAGCTGATGCCCCCAGAATTAACCGCTAGACCAGGGCAGTCTTACTTTTTTCGCGCGGCCGCCCTCGAAGCCCTCTTGGACTTACTTGAGATTGGCACCATAGAATCGGGTGAAAAGCTCCTGGTTCTTTCCTCCTATCGCTCTTACGAAACGCAAATCTATACCTATGATTACTGGGTTTCTCTGTTAGGGAAAGTGCAAGCGGATCGAGAAAGCGCCCGGGCGGGTCACAGTGAACACCAGCTTGGTACGGTGGTGGATCTTACGACCTTGACTCTGGGCACCAATCCTTGGGTAGCATTTGGAGATAGCGCTGCTGGGAAGTGGGTGAAAGAACAGGGCCATCGTTTCGGTTTCGTGATTTCTTACCATGCAGATAAAGAATCCGTTACAGGCTATATGCATGAACCTTGGCATATTAGGTATGTTGGAGTTGCATTGGCGACTTGGCTACATGAAAAATCCTTATCTCTTGAAGAAGCCTTTCAAGCCGTTTATGGCCAGGCTGCGCAGCAAAGCAAAACCGTTTCCTGGGCATTGCCAGCGGAGACAAACGAGCTTTGTGAAGATTTTGCCTATTATGATCAACAACTGTGGACTTGTAATTCAGCAGGTAACGCCTTACAAAAATGCGGCCAGGATGGGAGTCTGCAAGTAAAAATATGCGCAAATGGTTGCACCTCTTGTCCATTCGGCACTCAAGATCAATGCCTTGAGGAATTGCCTTTAGCAATGGATCTCGCTTGTGAAAGCGATTCGCCAGGGAAAGATTTTTGCACGGATGCAGGAACCATGCACGGATGCGCCAAAGGTCGAGCCGTTTCATGGCAATGTGAAAAACGACGCTGTGTTGCATCCAAGGTTCCGGAACTCAGTGATTATTTCGAATAGGTCCATCAACATCCTTTAGGAGGTTTTTATGAAAGTTTGTTTGCGAATTCTAATGCTGGGTGCGTTGTTCCTATTACCAGGTGGTCTCTCCGCCCGCGAAGGGGATGGAATAGGTGCTGTTAACGGTGATGATAGTGAAGACAATCTAGGATCTGGTGGGGTTACGACTGACCCAGAAGACCCAAACAATGGTTGGGGCGATGGATCAGGAAACAATGGTTGGGGCGTGGAAGACGGAAATACGGGCGGCTCGGTAGGCGGAACGCCGCTTTCCCAAACAGAGAACTGTACCCAGGCGATGGTGGGACGTCTTTCAGGTGATAGCTTCTTAAATATTCGCCAGACTCCCGATCGGACCACCAGTCCCATTGGAAAGATTTTGGATGGAGAATCCACTATGGTGGAACGCTTGGCCACAGGTGAAAACGTTTATGACGAGGATTTAGGGGAAGGATCGGACCGTTGGGCCTTGATCAATCACCAAGGCGTATCGGGGTATGTCAATGCCATGTATTTGCTTTGCAGCGATGTCGCTCCCGACGTGAACGTCGTTACTCCCCCAGCGGCTACCCAGGACACTGGTAGCAGCGCAGATGAATGGGGCGATGATTTTTAAAGAGAATGGCTAAATGTTGCTCGCAACTTTCCAGAAACCTGCCTTTTAGGCAGGTTTTTTCTTTTTTCAGCCACTCCGCTTGACATTCCCCGCCGGCGGTCATTGAATCCTCTTTAATGATGAGCCTGCAGGTGGTCCGCAATCCTGCACCATCCCTTGCTATTGGCACGCGTTCTTCATGGTGGATAGGTTTGATAAGATGAAACAAATTTGCGAGCTAAATTTTTCAAACTCCTTCGTCGCGAGCCTGCCTGGTGACCAAACGGGGGGTGCGGCTTCTCGCCTGACGCCGCTTGTTTCCTATAGCCTCGTAAAACCAGAATTCGCAGCAAAGCCGGAAATGCTATCCTGGTCGAGAGAAGCCGCAGAGTTAATTGATTTGGCTGATATAGATGAAAAGGACCAAGATCTTGCCCGTGTGTTCTCGGGTAATCTTCTTTGCCCTCAGATGCAACCTTTTGCCGCCCGCTACGGTGGCCATCAGTTTGGCCATTGGGCTGGGCAGCTTGGTGATGGTCGTGCGATCACGCTGGGCGAAGTTCTCAACGCGCGTGGTCAACGATGGGAAATCCAACTGAAAGGAGCTGGGCGGACACCGTATTCTCGCCGTGCAGATGGCAGAGCGGTCTTACGCTCCTCTTTGCGGGAGTATGTTTGTAGCGAAGCTATGTTCTTTCTTGGTGTGCCCACCACCAGAGCCCTCTGTTGTGTTTTAACAGGCGACGATGTTGTTAGGGACATGTTTTACGATGGTCATCCCGAAGCTGAGCCTGGAGCGATCACCACGCGGATGGCCCCTTCTTTTGTTCGCTTCGGGCATTTTGAAATCTATGCTGCCAACGAAGAATGGGATCTGCTTCGGACCTTCCTCCATTACGTCATGAATACTCACTTTCCTCAGCATACACACCAAGGGACCTATGACTATCTGGGGTGGTTTCGGGAAGTGCTGAGATCCACAGCTATGCTCATGGTCGACTGGCTGCGAGTGGGATTCGTTCATGGGGTGATGAACACGGATAATATGTCGATTTTGGGGCTTACGGTAGACTATGGTCCCTATGGTTGGCAAGATGTCTACGATCCTGACTGGACCCCTAATACGACCGACCGCGAGCGGCGACGGTATCGCTTCGGCGCCCAGGCCTCCGTTGCCCTTTGGAATCTCCAACGACTCGCAGAGGCCATTGAGCCCATTGTCGGGCAAGAAGGGGCCCTAATCGATGTCCTGGATTCCTACCAGGAGATTTTGGTTGAGGAATATCACTTGATGATGAGTCGCAAATTGGGTTTGACTGGGACCTTGAATCGGGAAAGAAAAAAACTCATTGGTGATTTAGGAACAGTTCTGTGTGCTACCGAAATAGACATGACCCTGTTCTTTCGCCTTTTAGGGAAGACATCCATTCAGCAAGCAAGCGGTTTGGAAGCCGAAGAGGTTTTGGCCGAAATTTCTGCAGCCTTTTATAGCCCTGTCATAGCGGATTCCGTCAGAGTTCAGGCTAAAGATTGGCTCGGTCGCTACCAACAGACCTTGCGCGGAAATTCGGGCTCCGTTGTGGATCGCGTGAGCCTTATGAACCGAAGCAATCCTTGCGTCATTCCTCGCAATTATTTGTTGCAAGAGTGTCTGGATGATTTGTCTCAGGGCAATCAAACGAGCCTGCAAAATCTATTGCAGGCCATTCGGACTCCATATGATCACAATGCAGTGACGGAGCGCTACTTTAGAAAAAGGCCGGAATGGGCCAAGACAAAACCTGGATGTTCCGCTTTGTCCTGTAGCTCTTAATCCGAACTTAGTTGGACTCGGTGGTTAAGATATCAACGAGAGTCCCGTCGAGCATTTTCACGTACACTGCTTGCACTTTTTCGGGGTTCAGTTCTACCGTCGTGGATACCGTGCGGATTTTTTGGGAATCACCGAGGTCACAGTCCAGACTTACGTTGTAGATACCAAAGGTCGTAATAGTGACAGCAAGGTCAGCTTTGTGCTTAACCATGGCTGCCTGGATGGGAGTTTTGCCGCAGGAGGCAGTATTGATATCGACCTTGATCTTAACCAAGACGCGCTCATGTCCCTCTTTGCTGTCTGCGATAGGCGTCACAGTCCAGGACAAAGGTTCAAGCTGCTCAGAGCTTAAGTTTGAAGGCTGAATAGGATACTTGGCGGCAAAAGAGAGGTTTGACAATGCTAAGGCGACCAGAGCAATGATGTGGCTAAATTTCATAAGGTATCTCCTATAGGCTATGTTGCCCCAGGGTAGTACCTCATTTTGGCGCGTTTGTCCACCCATTTGTTCCGGGATGCTGCGGTCGTGAACGGCAAAAGTCTGATAACCTTGCAGAAATGAGGCTATAAATAGGCCGAAAGTGCCCTATTTCTGAATGATCGGAAGGAAGATTCTGTGCTCTTCGGGGCAGGCGACCGCAGAAGGCTTAAAGCCAAAGAACATAGCGTGGTAAAGGTCTTTGTTTAGGGAAGCTGGGGGAGCAAACTGTCCTGCGTGGCTATCGATGGCAATGTAACCATACTGCTTGGGGAGTTCTTCCTGCGGTTGGCGCGTTAGTTTTAGGTTGAGATCAATCTTCAGCTTTACATAGCCCGTGCAATCCTGGGGCACTTGCAGAAAAAGCTGATCAGGAACGGAAAAAGAGTTCTCGTTGGGGGGGCTTTGCCAAGTGCTGATAAAAGGGCCTGCCGGCAGGCCATCGACGCCCGCCTGGTTTTGCAGCGTGTAGGTGCTGGCCTGGGAAGCCGTCACATCACTGGTCACTTCCGGATCGCCAGCCAGACTATAAAACCCGACCGCCTCCGCATCAAGAATCACCATTTCAAGGTTTTTGGGATAGCTGATTTCCACAGACACTAAACAAGACGAAGTTTTTTCTCCTTCAAGGGGGTCTGTCAGAAGTTCCGCGTAGAACTGATCGAATAGCATGGAGAAAACCATCCCATCCGGGCTGATAAGATGCGAGGTGGTCCCATCTGGACAACCTGGGCCCTCGGGGATAACCCGCAAAATCACCACAGATCCGGGGGTATCTGAGGGACCGAAGCCCTTTGCGGCAGCTAGGTTCTGCGCAGCGAGGGCGAGATTCCCTTGAATTCTATTCATGGCATCAGTTTTATCGGCAGCCTTCAACGAGGACTCGGCCCGAGGCGGCGGCATGGATTTACAAGCGAGAGCAAATAAGAAAAACAGCACCACAGAACTAGGTCTCATAGGGCACCCTCAATGGCAAAGGTAGAAGCATGGAACATGGATTGTCTCTGGTGAGTATAAGAGAAAAGTCCAGCATTGCCTATTAGAATGCTCCATAGCTTGGGCTGCAAAAATATTTTGCAAGCCTATTGGAATTCTTTGCACTATTTCTTTTGTCGAGTTTTCTGCGGATTCCGCCCTCGGTTTTTGTGTGGCGTGACTCTATAATCTAGTTGTCAGCTCCGCGATTCTTTGCAACCATAAATCCAAATTCGCCATGCCATTTGACGTTTTTAAAACCTTAGACCAGGAGGAATCATGTTGGGATTTCGTTCGTTTCTATTGATGACAGTTATGTTCAGTTCATGGACGTCATTTGCTGTCGAGCCATGTGAAATGGCAGAAAATGGCAAAAAGTTTGGCTCCTATGCCATCGCCGTGGCCTTGTCTTGTGATAATCCAGAAGCCATTGCGGAGGATATTGATGATCTCATGACCAAATTCAATATTTGCACGGCTCAGAGAGCTGAGCTTTGTCCGCTGATTTCGAACTACTTGGTCGGACAGATAGAGGAACAGATTCCCATGGATTGGCGCTGCAGTCCCAAGGTAGCCAAAACATTAGCGACACAGCTAGTGAGCAAGGGCTGTGAGATTTTGGTTGGTCAGGTCCTCTAGACCTGGCTGTAATCATGAAGAAAATCCTCTAAATTTGTCCTTTTCTCAAGTTGTAGCTTGGGAACTCCGAAGCATGCCTCGGCACCGCTTAAAGGCCAATTTAGAGGATATCTATCGTGAATCAAAAGCCTCCCACCAATTCTTTCCTCAGCGCAACGACGTTCGTACTTTTCCTTGGTTTCTCCTGTGGAGTAGAACCGTCGGAGCCAAATGTTATAGGCTCTGAATCAACAAGCCCTGATTCTGCGGCGGCGCAGGACGGTGATGCTGATGGCGAAAATTCCGCGAACAGCGCTAGTAGCGAGGATGCTACCGCTGAGAAAGCCCAGGACAAGGATTTTGACTCAGACCTTCAGCCAGATGACAGTGATCTTAGTGTGGGGGAGTGCCAGGGCAAGGTGGTTTGGGGTTTACGCAGTGAGACCGAAAAATTTGTCCCTTTAGGCGCGAATCCCTTGCAACTGCAGCAAACAAGCAATCAGCCTTTTTCCTTTTATCTCGATCGCTTTCGTGAATTTTCCGCCGCGGGTCAGGGCGCCTATCACGATGCTGCGAGTTATGGAGTGAAAGTCCTTCCCGTGTCGGTAAGACCTGGGTCTTGGTATTGGCGAGCCGTTGGTGTGCATCATCTTCTGGCCAATGAAAATCGCTCAAAGCATCATCTCTTTGTGGAGGTTCTCGATGCGGAGGGGCAACAAATTCGCGATCCCAATTTATTTGCAGCTCTTTATAGTTCTGAGAGTGGCGTCGAGGCCACCAGTATGCGTTTAGACAAGCCATTAAATGAGCCAGCAGGAAATCAACCGATGTATAAAGGGTCGATAATATTCGTAGGGATGCAGCGCGCAGGAGATTTACAGAACCTGCCGAGCGAGCGTGTGGTCGGTATTCATAGTGAGCACGATGATGAGCCGCTACCAGATGGTGAAATCTATAATTCCTTTGGACACCACTCCTTCTATGTTGTCTTCCAATTGACACAAGTGCCGAAGTGGGAGCTTGCGGTCGAGGGAGCGGGAATCGATCGTAAGCAGGTGAGACTTACCAATGCCTTAGGCAGGGAAGTTGCTGCCGAAACCGGGTCTTCTGGAGTGGCGGTGTTCAAGAATCTCGATGAAGACAGCTATAATTTAAGCTATCTGGGTTATCCCCAGAATCCATTCCCAATATCATTTGCCGCGAATCACAAAAGCAAGGCGGTGAGTCTAAGGTTAGACTCCACAGATTGTCCATAGTTAGAGCAAATGGCGAGCAAAGGAAAATTAAGTCACAGTCACGAGCAGTACCCCTAAAAAAGCGGCTGCAATAATGATCCATTGCTTTAGTCCGATCGACTCTTTAAGCAAGAATGCAGCCATCAGGGCGATAAAGATCGTCGAAGTTTGATTTAAAACGGCCGTTATGGACGCTTGCTGATATTTAAATCCCGCCAACCATAAAATCATCGATAGGTAAGTTCCGAAGATAGCCCCTAGCCAAAGGGTCGACTTCTTTTGGGTTTGTAGGACCCTGCGCAAAGGGGAGTTGATGCGAGCAAAGAAAAAATAGACCATATAGGAGGCGACGACACCAGCTGCCAAGCGAATGGTTACCATCGTTAGTAAATGCATCTTGGCGAAGATTGGTTTCACCATCAGGATTCCCACAACCATCAGGATAATGGCAAAGCTCCCGATCACGGCTCCAAACCACATGGGACGCTTTTGGTCTATTCCTGGCTCTGCCCCAGGGCCTCTATCGTCTGTTTTATTTTTGGCATCAGCATGCATAAAAAGCACACTGGCAAGGACGATAGTGACGCCGATGGATTGCCAAGGCGATAGGCGATCCCCGAGGAAAACGACCGATCCCAGGATGACTGCCGGCGCATAGATGCATTCGATCAAGGCAAATCTCGCTGCCCCTACCCATTGCAGAGCGGTCAACGCCATAGCATCGGCGATACCGATGCCGAGGATCCCGCTAAGTATCAGTGTGGCCCAGTCCTTGGCGTCAAGGTTTAGGGGTAGTAAGTCTGGTGTGAAGCCCAGTAAAAGGACCCAAGTGAGGCTAGCAAGCACAAGCCCAACCATATTTTTGAATAGATTGATGGTAAAGGGGTGGCTGTGGTCATCCGTGCTCTTAAAACAAATGACCGCGATCGACCAAGATAAGGCGCATAACAGGGCGAGGATATTTCCAATCATGATCATGAACTCATTTCTGATTTAAAGTCGGCGATGACAGCTCTGGTCTCTTCTGCGTCAGAGTCTGCACCAAAGTGCTGAGAGCCGCTTGGCTTTCCGGGTCTAAGCGCGAGATCTTCATCGCCAGGAGCATGTTCTCCTTAATCTGATCTTGCTTTCCTGCCTTTTGCAACTGATGGGCGTAGTCATGGAGAAATTCACGGCGCATTTCCATGCCAAATTCTTCGAATAGCTCAAGTAGCTCCTTCTGCCAGACTTTTAAGACGTAGCTTTCGGGGTCCGAGGGCTTTGGCAGTAGTGACTTCAGAAACGGAATAAGCTCTAAGCCCTCCAACTCAGCTAATTTCGTCAAAAAATCGATCCCATGAATGAGACGGTTGTTGAGTCCAAACCCCTCAAGTTTTCTAATATGACTCGCATTATATCCAAGCTGGGTGCCTAATTGTTCTTGGGTCAGTTTCTCTCGCCGCCTATAAGCTTTGAGATAATGCCGGAATCGATCCTGAATCGTTCTCTGTATGGAGTCTTCCATTTAGGAGCTCTCTCTTGGAAAAACTTTTCGGGGCACCCTAAAAGAATTTAGCAGCGGGAATGTTCGGGGTAGGACCGAAATTTTTGCAATTTGGCCGACACATAGCTCTCCGTCGAGATCCATTGGCGCAGGTCCTGAAGGTGAATCAAAGGCGATGGAACCACACTTCTGCAAAGAAAAATAGGGACTCCTCTGATGCCGTCCAAACCTCAATATTGCTAACTGCCAAGGAATGCTAAGAAGGGATGGCTTTTTAAAAGTCAGACATTCCATCGCGGCGTCTGTCAGGTAACCTTGGGGATTCACGAGAAATCCCCCAGCAAAATATTGTCCGTTCAAGATAGCGAGATTTAGGTATTGACCCGCCAGTGTTCTCTCTTGGTCGAGGACCACTTTCATAGCTTGAGGCTTAAAGGAGGAAAGGGCTTTCAGAATGAGTTGAAGGTAGCCCTTCGTCTGGACCTTTTCAGCCTTAAGTTTTGCTACTTCGCCACCTAAGCCGATGTTGAAGGAATTAAGGAAGTACTCCGGCTCTCGATCGTGAAATTCGACGAGACCCACATCGATATAGTTTTTTTTCGTTGAGGAATCCCTCAGCAGCATAACTTGCGGCAAGGGCAGCAAGGCGCACTGTCGAAGAAAATCATTGCCAGTACCTGCTCCCCAAAAATAGAATGCTGCATCCGGTCTAGCTGCGCTGCTATTTTGGCAATATTTTTGCACCACGGATTTCAAGGTGCCATCGCCCCCGTACACCATGGTAAGACGGGGCCAAGTTGATATGGGCTTCTCGCACCAGTCCTGAAGGCTAATCGCTTGAGGATTTAGCCCGGGATAGAATTTGATCAACCAGACGAGATCTCGTTCCCACCTTGGGCATCGGCGTCGCCACTTGCCACTTTGGGGATTGTAGACCAGCATCAATTCGGTTTGCATCGGGCCTATCCGGCTGATTTAGCGGCTTGATATGAGTGTATCTAATTGAGCGGTCAATTTATCAATTTTCTCCAGTCTATTCATCAGGATTCTGCCAAATAGGACCGGCATCAGGGAGCAAGCGTTGCGTGGCCAATTTGGCATTTTCCCTTGCGATCATTTGAGTCAGCAAAGGAGCCTTATCCAGGCTCCGGATGTCGTGATACTGATAGCTGAAGAGGAGGAGGTATTGGCTTATGGAAAACCCAGGCATTCAGCTCTCGCCAGACGCACTGCGCATGGCTTTACATTTGCGGGCGACTAGCCCCGAGTTTCAAGGAAAATCCCTTCGCATCTACATTGATGGCAAAGGCTGCGATGGCTTTGAATACGGAGTGACCTTCGATGATCGTACGGACGAGGACTATGCGAGTCAGCAAAGTGACTTAGAACTGATCGTGGATAAAGACACTCATCAGTTTGTGAAGGGTTCTTCCCTGGAATGGGTCGATGACGAGCGTGGTAAGGGATTTGTGGTAGAAAATCCTAATCACAAAAAATACCGTGGCAAATTTTTTAAACGCAAATCCTGGCAACAGCGCCTGCTAAAAACACACGACGCCCCCTCTGCGGAAGTCAATTCCGAGGTGTGAGGCCTTTGGCTGCGAGCAGCTGCTTCTTGAGTTTGATTAATTTGGGCGAAATGACGGCTTGGCAGTAAGGCTGACTAGCATTTCTCGCAAAGTAATCCTGATGTTCACTTTCTGCTGGATAGAAATCTTTGCTGAGGACAAGCTCCGTAACGATAGGTTGCGAAAAATCCTGCCCTAAAGCTTGAATCACCCTTTTTGCCGTTTCCAATTGTGCGTTATCCTGGCAGACAAGGATTGAACGGTACTGCGGCCCGATATCATTGCCTTGTTGATCTTTTGTCGTCGGATCGTGCATCAGAAAGAAAACTCGCAGCAGGTTTTCGTAGCTGAGGATTTGTCCATCAAAGAACACCTTAACGACTTCAGCATGGTTGCTACGATGGCTACACACATCTTTATAGGTGGCACCCTTATCGCTGCCTCCCGCGTAACCTGATAGGACCTGAGTCACTCCCGGCAAAAGTTTCAATTGGGCTTCGATACACCAAAAGCATCCCCCACCAAGCACAGCCATGTTTACGCTTTGTGATTCTATAGGAGTATTCATGGTGTCTGCCCTTTGTGCTTCGATGATAAGAGACGCCAGAAAAAGTCTAAGGCTTGCTCGACCGCTTGTGTTCTCATGTCTTCCCGGTTGCTGTCAGCAAAATAATAGGTTTCTGAAGCCAGAAAATTTCGCGGACCTGCGATCCCGAGATAGACGGTCCCAACGGGAATCAAAGGAAATTCAGGATCGCCGCTGGGTCCAGCGAGACCGGTCACGGAGATCGCCCAATCGGAGCTGCAATGGATTCGGCAGCCCAAGGCCATTTCTTCAGCACAACACTGGGAAACGGGAGAATGAACAGCCAGTGTTGTTGCCTTGACTTGCAAGAGGCGCATCTTGAGTGCGGGATGATAGGCGATAATGCCACCCACAAAAAAACGGGATGATCCCGACTGGGACGTGAATTTTGCTCCTAAGAGCCCTCCGGTCATGCTTTCAGCTACCGCAAGTGTTTGTTTATGGTCGACCAAATGCTGCTGAATCTGCCCTAGGATAGGTGACACTTGCTGCTCCAAAGATTGAGGATGGATTGAGCGACTTCCTCTTTCTTCAAGGGGAATTCTTTGGCGGTTAAATCACAGGAGACTTTCTTAAACCAAGTTGACTGGCGTTTGGCATATTGTCTGGTGGCAAAGACAATACGGTCTCTCAGCTCGATCCTAGGTAATTCGCCTTGCAGAGTTTGTAGGCACTGCAGGTAGCCAATACTGCGCAAAGGCTTGCATTCCGCGAGCGAACGATCCGTCAAGAGTTTTGCCACCTCCTCGAGCAAGCCTTGTTCCAGCATCTGATCTGTCCTGTCGGCAATGCTTTGATGCAAATTGGGCCGTGGCGGCGACAGGAGGATTTTGATAAATTGTGGGCTCACCGCTCTGGCCACTGGGGTGTCGAGATGGAGTGCCTCGCGATAAGTCTTGCCGCTCAACAAGACAATTTCCAAGGCTCTTGCGAGACGGAAATGGTCATTGATATGGATTTGCTGTGCCCGCTCGGGGTCAAGGTTTCTTAGTTGAGCTAACAGTTCAAGGCTGGTTTTCTCTTGCAGCTGCCCTCGAAGTTCGGGGTCGTTTGGCAGGTGATCCGCAAACTGATCCTCGCACAGGGCGCGAAAATAAAGTCCGGTTCCCACAACCATAATGGGAACCTTATTTCTGGCGTGGATGTCTTGCAGCACTTTTAACGCGGTGCTGGCGTAAGTGGCCGCATCGCAGGGTTCATTTAAATCAAGCAGATCAATCATATGGTGGGGGATCGCGGCTAGATCTTGGGGACTGGGCTTGGCGCTGCCAATATTCAGATGCTTATAAATCTGTATGCTATCGCAGGCGATGATCTCTCCGCCCATCTCCTTAGCTAGGGTCATCGCGAGCGAAGATTTGCCACTGGCAGTGGGTCCAAGAATGGCGATGCCTTTTATTGCCTCAGCGTTCAAACCAGGCCCCAACTTCAGATTTGTGGAACCATTTAAAGACGGGGCGGCCATGGGGACAATTGAGGAAGAAATCTACATCCTTTGCTTGTGCCAGCAAGGTAGCGCGATCATGTTCGCTTAGTTCCTCACCAGCGCGGACAGCCCCGTGACAGGCGATGGTGGCGATGATTTGCCCTAGCCAGACATGTGCGTCAGCTTGCCCTCTATCCTCGTCATAAGCCTCAATCAAACCACCTAGGATTTCATCGGGCTGGCGATGGATGATAAGTTTAGGCAGAGCGAAGATCTCCACATTTTGGGCATCGGGAAATTTGAGGAGAAAGCCCATTTCACTCAATTGTCGCTGTAAATGCTGTAGGATTTCCATCTCCCGGGGGTTTAGGTTGACCACATCCGGAATCATCAAGGCCGCGCTCTCGCTTAGCAAACTTTGGTCACGTGAAAGGCGCTCAAAAAGGATCCTTTCATGGAAGGCATGTTGATCAATGACTAGCAGAAGATCCTTCTCCTCAAAGAGGAGATAGCACTGGGAAAAGGTCCCCAAAAACTTCAGCTGCGCCCAATCAAACCGAGGTGGCAGCTCGCCCGCTGGGCTCGCAGCCTGATCTTGCGAAGTTGACGGGGCTTGGGGCGAAGATTCTAGTGGAGGACTCGCCTCAAAAGGGCTAGTGGCATCGGAAAAGATTTCCCGTTCCTTCCGTTGTTGGTTCAGTGAATAGGACATCGGCTCCTGCTCAGAGCTGGAGCGCAGAGAGATTTGCTTGGGCAAGGGCCGGGTTGCATTTTGCGTTCTCTGCGCGGCATTCCGTGGGTCTAAGCTTGGCCTGTGAGATTCGGTCTCACGTTGTACGGAAGGCTCAGGCTCAAGGGGACTGGACGACCAGTGGCCAGCTCGCAAAGTGGCTCGCACGGCCTGGGCTAAGAGGTTCTGCGTTTCAGCCTGGTATTGCAGACGAATTTCTGTCTTGGCGGGGTGCACATTGACATCTATCAAACTGGGATCCACCTGCAGTTGAATGGCAGCAACGGGAAAACGGCCTTTCATGAGGTGGGAGTGGTATCCGCGCAGAATAGCGAAATTGAGCTGTTTATCTCGCACCAAGCGGCCGTTTACAAATGTATAGATCCATTTGCTGGTGGCTTTGTCCTGACCCGGAGGTGAGATAAGCCCCTTCATCGACCCAAATTCATTTTCAGCTGAGACTTCTTGCAGGGTGCTCGCAAGTTCTTCCCCGAAAAGTTCTGCCAGCCGTTGGCGAAAGATCGCTATTTCTGACTTGTTCGTTCCCGGATCTGCGGGAGCCAAGGTAAAAATGTTCCGCTGATTGTGGCTTAGATCAAAGCCTAGGCTTGGGTTTGCCAAGGCGATAGCCTGCATGAGGTCAAGGCAATGACTGTATTCGCTGGCATCGGAGCGCAGGAAATTGCGTCTAGCGGGAATTCCCGCAAAGAGCTTTTCTACCAGTATCCTGGTGCCTTTCGGCCCATGGTAGGGATTTTGCAGCCAAGATCCCGAACTGTTGCTTAGGGTTTGTCCCTGGGTGGCCTGAGCAACCCTTGAGGATAGGCTGAACTCACAAACCGCGGCGATGGAAGCCAGGGCTTCACCACGAAAGCCCATGGTTTGGATCAGAAATAAGTCTTTGGCTTGTCCAATTTTACTTGTGGCATGCCGCTCGACGGCGAGGGGTAGGTCTTCCGGATCTATGCCGCTGCCATTATCGCTGACTAGGATACGCTCCAGGCCCCCTTGGAATAGGGAGACCTCGATCATCGAGGCTCCTGCGTCTATCGCATTTTCTACCAGTTCTTTCACAATACTTGCTGGTCGTTCAACCACTTCGCCGGCAGCAATTTTATTTATGGTGTCATCATCCAGTCGTTTAATCATCGTTGTCATCTGCGCAGTCCTTACCAGCGAGCCAGAAGCTCATGTTGACGCATAGGTTGATCCCAAGTAAGACTGGGGAACTCAGGCCAAGATTTTGGTGATCGTGCCATATCGAGCTTCCTTTTGTGAACAAGGTCTTCTATGCATAGCGAATTTATCACCAGTTGCGCCACCGTAATGGATTTCCCGGACCCAAGCCTACCAGAAATTGCCTTTATTGGGCGTTCAAACTCCGGCAAATCGACACTGCTTAATGCCTTGGCTGGCCATAAATCCCTAGCACGAACAGGCTCGACTCCGGGCCAGACAAGACTCATAAATTTTTTTCGCATCAATGGAAAGAAAATCTTCGTTGATTTGCCTGGTTACGGCTATGCCAAGGGTAAGGATGCGATTCGAGCCAATTGGCCTATCCTCGTCGATTCTTACCTGCAAAGACCTTCCTTGGAAGAATTCTTATTTCTAATGGATGCGCGGCGGTCCCTTGACGAGGAGGATGTCGCTTTGCTGCGTCAGCTGCAGCAATATATTGATCCCGTGATCATTTTGACGAAGGCGGATAAAATGTCCAGGAACGAGCAAAGGGCTGTTCTTGAGAAGGCTAAGTCGCAAATGCATGCCAAGGGGATTGGTTGCCGAGCGACCTTCCTCGTAAGCACCTTGACGAAATTGGGAATCGCTGAGCTTGCCGAATATTTGAATCTTGCTTCTCAAACAAACCCACCATAATCCCGTTTATCTTTTTCGGCCCACGGAATGGGCCGCCATCTTCGGCATTGCGCGGCCGGGACGGATCTGGTTAAAATCCCTTTGAAAAACCTCAGCTTGCTAATGTTCTATTGTCGGGATGTGCCATGGGACGTGAGACACAGGACTTCTTTTTTCAGAAGAAATACCGCGACGCAGGAGTCGATCTGCGACCTCGGTCCGTGTCTACTTTACAGGCGAATATTACAAAGATGTGCAATCAGGCCTGCGTCCATTGTCATGTCGATGCTTCTCCTCGGCGTCGAGAGATGATGAGCCGTGAGACCATGGATGCTTGTTTGGAGGTTCTTGCTTCTCACAAAAGCATTCACACCCTCGATATTACGGGCGGTGCCCCAGAACTGCATCCGGATTTCCGTTATTTTGTCGCTTCGGCGCGGAAAATGGAAAAAGCGGTCTTAGTCAGGCACAACCTCACCGTGACCTGGGACCCTCACCCCACGACCAAAGAGAGCCTTGAAGACCTACCAGCATTCTTTGCGGACTCTAAGGTCACGATTATTTCGTCGTTGCCCTACTATCAGGAATTCTTTACGGATCGCCAGAGGGGTTCGGGAGTTTTTAAAAAAAGCATTAAGAGCCTACAAGTGCTAAACGAATTAGGTTTCGGCCGCAGCGGCACCGGGCGGATTCTGAATCTGATCTATAATCCCGCAGGCTCATTTCTTCCCGCCGCGCAAAAAGATCTCGAAAAGGATTATAAGCAATCCTTGGCTCAGAATTTTGGCGTTGAATTTAACGAACTCTTTGCGCTGACCAATATGCCGATTCATCGCTTCAAAGCCCAGTTAAATCGATCTGGGAGCTACGAATCCTACATGGAAACTTTGATGGCAGCCTTCAATCCTACTGCCGCTAGCGGGGTGATGTGTCGTGACATGGTGAGTGTGGCCTATGATGGCTCATTATACGATTGCGACTTTAATCAAATGCTTGAGATGCGGATTTTGAATCAGCTTGATCACGAGGCAGGTTCCGGATCCAGCGAGAAAAATCATCCTTTGACGATACATGATTTTGATCTGACAAAAATGTTAAACAGGGAAATTCTAGTCGCCGATCATTGCTTTGGCTGCACGGCAGGGTGCGGCAGCAGTTGTGGTGGCAACACAGCCTAAAGATCAGTTCTTAC
>JBIKVD010000303.1:0-5337 GCA_044357055.1 Oligoflexales bacterium | reverse complement strand
AAAATATTTTTCAGCATGACTCCTTGCAGAGAATTGTGGACACCATTGAACTTATCGCCAAGAGCCATCGCGTGCGCTTTATCCTACACAAGCCTACTCAACAGAATCTCATCAAATTCGGTATGCTGGAGCGACTTCGCGAGAATCCCCACATCGAACTATTACCGAGACTAGGCTATTTTGCTTTTATGAATCTTCTGCAGGATGCCCAATTTGTCATCAGTGATGGGGGCAGCAACCAAGAGGAGTGCTCTTACCTGGGCATCCCAGTTCTTCTGCTACGAGACGTGACAGAGAGAAAAGAGGGCCTAGGCGAGAACATTGTGATTAGCCACTACAACAAGGCGATCATCACTGACTTTATTGCCAACATCGCGAAATATCGCAAAGCACCCTCGATTGACTCCTTGGGCTCGCCGACGGAGATTATCGTGGAGCATTGCCTAAAATATGTAGGTAAATCATGAGCAAAGTAGAACTATTCAAAGAAGAGCTGTCCAAAGAAGAACGGGCTCGCAATCACAGCAATCAGTACGCGGATGACTTTGAAGCTAAGCAAGACCCCATGCGCGTTGGGCGATTGCTGCCCTACTTGAATATCCCAAAGGGGGCTATCATCGGGGATTTCGGCTGTGGCAACAGCCTGCTGTTGGAGTTTCTTACAGAGCGAATCAGCGACATAAAAACTTACTATGGAGTGGATTTTTCTGCGGACTTAATTGCCTATGCAAAAAAGAGATGCCAAAGACTTGGTTTTAATCAAGCGCAGTATTTCGAGGGCGCCATCCAAGATTTCTGCGGTCAACATGGGGACGAATTGGACTTGGCCGTTGCCTTTGATGTTTCCGAACATATTTATGACGCCGAATGGGTAGACATCCTCAGAGCGACCTATGGCGCGCTAAAAAAAGGGGGATCCCTCTATCTCCATACTCCCAACGGACATTTTTTTATGGAAATCATGAAAGAGCACAATCTTATTTTCAAACAGCTTCCCGAGCACATTGCTGTGCGGGACGAGGACTGGAATGTCGCTTTACTGAAAGAAGCTGGCTTTTCTCAAATCAAAGTCCATTATTTACCGCATTACAATGTTCTCAAGCACGCGCACCCGCTCTCCCACCTGCCTGGGCTTGGCAAATTCTTTGTCGGCCGCCTCTTTATTGTGGCGACGAAAGTTTAGCACTACTCATTTAAGTTGCGCGTAGAGAGGTTCATTTTCTTCAGACGATAGATAATTTCTTCTTCATTGCGTCGGCCCCTAACAAACATGTCCGCCAGCAAAGCTAAACAAAAGAAAAGCAGGCCTGCCATCATCAGAAATCCACCCACCATGCCAGACCAGATGTGCGGGCTAAAGGTTCCATGAAACAAATACCAGCCCAATAAAATAGCCAGAAAAAACAAGCCCGCACCGCAAAATAGTGCCGATAAACCAAGAAAAAACCGCAGCGGCTGATAGTCGCGATAGGTGCGAAAAATGATTTTTGAGGTATGGAAGGCATATTTGACAATGCTACCTGCGACGCGGGATTTGCGACCCGCGAAGTATTTGACAGAGATCGGAACCTCCATAATGCGCATATTGATAAAGGCCAGGCTAAGAAAGGTCTCCTGTGTATAGGTAAAACTACCGTGGAGATTTAACCTGAGCAAGGCTTCCCTGGCATAAGCGCGAAAACCGCACGAGACATCCGTGAATTTCCCTCTAGCTAGACGATTAACCAGCTGGTTCATGCGTCGATTACCCCATTGTTTGACCCAGGACATATGTTCGATGGAGGCAGTACTTTTAAGAAACCGCGATCCCGCCACGAAATCGGCCTGGTTCTCAACAATAGGGAGAATCAGGGGCGCTATTTCATCGGGAGAGAATTGCCCGTCCGCATCAATCGTCACCATGATGTCGTAACCCGTGGAGCAGGCAAATTCGACGGCTCTTTGAAAACAAAATCCCACCCCGCGATTGACGGAATTGCTAATGACAATGGCACCGGCCGCGCCGGCAATGGCTGCCGACCGATCCGTACTTCCATCATTGATCACCAAGCGATCAATCTGGGACACACCAGCCAGCTCCGTGGGCAATGATTTAAGCACTTGCCCAATAGTTGCCTCCTCGTTGAGACAGGGTATGGCTATGAGCAATGTGAGCTTCTTTTTTTGCGTCATGAATTCCTATTCCTTTTCACTATTGAATATTCACTTAAGTGCCAAGATATCGTTGAAGCAAGAAAGAAAAGACATAGCCGTAAACTGCAAAATGGCCCGAGACCAAAAGGGGTCCCGCAAAGCCCCCCGCCTTGCGATCCGCCGTAGAAGCCCGAGACGTTTGTTTCGGGTCTCGACCGCTCAGACCGAGGAGAAAAAATAAAAATAGAAAGTAAATGGACAGAATATAGCGACCATGTAGATTTTGCTTTTCCTGATACACGGCAAAGGTGAATGCTGCCAGGGTGGCCATAACCAGCAAATGCGAAAACATCCATCTTATCGCGTCCGATAAGGACCCGCTTGCAAGCAATTTAGCTCCCAACTGCAGCAATATAACAATAAGCATCAGGTTTTGCATTGCCAGGTAAAAGTTGCGAGGAATGCTCTCCAACCAGCCAAAACCCCCTAACAAGGTTTGCTGCAAATAGAAATCGAAGTGGCTAAGACGCGGCCAGGTCATAAACACAGCCAACACGTCTTTTATATAGTCCCCTACCGCCATACGTTTGCGAATCTCTGTATCAACTGTCATGGGCCATGACTCAAACCAAAGGGACGAGAGACTTAGGACCAGGATGGTCAATATCAACAAAGTTCCGATGCTCCTTGCGACGAGGGCTGTCCACTGACTCGCTCGATTTTTTGTGACCCACACAACAAGGCAGGAGCCAAGATGCTGGATTTGGTAACACACCCACAGCATCGCCACAGGCGCTAGACTTAAAAGGCCAAATAGGACATTGCTCAGGTTTTGAGCATTACTTTTGAGAGCAGGAAAAATGAGGAAAGCAGCAGCAGACGAACTCGCTGCATAGGTCGGCTCATAAAGCAAAACTGTCACAATACTAGCGCTAGCCATAGCTAGCCAAGCCAGCTTTGGAAAAGCCACTTTTGACATCGAATAGCTTCGCCACAATAAGATCGATAGCAGCACCACTAATAAGGGCAAGACAAGCGTGAATGCATGTGGTCCCCACAACAACATTTGAAAAGCAATACCAATAACAAGCGCGGATCGGATCCCAATTATCGCGCCACCCGTTCCCGCGAAGAAGACTCCCACAGCCATGATTACGGAAAAAGGCAAACTAAAATCTGATACGTGCATTGCAAAAAACGACACCACTGGCATCAGGAGCAGGGGCCACATCAGGCGCGTATCAATAGCCCCAGGTCGCGCTTTCGTGTCGGCTATAGTCACTTTGATTGCGACGAAAACAGCCAATGCCAGAAAAAGCATGTTAAAACCACGCATCGAGATCAATAGCCTAGAAGCTGATGCCTCTGGCAACAGCGACAAAGTTGCGCTCCAGATTCTTGGCGTCAATAAAGAGCGCTTCTGTGGATCATGAATCTCCACATGGGGGCCCCAAGGGATCTCCATGGGCTCGGCCACGTCCTTGCTGCGAAAAATTTCTGCATTGTGGAATTTAATCCGCTCAAAGTGACCTCGCTTTGCCAAGTCCTGGGATTCCAGAAGGGCGTCCTGGCGCTTTGCGGCTGTAAGACTAGAAAGAAAATGATCGGGTTCGTCAGGAGCATGAAAGGGAGGGACGATCACGGCCATGATTAGACCACCCATCAGGAGGGTAAGGCTCAAAGGCAGAAGCAGACTTGAACTCTGGCTTCCTGTATTCAAGGATTTTGCAAGCCAACTGCCGGCGCAAACCCACAAAGCTAGCATGACTAGAAGGATCCCGGAGAAAAGCGGCCAGGAGGTTTCGCCAAACCCCCAAAGATACGCTAATTTGTCACCCCGAGCAATACGTTGCGTCATCTCAGCTTTTGCCATTCTCATTATAAGAAATGAACTGAGAGAGTCTGCGCTGGATACGTCTAAACGCAGGCTGTTCCCTTGGGCTTCATTGAGCTGATATTGTTTGGTCCAAAGGGAGATTCTCGCCTCTCTATCCACCTCCAACGACAAGACACCCTGATCCTGCTCCAATAACTCTGATCTCTGGCATGGCGCTTCCAATCTCAAGTTGAGGTATCGGTTGTCCTGTAGGGTCTGGCGACCCGTGCTGTATATACAGCCACTTTGGCTGAAAACCAAACGAGCTGATTGTAGCTCAGGTTGGGTATGATGGGTGGCGATCAAAATAGCGAATTGCACGGGAGGAGATAGATCTGATCCGGCCGCCTTCCAGGTAAGCCACAAACCCACTTTTCTCAGGTTCTGCTGGATTAAGTCGCCCTTGTCGCTGACTGGATGGAAATCCCACGGTACCTGTTGGGCAGATGTTGGGGCAGAGGAGAACTCCATCCAGTCAGTTTCATCGGCTATGCCAAAGAGCAAAGTGCTTATATAGAAGCAAACGCAAATACCAAGCAGCGCTGGTAAGATTCTGACGGCTCTATGCATCCCGCGGCCCCGAAAGATGAATCCGGCTGTAACGGACCATTGACATAAAATTCCTAAAGAAAGGAGTTTATGCAAAAAAGACGTATCTCGCCAAGAAGAATGTACCACCGCCTTACCGCTCTCTCGCCAGAGTCAAACGTCCGCTGCCCATCGGCAGATGAGGCTAGTGCGCAAGAATAACTTTTGCATGGCGCAAAGTTGGACGGGGTATTACCATGGCTTCCTTGGCAATTTCGCCGAATTCATCCCGCAAGTTGATCGTCATGGAAATGCTGCAACGGCCCTTAGCCTACTCTCGCCAATTTCTCAAAAAGACTCTCAGTCCAGAACGAATTCGCTACCTGCGTCTTATTTGGTTAATGATCAAAAGAGAATTGAAGGTCAAATATCGAGAAACGGTTTTAGGCTACCTTTGGAGCATGCTCAACCCCCTGCTGTTCATGATCATCATTTCCTTTGTTTTTGGCCATTTGATTCGAGATATTCCTAACTACAACCTTTATGTACTGTCAGGATTCCTGGTTTGGGGTCTCACCCAGGTCGGCATGCACCTTGGGGTCGCATCCATCACTAATTCTGCTCATCTGCTACGCAAAATTAAGCTGCCCATTTGGATTTTTCCAATTATCCCCTTGGGTAGTTGCCTGCTAAATTTAGCTCTATCCCTCATCCCCTATATCCTAGTTTATAGCTTCTCCGGTCGCGGTGTCCCGGAGTATTGGTACTTGGCGCCTTTTGTCGCCCTAAGTTTGGTTGGA
>JBIKVD010000090.1:0-13029 GCA_044357055.1 Oligoflexales bacterium | reverse complement strand
ATTCTTGGCAGGCGTGAACTTGATCTTGGCCTGCTTCAATGTCTTTTTTCGCGACATTCAACATGTGTTGGAGCCTGTGCTCTCGCTGGTTTTTTACGCGACACCTATAATCTTCAGCAGACAAAATGAGATGGTCCCCCCAAAAGTAGCGGAGCTCTTAGGCTGGAATCCCATGACTCACTATGTGGAGGTTTTTCGCAACTGCGTGTTCCACACCGAAAATGTGGTTAGCCCCTACCAATTTCTCTTGGTGATGCTACTGCCGATACCGAGTCTGGCCATTGGCTGGCTGGTGTACAAGAAAACTCGTCGCCATATATTGTTTAGGATCTGACATGATCGAAATGAGACAGGTTGGGATTGAGTACGCCCTCTCGGACGTCAAATACTCCACCTTCAAAGAATATGTTTTCCAGAGCCTGCGACGGGACAAGGTAAAGCGCACCTTTCGGGCCCTTGAGGGCATCGACCTCACGATTCATCAAGGCGAAGCGGTGGCTTTATTGGGTCATAATGGCTCTGGAAAGTCCACTTTGCTCAAGGTTATAGCGGGCATCTTAGAAGCGAGCACTGGTAACTGCAAAGTGGTTGGGCGCATAGCGCCGATGATTGAGCTGGGAGCGGGATTTGACGCTGAGTTAAATGGCATCGATAATATTTATCTGTCTTGCACCATGATGGGACTTTCGGAAGGCGAAATCAGCTCTCGTTTGGATGCCATTATAGATTTTGCGGAACTTCGGAACTTCATCCGCACCCCTGTAAAGAATTATAGCAGCGGCATGCAAGCTCGTTTGGGATTTGCTTGTGCCACAGCTGTGGATGCTGACATCTTGCTGGTGGACGAAGTCTTGGCAGTCGGAGACGGCAATTTTGCACGAAAATGCCTGGAAAGGATCCGTGAGCTTAGGAAAAACAATACGGCTTTGGTGTTGGTTTCCCATGATCTCAGTACAGTGCGACAATTTTGCGAGCGCGGTGTGGTCCTTAAGGATGGACAGCTCGTCTATGACGGCAACATTTTTGAATCCATTGACATTCACCTGGATCAATTGGAAGTTAAATCCATCGAAAATATGCCCGCAGAAATGCAGGCAGAAAAAAAACGCCAATTAAGTCTAAAAAAGGCGGATCTCAGAGCTTTTCATTGGGACCGCAGCACCCTACCGGAATGCGAAGTCTCCTCGGAATTTGTGCAGGAGCCTTCCGCGGGCCTCGGTTGCCTTGACCTGGCCCGGCCCTTTACCTTAACGATCACGCTGCAAGCACGCCATCCAGAGCGCTTTCAGGCAGATATGAGTATAGGATGGGCTTTGCTTACGGAGACGGGCCAGCGCGTGGGAGGCTGCAACAATCTCTTACTCAACAAAGAACTAAAACTGCCGCCTGCACAGCAAGACAAAGTACAAGTGCAGATGGATTTTGTCTTTGCAGAGGGAATTGCAAACCTTTCCGCCCGCAAATTCCGACTCTTAGTGGGAGTCCATGACGCTAAATTGACGCGAACGGTTTTTATACAAGAAACTTTGACTATAGACACAATTAACACGCGTTTGGGTATCAATGGCGATGATGACTTTCTCGGCTTGGCCATCGCGATAACCGATGTCCGCGTTCGATAGAGGGGTCGCCTTGGATTCAGCAAATTCCGGACTGGTCAAAAAATTCTCTCGAACCCGCCTTGCTAAGGGATCCAAGCAGTTCTTGAAATCAACAGCCATGCCACTCTACGCTAAAATCACCGGCGTGCCATGGCTAGGTCACCCCTGGCGGGCTTTGCTCCAGGTCAGCTTAAGCACCCTCCATTTAATTGCTCTCACACTTCGGGTGCTACTGCAGCGCAACACTTATGCTCTCCGCTGGCATCGTCATCTGCATTTGCGCCAGAATTTTGGCGTGGTTCTGCGCTATTACAAAAACCTTGGCGCCAGTGTTGAACAAATGCCCTATCAGCCAAAAATCAGTATTCTAATGCCCGTTTATCGCGTGAAAATCGAATTTCTCAAAGAGGCTCTAGATAGTGTTTTAGCGCAAGTTTATGATAACTGGGAAATTTGTGCGGTGGATGATGCCTCCAAAGTCCCTGAAATCAAAGCTCTCCTAGAATCCTATCAGACCCGCCTGGGGCCAAAAATGAAGCTGAAGTTTCACGACAGAAACCAGCATATTTCTGCCTGTTCAAACAGCTGCCTTGACCTTGCGACGGGGGATTATGTCGCCTTATTGGATCACGATGATCGACTCTATCCCAATGCCCTCGCAGAATTAGTGCGGTACATCAATTTGCACCCAGATGTAGAAATATTCTTCTCGGACGAACGCCATATTGATGAAAATGGTGAAGTCACACAGATGGATCCTTTTTTCAAACCTGATTTTTCTCCCCAACTACATCTATCCGTTAACTACACCACCCACCTTTCTTTGTATCGGACTGATCTCCTGCGAAAAATAAACGGCTTTCGCCTCGGTTTCGAAGGGTCTCAGGACCATGACCTAATGCTGCGAGCGGTCGAAAATTCGGCTTCCAGAGTGATCCACGTGCCCTTTTGCTTGTACCAATGGCGAGCACATGGAGACAGTACCGCTGGCAGCCAGTCAGCCAAACCCTATGCTGCCCTCGCCGGCGAAAAAGCAGTCAGCGAGGCTTTGATCCGGCGTCAGCGACCCGCCAAGGTCACCTGGGAAGAAAAAACTTTGCACTACCGTGTTCAATATCATTTGCCGAACCCGGCCCCCCTCATATCCATCATTATCCCCACGAGGGATCGCTTTGAGTTGATTTCTCGCTGTCTCAATTCCGTGCTGACAAAAACAGACTACCCAAATTTCGAAATCATCATCTTGGATCACTTGACGGCTGACCAGCGCTGCTTGGATCTTTTCGCCCAACTGACAGCCCGCGATCCTGATAAGGTAAAAACCTACCAAGTGAACGGACCTTTCAATTTTGCCAAGTTCAACAACGTGGGTAGTCAAAAGGCCAGGGGGGACTATTTGGTGCTGTTGAATAATGACACCGAAGTTATTACTAGCCATTGGTTGCAAGAGATGCTGGGACTTGCTCAATGGCCGGAAATAGGTGCTGTGGGTGCCAAATTACTCTTTGAGAATGGCACCATTCAGCACGGCGGGATGCTTTTTTATGGTAGGCGCATTGCCGGACATATGGGAGCCGAACGTCCCCGGGATGATCACATGTATTACAATCTGCTCAACACGGTACACGAAGTCTCAGGTGTCACGGCAGCCTGCCTCATGATCGCCAAAGACAAATACCTAGGGGTGGGCGGTCTTGATGAAATGTGGGTACCCAATGGTTGGGGGGATGTCCATTTCGCAGCAAAACTTCTCGATGCAGGCTTTACCAACGTTTACACACCTTATGCTGAACTCTATCACTATGAATCTCCCTCTCGCGGGATGTCTTTGGAGTATTTCGAGCACTTTTTTCTGCAAGAACGGTTTGGACAGCATCTGCTCCATGACAAATACTTAAACCTGAATCTACTGCGGCAACCAGATCTGGCTCCCGACAACCTTTATATGGGATTCGAAATCTACCGGGAGGGATTTCGCTACTTCCTAAATACCCCTAAGGATCAATGGAGCGTGGAAAATTTTTTGCGTGGATTAAATCTGTGAGCCAGGTAAGCGAAACGAGGAATTCTGACTTAAAAGCATACTGGTACAGGTTTGTGCGCCATGGGAAAGGCTACTTGCCTGTTTATCGAGAAAACTATGATGAGCCAGTGTGGCAATATCGTCTGGGACAGGGGGCCCTCGCCTTGGTGTCAGTCTGGTTTGTCTGGCAAATGCTATTTTTTGCCTTAGTGATTGTGAGAAACACCTCACCAGACGAGGGTGAGCATCTGCTGACCGCCGTGACTCAATATGAAAGTGGGCAATTCCTTTATGCACCCAATGAGAAAGATGTGGAGTGGGGTCCTTTGGACAGGAAGGTTTATCTCTATCCCTGGCTCGTGGGTACATGGTTACATCTCAATTTTTTTGATGCGGATAGAATGATCTTTGCTAGATATCTGAATATCGGGCTATCCCTCCTTACTTTTGTCTTTTCCCTTGGAATTTATCGACTGCTCTTTCGCAGCATATGGACCGTGGTGCTGGCCGCTGTCTTTCAATCTGGCTTCTTAATGTACACGTTTATGGCACCTATGATCAGCTATGACACATTAACAAATCTTCTATCAGCTAGTGCCCTGTATTTCTTTTTGCGTTATTTGATAGACAATCGATGGTCTGCTCTTGTTAGTTGCCTTGTCTGCCTGCTCTTTGGCTGCCTAACAAAATTGACGGTTCTGCCATTAGCTGCCTTTCTAGGCATCTGGAGCCTCGTGGTCTTATTAAAACGCGGACCTGCTTGGGACCAAATCTGGCCAAACACCTGGGGGCAGAGACTCAGAGTCGTCAGTCTTTTTGGGCTCGTGGTTTTTGCTAGTACTCTGAACTTTAGGTTGCATGGCTTAAACCTGATAAATTATGGCAGCTTGGATCCAAGCTGCTCAGACGTCTGGGGCGAAACTGCTTGCAAAAAAGTGGCCGGACATGCGGTCTATAAAGAACTTGAAGAAATAAATGCCAAAGAACCTCGGATGTCGTCTTATGATTTTACTCGCAAATATTTTCGCCTTGCCCATGAAAAACTGATCGGAATTTTTGGGCACCGTCACTTTCCCTGGCACACACAATATTATAAGGATCGATTTAATTGGATCTATTCCCTCTCCTTTGTCCTCCTACTACTGGCGTTAAGATGGCGTTGGCGAAGAATGTTTCTGCCCGTTCTTTGTACGGCAGTATTCTATATGGCTGTCGTCTTGGTACAAAATTACACGGGCTACCTACGCTACGGTCATTTTGGAGCTGGTCTGCAGGCGAGGTACTGGTTTCCCGTGTTTCCGTTTATGGTAGCTGTCTTGGCTTGGGGTTGGGATGATCCTTTGCCCTTCTGGCCTCGCATCGCTGGCATTCTCGGAATTGCAGTGGTCTTTTTTCAGTGAGGATATTGGTATTTCATAAATAATATTGATAAAGGGTGGCTGATAAAGAGCTCTTGGATATACAGGCTAGTCTTTACATGAAAGTCCAATTTAATAAGATCGTCGCCTTGGCCATCCGCCTATTCGGAAAAATCCTCAATCTGCTTTGTCTGATATTCACCAAAGTCCAACGCCTAGAAATCAAGGACCCCACCAGCATTTTGGTGGATCATCTTACGACGGCCCAAAAAAGGGCGGTCCTTGAACGGGAAAGAAAACAGAATTTGTCTTTGGACGTCGGAGCCGACAGACAAAAGCGCCGCCTAGTGGTCTTGATTCCTTTTCGCGACAAATGGGAACTCACTCATGCTTGTCTGAATTCTCTGTTGAAACAACGCTTGCTCAACTCCCTTTTAGAACTGCAGATTAGCTTGGTATTTATCGACAACAATTCCTCAGATTCTCGCATCCCCAACCTAATCAAAGAGCAAATGACTTTTGCCCCCTCTGGTTTCGAATGGCGCTACTTACAAGATCACGGAAGCTTCAATTTCTCCCGCATCAATAATGATGCTGTTTCTTCTTGCGCACCTAGCAGCATCGATTTTCTGCTTTTTTTGAACAACGATGTGGAATTTACTACCCAGACGGGCCTTCTGGAAATGGTTTCGTTAGCAATGCTAATGGAAGATCAAGTCGGAGCTGTCGGAGCCACTTTGCTTTTTCCTGATAAGAGAGTGCAACACCTGTTTGTAGCGCCAGGGATCAAAATTGTGGCGGCCCATCCAGGAAAATTCTGGGCTTTTGATCCTAAGCATCAATGGTACCAAAAGCCACAACCAGTCGCGGCTGTCACAGGGGCCGCTTTGCTCTGTCGAGCCGATCGATTTTTGGCTGTGGGCGGCTTTGACCTGAATCTACCTGTGCAGGCCCAAGATGTGGACTTATGCCTGTCCCTGCAAAAGATGAACTTAACAAACTGGGTAGCTTCGCCGACCGTTTTGATCCACCATGAAAGTGCAACTCGAACCCCGCGTTTTGATCCTAAGGAGATTCAATATATTTACCAGAAATGGGGTTCATTTCTGACCGACAATCCCTTCTATTCCTCGCGCTTCAGCCGCTGGTCCGAAGAACCCTGCTATGGCAGCATCTTTGGCTCATACCCTTGGCATTTAGTCCTTGGGAATTCTAAACCTCGGTAGCGAACCTTCCCTCTCGGACGACAGTAGAGTCTAAATCTGGTATTGCTTCTCAAGCGTTGAAAAGGGATATTTAAAGGCTTAACATTGGCCCACCAATCAAAATTGACATAGTGAGATCGCTTATGAAAATCCTCCTCACCGGTGGCGCCGGATTTATCGGCTCCGAAGTCGTACGGCAGCTGATCGACGTCGGCGCAGAAGTGATTAATGTGGACTGCTTGTCCTACGCGGGCAATGTGCAGTCGCTAAAAGCCGTCTGGGGCCATAAGAATCACACATTTGTTCGTGCTGATATCTGCAATCTTGATACCATGAGAGACTTACTCAATAAACATCACCCTGACGGGATCATGCATCTGGCTGCCGAAAGCCATGTGGACCGCTCCATCTCTGGCCCCGCAGCCTTTATCAAGACCAATATAACCGGCACTTTTACCCTTTTAGAAGCCGCGAGGGAATACTACGGGACTCTAAGTGGGAGCGCCAAGGACCGCTTTCGCTTTCATCATGTTTCCACCGACGAGGTTTATGGCTCCTTAGAGCTTGATGGCGGTATGTTTCGCGAAGACACACCCTATGATCCGCGCTCGCCATACTCTGCTAGCAAGGCCTCCTCGGATCACTTAGTCCGAGCTTGGTGGCATACCTTTGGTCTACCGGTGCTGCTAACCAATTGCTCTAATAACTATGGACCCTTCCAATTTCCGGAAAAAATGATCCCCGTCATGATCACGAATGCACTTCATGGCAAGCCACTTCCTGTCTATGGCGAGGGCAAGAACGTGCGCGACTGGCTCTATGTGGGAGATCATGCCCGCGCCTTAAGGCTGGTTTTTGAGAAGGGTCGCGTTGGCGAGACCTACAATATTGGCGGCATGACGGAAAAGCAAAACATCGAGGTCGTGCAAACCATTTGTGATGTCCTCGATCAACTCCAGCCCAAGGCCGCCTGCAAACCCCATCGCAGCTTGATCACTTATGTCAAAGACCGCCCGGGTCATGACCTTCGCTACGCTATCGATTGCGGCAAGATCTGCAGCGAACTGGGCTGGAAACCGTTGGAAAGCTTTGCCGGCGGCATAGAAAAAACTTTGCGCTGGTACATGGAAAGGCGCGATTGGTGGCAAGCTATTTTGGACGGAGGCTACCGCGACATCAATGAACAATGGGTACGGGCACTAACAAAATAATACAGATGCTTTGCGGCAATCCGCACATTTGGGAGAGGGTATAGCACATGAAGGGCATTATTTTAGCCGGTGGGTCGGGAACAAGGCTTGCCCCCATCACTAACGTGATCAGCAAACAGCTGCTCCCAATCTACGACAAACCCATGATCTATTATCCGCTCACGACGCTGATGCTAGCTGGGATCCAAGAAATCCTAATCATCAGCACCCCAAAAGACTTGCCCCAATTTGAGCACCTACTTGGAAATGGCGAGCAGTGGGGCTTGAATCTGTCCTACGCAGCCCAACCAAGCCCCGATGGACTTGCCCAGGCCTTTATTATTGGCGATAAATTCATCGGCAAGGATACGGCCAGTCTAGTGCTTGGAGATAATATTTTCTATGGTCGCGGTTTCTCGGCCTTAGTTCAGCATGCGGCGGCGCTTACGACTGGAGCGGTGGTTTTTGGCTACCATGTCCACGACCCTGAGCGATATGGCGTCGTGGCTTTTGATGCGGAAGGTAGGGCGATCTCCATCGAGGAAAAGCCGAAAACGCCAAAGTCTAATTATGCGGTCACAGGTCTCTATTTCTACGATAACGACGTTGTGGACATCGCCAAGAACATCAAGCCTTCTCCTCGAGGCGAGCTGGAGATCACCGACGTCAACCGCGTGTATCTTGAACGAGGCAAATTGAATGTCAGCCTCTTAAGCCGGGGCTTCGCTTGGTTAGACACCGGTACCCACGAATCTTTACTGGAAGCCAATCATTTTATTAGCGTGGTACAGAATCGGCAGAACTTTCTGATCGGCTGCCCGGAAGAAGTCGCTTGGCAGATGAAATTTATCGACACGGCCCAATTAGAGCGTTTGGCCCAGCCTTACTTGAAAACCGAGTACGGACGCTACCTACTGCGCGTTCCACAGGAACAGGCCGCGCGGTCGCGGAGCTAAAATTTTTTGCCATTGCGAGGAGAAACCCTTGGAAGTCACGGTCCTGGAAATTCCTGATATCAAACTCATCAAGCCCAAGTTCTTTGGCGATGCTCGTGGTTATTTTTTCGAGTCTTACAATGAGCGCCGCTATCATGAACATGGGGTAGGGGAGAACTTTCTCCAAGATAATTTCTCTCAGTCTTCAAAGGGCGTTCTGAGAGGCCTACACATCCAAGATCCTCACGGGCAAGGCAAGCTTGTGCAGGTGCTACAAGGAGCCGTATTAGATGTGGCCGTGGATGTGCGTCTAGGCTCGCCCAATTTTGGACGCCATATCGCCCGGGAACTAAGCGGTGACAATCGCTTTCAGCTGTATATCCCACCAGGCTTTGCTCATGGTTTCGTGGTCCTGAGCGAATCGGCACTTTTTCATTACAAATGCACTAATTACTATATGCCTGAGAACGAATTCGCTGTGCGCTGGGATGACCCCGCCTTGGGGATAAACTGGGGAGTCAGCTCTCCCACAGTTTCTGACAAGGACCGAGGGGCCAAGACACTGGGTGAATTGAGGGAACTGGGACGCTTGCCTAGGTACCGCGGGTAAGCTGGGGTCAGCGCCATCGTACGCGTAGATTTCCAAGAGGAACCGAATGACCAGCAAACAAAGACCAATCTTAATCACCGGCGTCACCGGACAAATCGGCATGGAACTGGTGACTCAAGCTCCCTGGTCGACACCCGTGGTTTGCGGCTTGCGGGCCAAAGCATCTTCCTTTCTTGGGCGCCCCACCGTGAACCTGGATCTGAGTGACCTGAAGGGCTTGCGCCGCGCGCTCAAAGAGCTGGCTCCTAGCCTGATGATCCATCCCGCCGCTTATACACAGGTCGACAAGGCAGAGGATGATCGCGATGCTTGTCGGCTAGCTAATGCGGAAGCTATGGGCGTCATAGGCGAGATAAGCCGAGAGTTAGGATTTCCCGTGGTCCATTTTTCGACGGATTATGTCTATGGTCGTATGGATCCAGAACGCATCAATGAAGACAGCCTCTGCAATCCCCTTAACTGGTACGGCGAAACCAAGCTCCAGGGCGAGCACTTGTTGGCTCACGCAGGTGGACAGCATCTGATCCTTCGCACAAGCTGGGTCTATGGTCTGGCGAGCGCGAATTTCGTGCGCACGATGCTGCGTTTGGGCCGAGAGCGTGAAGAACTCAAGATTGTGGCCGATCAATTTGGGGCTCCAAGTTCGGCCAAAATGCTGGCGCGTTTAACTTGGGAGCTGATTCAATCCAACTTTGGTTCCGACAGGGAAACTCCCAGTGGGGTATATCACCTTTGTGCCGCCGGCGAGACCCATTGGGCGGATTTTGCCCGTGAGATCTTCCGCCAAAGTGTGGAGCTAGGGCTACTACAAAAGGCCCCCCAGGTCGTGAATATCCAAACGGCAGACTTTCCTACCAAGGCTGCGCGTCAGAGCAATTCTCGCCTATCTTGGGCTAAGCTGAAACGGGATTTTGATCTAGAGCCAGAGCCATGGCAAGTGGGCTTAGAGAGCTTTCTGCGGGTTCTGGCCATGAGCCGAGGGTACAATTAGGCCGTGCCTATCATGCAATAACTTGCTGCAATCTTCACAAGGCATTCGACTTACCTCAAACAGAATCGGCACCCTATACCAGATTGCTGTGACTATGTGCCTAATCACTCGTAATGTCACCCCCAGAAGCATGTTTTTGTTGAAGCAAAACAGTGATTAAGGAGGAATGCGATGCGAGCCCTAGTGATAACGTTAGCCTTATTTTCGGCGGATATTTACGCCAATACGGAATGGTCTGCAGCGGAAGTCGATGCGTGTCTTAGTCAAAAGGCCCTAGATCTGGGAGAGGTTCTTGAGGATGACCGCTTTGGCGAGGAAGACCTAGCAAAGTTTGCTGAATCACTGCGCGTTTCACAGAATCCGGATTGCGTGGTGTACATTAATGGCCGCTTCGGCCCACGGTGTGAACCTGGGTCGCTGACGACCTCATATCCTGAAATAGCTTGTACAGAAGAAGGCGTCAAGGGCCTCCTCGACTCGGGCTTTCCCTTTATCTACCTTGAAAAAGACTCGTCCGGTGGATGGATTGAGGGCGGAGGCTCCAGTATGGGCACGACACCTAGCAACGATAACTGGAATTGAATCGCTAAGGACGTTCAATCCCTAACCACGACGAAAAAAGGGTTTCTTTGCGGGTTAATATTACTTATCGAGCTATCTTACTAATGGATATCTCACCAGCCCGGCATCATTTCATTCAACTCAATGCGGCATCCAAGCAATCCCATCCGTAGCGCCGGTGGAAATTCTTGCGCCAATCCCCCGCGGCCCGCCGGCCTCAGTTTCAGAGAATATCCACGCACTGACAGACATAGGTCCTGGCTTTGATGACCGTCATCTAGCCAAGTGCATCGCCTGGGTTTTGTATCATTCTTGCTATCAAGGAAATCTCAAAAAGAACTAGCCTGCAGGAGGGGGAAATCTTCTGGATCACTCAGTCTTAATTCTGAAAGAGTTTTTGCTATCCGATAGGGAGTTATGCCAAGGCATTAAGCAAACTCTAGGTTCTGAGCTTGGCGATAAATGGTTTTACCGCAAAAACTACATACTTTGCTTGTTCTAAGGCTCGCTCGCCGTCCTTAAGCGCGTAGAACTCAGAGGGCGTGAGGTCTTCGCTACCATAGAATGCCATTTCATCGTCCCGACGAAGTTCCTTGGATATCGCCGCGAGTCTCACCAAATCTAGCGAAAGTGGCAAGAGCGCGGCGTTTTCCTCGATGACCTTAGAAACGTCGTGAGTGCGTGGCACTTCAACCCCATGAGAACGCAACAAGGCCATAAGGGCAAGTTCGATGGCTTCTTGCGCTTCCCGCACCAAATCGGCCCAGCTTTCTTTGTCAAATTACACCTGCAGGGCACTCAGTCGCACCTCGGCCCTTAATATGTAGCCCCCTGCCAAATCGTGATTTGGCATTTACTCCACCCCTTCATGGACCCAATAGTCGTGACCATGAGCCCGCTTCCGCAGGAGCTTACCCTCTGCGATCAGGTTCCGAACCTTACTCAGATAACGTTGAATCTCTAGGCTAGGATCTAGCAAAATCAGTCCGCTCATAGCAATTTCGGCCCATAGTCCTGTAACAGGTGCCTGAGTTTCGGGCAAAATCACCAAATGAGGTTCGATTCGTGGGTTCGAAGCCTCAAGATCTGGGCAAAGGTTATAGTCAGCTCGCGTGATCTTTTTTTGGTTGTTCAGGACTACCAGTAATCTGACAATATTGAATATAGTTTCGGATGCCTCTGTAGATTGGGGTTCCTGCCCGCCTGGAGAAGCTTTCATTTCCAAACCACGTTTGATTGTCTCACTTGAAAAGACTTAAGCCTTCAAGGTCTAGGAGTTGTTTCTTTACTGCCAGCCCTCCTGCAAATCCCGTTAAATGACCTGAGGCGCCGATCACTCGGTGGCAGGGGATGATAATGCCGATGGGATTTTTTCCGTTGGCAGCTCCCACAGCTCTCGCAGCCTGCGGGCGGCCAAGACGCCTAGCTTGTTCACCGTATGTGATGGTCTGGCCGTAAGGTATTTGTAGCAGCTGGTGCCAGACCTGTTTTTGGAAATCCGTTCCCTGGGGATCAAGCGGGATGTCAAAGGAATGCCTTTTCCCGCAAAAATATTCCCTTAGTTGCTCAGCCGTGCGCTGCAAAATAGCACTTGGCGAAGCGCTGACTTTTAAGCGCATGGGCTCAAAAGCCAAATGGGAATCTTCACCCCAACTTAAAGAGACCAAAGCCTCATCGCTGGAAATCAAGGTGATTGGGCCCACGGGGGAATCGATTCTTTGATATGCGAAGATTTTCGGATTTTCTAAGAATGGGTAGAACTCCGTTTTTTCCAGACGGCCTGTGAGATTCAGTTGCTCCATGACTATTAGTTTCTTTATGTATTTGGGAGCAACATGATTGCGCTCGCGGTTGAGCTTACGATCTTTGCCCCCTTGAAGCGACAAAATTTGAAACATAAGAGGGAAGTCCGGTAGATTGACCTAGGGGGTAATTCCTCCCTGGGCCAGTCTAGAGATCCCGACATTCGTTCTGATCACAGACAAACCGGAATTTCTTGGCTCTTGATTTTTCGTCAAATCTCCAGGATCTCTGGATATCAATCACCGGAATATCCGAAACAGTCATTTCGAGGTTTTCTCCTGGAGCCAGGTCATTTATCTGAAGAGAACCTCGGATATCCGCGACGATCTCAATATTTGTAACAGGTCCAGATGGCAAGTCGTGGTTAGTCAAGTAAATGGTTTGTTTTGACCAATCCGCAAACTTGATCGAGTCACTGTCTTCCCAAATCAATCGCGAATTCCCCCATTCCTCAATTCTTACCAAATCTTCTAAAATTCCCATGTCATCGCGAATGACAAGGTCCTCTAACTTATAGGTACCCCTTAACTGTATGAAGGCATTTTTCCTACCCTGCACCACTTCAGTGCTCCGCAACTGAATCTTGGCTAAGGGGCCATATTGACAACGGAGTGTCGCGGACAATTCTGCTGTCTCATTGGCTAAGACTTTTGCTTCATCGCGCTTCGATTGTGGATTGCAAGCATCAACGTGTGCTGTTTCATCGATGAATAGCTCGGCGATCAAGGTGGATTCTGTGTCGTTGACAATCA
>JBIKVD010000274.1:0-5970 GCA_044357055.1 Oligoflexales bacterium | reverse complement strand
CTATCGTCACAGGCTATGCAGAGGAAACCTGGCCTCAACTTCTTTGGGATTTTGCAGCTGGTCAAATGAAATCCCGATATGTCATGGATCCTTCCTTCTCGTTTGAACGCATGAAAGTGATTCCCTTTCCCAGACGGGAGTTAATGAAAAATAAGGATTTCCTCACTTTTAACACCTTCGAAGCGACGCGAGGATGCATTCACAAATGTGAATTTTGCGTTGTGCCGGCGGCGTGGGGGAGGCAGCCGTTTTTTAAGCCTGTCAGTCATGTCATCGATGATATCAAGCAGTTTGGAGCGAAAAAACTGATTTTTTATGACCTCAATCTAGTGGCTAATTTCAAATACGCCAAAGAGTTATTTTCCGCACTGATTCCTTTGAAGATAAAATGGTATGGCTTGGCAACGGTTTTGGTGTCTAAAGACCCGGAACTCATGGATCTGATTGTTAGGAGTGGTTGCCAGGGCTTGCTTATAGGCTTTGAAAGCACTTCGAAGCGAAATCTAGTAGGGTTTCAGAAATTTCAAAACCAGCCTGATGACTACTCAGAACTCATTAAAAAGCTTCATGATTATGGTATCGCGATCAACGGCACCTTTGTTATGGGTGGAGACGGTGAAGAACCTTCTTGTTTCGATGAGACGATTGAATTCGTAATAGACAACAAGATCGAACTGCCGAGATTTTCCATATTGACGCCATTTCCCGGTACGGCTTTGTTCAAAAGATTGGAAAGAGAACAAAGAATATTAACCAAGGATTGGTCACTTTATGATGGACAGCATGTTGTCTATGAGCCCAAAGCAATGAGCGTCAAGCAGTTGATTGACGGTCATGAGCGGGTTTGGAAATCGGTTTATAGTTATTCATCCATGTTGAAAAGAGTCCGCTTGAGAAGCATGAATCCACTTACCTTGATCGCAGCCAATTTAGGGTATAGATTCTATTCCAATAATCTTTCCCGATTTTACAATTGTACGGGGACGGTTATATGAGATTGACTCTCATTCATCCTTGTATTGGCAGAATTCCTAACAAGAAATATATCCGCTCCTGGCAAATGGAGCCCCTTCCGCCTGCATTGATCGCAGGTTTGACCCCGAAAGACGTGGAAATTCACTTTTGGGATGATCGAATGGAGCAAATACCCTATGACGAGCCAACGGACCTAGTAGCGATCAGCGTAGAGACCTATACCGCAAAGAGATCGTACCAGATTGCTTCCGAGTTCCGTAAGCGGGGTATTCCAGTTGTCATGGGCGGTTTTCATGCCACTTTGGTCCCCGATGAGGTCAAAGACTACGCAGAAAGCGTCGTGATCGGCGAAGCCGAAAACATTTGGCCCGAGTTGATAGCTGATTTTAGGGCAGGTCGGCTGAAAAGAATTTACAAAAGCGCGGATCGACCCAGTATTGCAAAGGGCATCCCTGATCGCTCCATATACCAGGGCAAAAAATACTTGCCGATCGCATTGGTTGAATCAGCTCGCGGCTGCGGATTCAAATGTGAGTTTTGCGCGATTCAGAGTTATTTCAAATCCACGCAGACTCATCGAGATATTGAAACGGTCATCGAAGAAATTAAGTCATTGAAAGACAAGAGTCGTCTTTTTTTCTTTGTCGACGACAATATTGTTAATAATCAGAAGCGTGCCAAAGAGTTCTTTACGGCGCTTATTCCACTAAAAATTAAATGGGTCAGTCAGGCGACGATGACAATGGTGCGCAACGTCGAACTACTTAAGATCATGAAGGCGAGTGGTTGTCAGGGAGTCCTCATCGGCTTTGAAAGCTTGAATCCGGACAATCTTCTGGCGATGAACAAGCAATTTAACCTCGCCAAAGGAGGTGCGCAAGCCGCTGTTGACAGTCTCAATCGCTTTGGTATCAGATTATATGCAACCTTCGTCTTCGGCTATGATTTCGATACCCAAGACAGTTTTGAGGATACGCTTCAATTTTCAATCCGAAACAAGATTTTCATGCTCGCCTTCAATCATCTGACGCCGTTCCCGGGCACTCCTTTGTATGAAAGATTAAGGAAAGAAGGAAAACTCTTGTATGAACAGTGGTGGCTAGATGATCGATATAAATATGGCCAAGTCCCATACATGACGCCACTGGACAGCGAATATATCAAGAAAAAATGTGTTGAATCTCGAAAACGATTCTATCATCCCATGACAATACTGCGGCGATTGAGCCGAACGAATCTGTCTAATTTGAAAATGCTGCGAGCTTACTTTTTCATTAATTTTTTACTTTTTAGGGAAGCTTCTCAAAGGGAGGATTATCCTTTGGGGGACTTAAGTTTTAAAGGACCACTGATTAAAGTGAAAGAAAAAATAGCGAAGGCGCAATCGATCGCAGACATAGGTGCGGCTGATGACCAAATATATGATCTCGGAAGCAACTCCAAGCCAAGATATAAAGATCAGGAAATTTTTGCGTGAGGGCGGTGGCTCAGGAGGAAGGCTAAAATTTAAGCTCCTCACTGAACCCAGTTTTTTCAGTGCACAACATCTCGATCACTCGATCTCCAGTCGCTCAGTCATAGCACAGGAAATCGCAGGTGATAGAGTCGTTGGTCTTGGCAGCTACCGCGTCAATGATGCCTTCGTCGATGGAAGTGTGAAGAGGATAGGTTATCTGGGGGGATTAATCATTCATGCCGATCATCAAAATTCAACGATATTGAAACGAGGTTATCAAAAGATTGACGAATTCCGCAAAGAGGAGTCGTGCCACCTGTGCATCACTTCTATTTTTGAATCCAATAAGAGCGCCCAGAACATTCTCACATCCAAAAGAGCAGGCCTGCCCAACTATCAAGATATCGGGAAGTATTCTACTTTTGCGATGAATCCAAAACAATTTCGCAAACTTGGTTCTCACCATGTGGTGACGCAAGGTGGTGATGCCGATCTTCCAGAAATTCTAAAGTTTTTGTCTCGATGCGGGCAAAAGCGGCAATTTTTTCCAGCTTTTAAAGAGCTTCCATTGGGACTGCAAGCAGAAGACTTTTTCCTTGTTAAAGCCGAAGAGCGCATTATTGGAGCGGTAGCTCTTTGGGATCAGTCTCAGTACAAGCAGTGGGTGATACAAGCAGGCGCAAAAAGCTTTCACTTCTTGCGGCCTGCTATGAATTTGTACTTTGCATTGCAAGGCCAGCCGCTACTGCCGAAGCCTGGAGACCCTTTTGATCAGGTCTTCCTATCTTTTTTGTGCCTTGAAAGGGAAGGGAGCTTCGATATTCTCGAATCGCTTTTCCACGCCATTTATCAGCATCAAGTGAAATGGAGACCGCAGCGCACGTTCTTGATCGGCCTTCATGAAAAAGACCCTTGCTATTCATTTTTCCTACGCTTGCCGTCTTTTAGGTTCGACAGCAGGTTCTACCTGGTTAGTTGGGGCAAGGAATATGACGCCAAACCAAAAAGATTGGAACTTTGTCCCTACCTGGAAATAGGCTATTTATGAGTAGGCTTTTCGCCAAATCATATCGAATGGATGAGATTAGCCCTGAAATGTCTCATGAGATGTTTGCGTTGTTTCAGCATTATTATGACGAAGTTTCGGAGTCTAGTTTTAAGAAAGACCTGTTTGAAAAAGATTATGTGATAATCTTGCATGATCCGGAGCTGCGAGGGGCGCACTCTTTTGGGGCTGTACAGGGCTTCTCCACTTTGTCGATCATGAAATTTCGATTTAATGGGGTTGATGGGAGGGCGATTTATTCTGGCGATACGATCATCGATCAGAAATATTGGGGCCAGCAGGCTCTTCCGAGGGAATGGTGCCGCTTGGCTGGAGTCCTAAAGAGTGAGCATCCTGAAGTACCGCTTTACTGGCTGTTGATTGTCAAAGGTCACCGAACTTACCGGTTAATGACGCTTTTTACGAAATACTGCTATCCTCGCTGGGATCTTGAAACACCAAAAGAGATTTCCGACCTCATGCAGCATTTAGGAAAATTAAAATTTGGCGATTATTTTAATGTTTCTTCAGGTTTAGTTGAGTTTGATCAGTCACGAGGTCAACTCAAACCTCATGTCGGACAGATTGAGCAGAAGTACTCTGGCAAGCAGGACGTGGAATATTTTTTACAGAAAAATCCAAATTATCTTAAGGGTGTTGAATTGCTCTGCTTGGCGGAGCTCGCAGCCTCGAATATGCGTTCTGTGGCCTTGAATGCTTTTTCCGAAGTGATCAATCAATGATTGAAGAGAAAGAGAGAAATGCCTGGCGAAGAATAATTGAGACAACGCGAGACTCTTATCAAAGGTTTGAACGCGCTACAAGGCACTGCGCTGCGGTGCAGGAAAAATATCTATTGTCACTCGTTCAACTCAACAAGCGCACTCAATTCGGGAAGCAGTACGATTTTGCCGCCATCCGGACGGTTCAGGAGTATCGCGATAGAGTACCGATTCATTCATATTCAGAATTCGAAGCAAATGTCATCAAGATGATGAGAGGTGAATCCAATATTCTCGTTGATGCTCAGATATTGGCATTTGAAAGTACCAGTGGAAGCACTGGGGGATCCAAATGGGTACCCTATAACCACAACTCTATGTTGGACTTCAAAAACGCATTGTGGCCATGGCTGCATGATCTGTTGGCAGCATTTCCCGGCATTTGTGAGGGTTCGGCATATTGGGCTATCAGTCCCGTAGTGCCTCGCGACCCATTCACTCCTAACGGCATTCAAATCGGTCTGGACGACGGTCAATATTTTGGATCTGAGTTGATCGAATCTTTCCAGGAAATCTCCGTGTTGCCAGGGGTCAAAAATTCCCCTGATTTTGCTGCATGGCGGGAAGCAACTGTTTTAGCTCTGCTGCTAGAACCAAATCTGAGTTTTGTTTCTGTTTGGAGCCCAACGTTTTTAACCGAAATACTCCAATGGGCAGTTGCCAATCGCGATGACATTTTTACATCTTTGAAGGGGCATTCTGTCAATCCAGAGCGATTAGAAAAGATTTCACGGGGATTAGACGCTGGTGACTTTGGTTTGATTTGGCCACGTTTATCCTTGGTTAGTTGTTGGATGGATGGTCCGTCTCGTTGGTTTGCGAACGACCTAGCTAATCTTTTACCGTCAATCAAATTTCAAGGGAAAGGTTTGTTAGCAACCGAAGGAGTTGTCAGTTTTCCATGGAAAAGCTCGTCGGTTCTGTCGATCGAAAGTGGTTTCTATGAGTTTGTGGATCAGAGTGAGGGAGTAAAACTAGCTAATGAAGTAGAGGTTGGCGAGACATATCGAGTTATCATGACCAATAACAGCGGCTTGTATCGCTACGATATGAATGATTGCGTCAGAGTTGAAGGCTTTTATGGGACAACGCCACTGATTCGATTTGTTGGTCGGGCTAAGACATCAGACCTATGCGGAGAGAAGCTATCTGAAGAGTTTGTTGATGATGTATTAAGTGAATTACTAGGCAGTCGTCGCGGATATTCACATGTTCAAGCATGTACAAAGCCAAAGCCTCATTATGAACTCTTGGTCGACGTGGATTGTTCCTCAGAAATTGATTCTAAGTTTCTTGAGACACGCTGTGAGTCGCTTTTTAACGGGAATCCTCAATATCGTTATGCTCGGGCTTTAGGCCAACTACAAGCCGTGAAAGCTATAGTGAAAAAAGACCTTTTTTCTTCTTATGTAAATTCGGCGATGGAACGAGATAAGCGCCTTTTGACCCTGAAATTTCCTGCGCTGGTAACATGTTGAATTGCAAATCTAAGATAGGTCGTTGATATTTTTACGATTTGACTCATAATTGATAACTGGCTGGTAACTCTGTAGGAGACACTGTGAGAAAAATTAGAAACTTGACGATCGCAGTATCCATTCTAACTTCACTGCAGATCGTGGCTCAAACCACTGTGGATCGAGAAAGCGATCGGGTGAAGCTGCGGCAGATTTTATCGGATATTCAGGAGGGGATCAATGAAAAGAATATTG
>JBIKVD010000273.1:0-6003 GCA_044357055.1 Oligoflexales bacterium | reverse complement strand
TGACCCATACTCGACTCGACGAGCTCATCAGTGGTGTTCGAACAGCAAAACCGACAAGCGACTCGTCACTGCGGATCGTCAGTCGAAGAGTTGCAAAATTTTGTAGCGAATCTGCCTCATCCCAATAGAAGGGAAGCGCAAGGTAACGACGACCGCTCTGGGCCGCTGCTGCATCGATGTCAGGGGGCTCCAGCAAACGTTTGGCAAAGTATTCCCAGGCGCCGCTAATTAGTATCGTTTGGCCCTCTAACTGTTGAAAGGGCAAAAAAATCTCACCGTCACTTGCCACCACTGAAATGGGGGCCTTTGCCGATGCCAAAGGCGATAGCAAGAGAAAAGCTGCGATGAAACAAACAATAGTGGTCATATTCATGAGCGCTTTCTCAGACCAATGATTTTATAGATCGCAACCGCAATGTCATAGAAGGTCTTCAGTCCCAGTGTTGTCCAGGAAGGAATCGTCTTAGTCTTGCTCATTGATCGGCGTTAGCAGCCTTAACTGTAAGAACCTTAGCTACAAACGGGCCTCTATTCACTGATCTGGGGTGTCTCAATATCTGTGCCAATCTGTGCGTGAATTGGAGAAGATCAAGATTATGAGGCATAAAATGAGTTTTTTTGCAGAGTAACCAAGAGATCATGCCTGATCAATTCACTCGCTCTTCAGGAGTCTCTTTGGTATCCCTCATCCTTCAAGGACTTGAGGGCAATATGCTTTTTCTGCTTTTTCCCATCACCGCAATCCTCACGATCGGTCTACTTGCTTCTTTGCACAGCATAGAAAAACATGCTGAATGGGTGATTAAAATTGAGGAGTATAATCGACTTCGCCTCTGCGCCAATCGATTAACGGCACTAGTCAACTATGATCACGCTGCAATTTTCGCAAAAGTTCAAAAAAAATCTCTTCCTTCGGGTGGTTCCGTAGAGCTCGCCACTGTGACTGATACTTTGGCGATTGATACTTTACTTGAGACTTGTGAGTCTAAAGCTCTCCACCTCGGTTATGAAGTGCACCAACAAGGTTATGACTCAAGCAAATCAAAGGTTCCCAATTTTGTTCCTCGCATCTATGCAATGGAGCCTTACGTTACACATTATGATTTTTAGCAGGGTGAATCGATGATTTGGATCATGCCACTTTTTATACTCATGGAAGCTTATGCATTCTCGTATAAACTTAGCTACCGCATCGTAGGGAAACTCCAAGAAACTGAAGATCATAATCCACCTTGTCCGCCTGAACTAAGCTTGGAATTTCTTGGGGAAAGGCAAGACGATTATGGGTGCTTTCTTCCCTCTCTTGACTGGAATTCTAGTGAGAGTAGCAAAGCGCAATGCCTTTTTGAAGCCATAGAAGCTGAGGAGAAGTTACTTTGTCTCAGATAGCCGAGCTATTGCCAACGACGCTGGCATTTCTTTTTTTTCTCGCCCTAGGCTTTTTTGCTCGCCATCAGCTCGATGGATCCACTGCCGCGCTCGGCTCCTTGTCAGATTCTGAGCTCTTACTAGCTCTGCCAGCTCTGGGCATTACAGCAGACATTCTCAAGAGCAAGCAATTGACTATCACCGTCCATCGGACAAATTCCAACAAACGCCTGGGTGAGAATCAAGACCTTTGCCAGTTGCAGGTGCAAGTTAAGAATATTGCTTCTCTCCAAGAACACCTCTTGGTAACGCTGAGCCACCATGAAGCACGTAGGCTCTTTAGGATGTCTTCCCAGGCCGACGAGCCTATGATCATCGATAACAGACTTCATAGGATTCCAAACTGCAATGAGAAAATTTCCTATGGACTTTGAACTTTGGCCTGAAATTCCCATAGTCAGGAGCTTCAGTGCAGCAAGGATGGCTGCACTCATTGGGGCAATTTTCCTTTTTCCCTCTACTAAGCCTTTACTAGCAGAAGAAAGAGATGCGCTAGTTCGAATGGACCTAGAGGTAGGAGAAAGTCTATCGATAGCTGTTCCGACGAATAGCGAAGTGAAGCTATCTCGAAAAGGGCTGATACATTTGGAGCGTCAAAATACAGAGACATTTCTGCTGGTGGGACTGAGGGAAGGTTACGTCTTAATCCGAGCAGAGTCCGCTGAAGATCGAAAACTATACGGGGTTTTTGTCCACCCACAATCCAAAGAAAGAGTTCAGGAGTTTAAGGAAAAGGATCACGACTCAGCCCGTAACGACATCGGTAATCATCCTATGAGTTCCCAAGGCGGAGGACCTGGTGCGGAGGCCGAGGGGACCTTTGACCTGGCGGCTTGGCTTCACACCTTGGATTCCCGTTGGATAGATTTACAACAGACCGGAGAGCATTCTTATGTGAGGCAGGTATGCAAGAGCACGGAGGGTGATTCGCCGAGCAAAAAAATTCCCAAAGTCATTCAAAATGAACTACAGCGAAGGAATATTCCCCAAATTTGCTTTCTGCAGGACCAACGTAACCATCGCTTAGATCTTCTTGTCATTCTCATGAAAGGCAATGAGGCGGAGCTTTGGTCTTTAAATGATGTCCTTAATATTGTTAAAGGACAGATAGAGATTGACCGCATTCAGGCTCGTCAAGAACTGCGTCGTGAACTCGTCGTCAACGAACCCTCTCTTGTTTTTCGACTTGGTGAGCGCACCGAATTCACCAGCGGCGGAGAAATGGAAGCCCTCGTCTCAGGCGCTCACGATCGAGATGAGCAAGAGTCCTATTGGAAGCCTTTTGGCCTCAGTTTTCATTTTGAGGCCACCCAACTCCTCGATGCCTCTTTGGAGTTAGACTATAAGTTAAAGCTGACTCTACCAAGTCAACAACGAGGTCGCTTTACTTTGCAAGGCGCCAGTGCCGAAAGCCTCATGGTCATGAAAGGTGATGAGTATGTCCTCTTGGGCAGCTTCGATATCCAAAGCTCTAGTCACGAGACCAATCGGGATACCATCTATGGACGTGTCCCCATTTTATGGCCCCTCTTTCAAAGCCAGAATAAGCAAGACGCCTATAGCCAGATTATTGTTCTGGCGAAGATTGGGCTTGCTTCCTCACCGAAGGATGCCTCTAAGAAAGCGCCACCTCCCGATTCTAACTAGATTTTGCTGAAAAATGGCCGCTTTTTCGCAATATCGTGACCCGACAAGCGAAACGCGGAAGGATCCCCCCGGCTTACCTGGAGGTGTCCGCTCATCGCGCTAGAATGGCCTTACAGAGAGGCCACCTCCAGGTAAGCCGGGGGCCTGCTCCAGAACTTTGGTGCAGAGGCTAGTTGTCGCCAAGGCCTTAAGATTGACTAGACTTGCGTGTAGTACATCGATCATATACTATTAAATGTTAGACTATTAAACAACAGGGGGAGGGTATTTGCTTTGATAAAATTGATGGTTTCTGTGCTTGCGATAGGACTGAGTATTTTTATTTTCCAGTGCAATTCTATTAATAGTGGTCACTCGAAACCGGAGTCTTTCGTTGATGTTGCAAAGACAGAGAAATGTCCTAACGGGAAAGATTGGGTCGTGATTTGTGCTAATGGTAGAAGTGAAATTCGGACTACAAGAGATATCGAAAACGACGTCGTTTGTATCACCACTTATATGAAAGTTACTAAAGAAAACGGGGTTTTCTTAGGCAGATTATCGGATTCGGGGCAAAACTGTCATCTTCAGTATGGAAGGACCATTCGTCTCAGCGGGAGTCAAGTGCCATTCGGTAGCAATAAATGGCTGGTCAGGCTAGGTAGCAAGGTTTCAGGCTGCTCACTTCAAGAAGGAGTGGTTTTAAATGATGGGGTTTCCTTCTCGAGTGATCCAAGTAACGCGAAATTTGTAGATGATCTTGATCAAGATAGCTTTCCGGGTGATCCTAGCTACCCGTGTGATCCTAGCTACCCGGGTGATCCTAGCTGCCCGGGAAGTCATGGATCGAGTAATACTACTATTAATTTCTCTATGTGCCCTAGCTTTCCGGTTGATCCTAGCTTTCCGGTTGATCCTAGCTATCCGTGTGAACCTAGCTACCCGGGTGATCCTAGCTGCCCCGGTTGATCCTAGCTAATGAAAACGCGAGAAGCAAAGCATCGTCTGAGTGTCAGGTTTCAAGACGCTCTGACGAATATCATTTTATCGACTCTTCTCGTCTTAGTGCCACTAGCCTTTACATCTTTATTGAGTGACCCCTTTACAGTTGTTAAGGGGTCACTCATATATTTGAGTTCAATGCTTTGCACTGTTTCGTTATTAGTTAGGCAGAATTTTTGGTGGCCCAAATTGCCGCCTTTGCCTGCATGGCTTGCTGTTGCCGCAGTTGTCGGTCTCATTTGCCAATATTTCCGGTTGAATGCTGACGCAATGCAAAATCCAATCTTAGAACACCTATCTTTTTTCGTTATATCGATTTGGTTCTATCAATATTTTCGCGGCGAGGGGCTTCAATCTAAAGTCGCTTATATTGTAGGGATTACGATCTGCATAGTGTCTTTGTATGGATTCTTACAAATATACGGAGTTGAGCCTTTTCCATTAACCACTCAATTTAAATCAGGTTTTTTCTCTACTTTTGGCAATCCAAATATGACCGCTCAATATTTAGCGTTAGGTTTTCCCCTGCTGATTTGGTGGCTAAAAGAAAATAGAAATTGTCGTATTTTACTATGGGTGACTTTAACTCTCGCTCTGACCTACATTAATTTCTTAATGTGTAGATCAGTATTTATTTCAATATTTGTTATTTTTTCATTTTCATTATTTTATTTAAAATCAGTAAGCATCAAACAACTTTTTATCTTAATGCTTAGTGTGTTTTTATTGACCTTCGTGGTCCGTCAGACTTCATCCGTGGTCCGTCAGACTTCAATAGTAGTGACTCCACTTGAATCACCAAAGATATCAGGTCAATTAGATTCAAGTTCTCGAACACGCTTGTTTCTTTGGCAAGATACCCTTCGCATGATTTCTGACAAACCCTTAGTTGGTCATGGACCTGTAAGTTTTGAGTTTTCTTATCTACCCTATCAGGCTACGGGAAACCTCATTCCGAGGGAATCACGGCTCTTTAAATCTCCGCACAATGAAATATTGCGATTTTCCTCCGAATATGGCGTTCCCTTGAGTCTCGTGGTCTTTGGTGTGATTTTTAGCCTTGCGCTTCTTGTCAAAGGCAACGCCTATAACAAGAGCGATTTGATTGTTCCGATAAATACCCTGTTGGTATTGCTTGTTGAAACGATTTTTCAGTTCCCCTTTGATCTTGCTTACCCCAAGGTGTCACTTGCAATGGCTGCCGGTTTAAGTTTGTCATTTCTGCCTGATCGCCAGCTGGGGGATAAATTTTTTACTAAGACAATCCTTCTCTCAATGGTAACGGCTTTCTTGACTACCACGGGATATAAATTTGTGATTTCCAATTATTACTTTAGGAACTATCAGTTTAGCATCGATAAAATGGAATCTGCATGCGAACTAAATCCAACGAATTGGAAATCATGTATCGCTGCTATAAATTTGAACATGCTTTCTGGCAATTCTGAAAGAGCTGAGCAACAAGTCAACAAACTATTAGAAATGAATCACTACAATTATATGGCCTTAAAATATCTGGGATTGATTAAATTTCAGCAAGGTGATCCATTGGCAGGGTGTGCTAGCTTCTATGTTATCGACTCATTGTTTCGATTTGATAGTTCGGTCAGCCGGGATTTTCAAAGCCACTGCGCAGCTTGGAAAATTGAAAATAGACCCGAGCATGCGATTTTAGGGAAATTTGATTTCCAAGCATTTCCTTTCACAGTCATCGAGCCAAAAACCCTATCAAAGGATTGATGATCTATCTAGACTTTGGCGCTTTCGCATAAAATCATAACTAGCTAATTTTTTTGATATATAAATAATTTTTCACCCTAAACTCAATTACCACAAACAAGCCGCCGATAAATACGAGATGGGTCCGGCTGGATCGGATTTATAGGAGAGGAATCATGGTGGGTCACGCGTTTAGATTCAAGCATTCCATGGCATTGAGTTTTGTCT
>JBIKVD010000037.1:0-18473 GCA_044357055.1 Oligoflexales bacterium | reverse complement strand
CGTTATTTTCCATCCCTATCCTCTCCTATTGGGTCATGGTCCAGTGCCGTCAGCATCCATTCTCGTTCCTCGGATTCGCTCTTATGAGCTAGCCATCGCATCCGCTAGGCTCTCAGCCAAAGCCCTTTGACATTTTGACAAAACAGAAAAAAGAACTCTTGCTTCGTCGATGCCTTAACGCCGCCGGCGGAGAATCTCCCCAGAGATTGAAATGAAGATCGGAAAGATGCTATACTATTTCATATCTTCATGAAATCCCATTGTTAGACAGGCTCTGAACGATGTCCGATGAAACGATAATTGCTAAGCCCGAAGATTTCAATCTCACCCAGGCTCAAAAGCGTCGACGCTCGTGCTTAGTGCAATACAGTGGATCCCAACTGGGGAAAATCTACTATATTGAGGACCCCACGGTCATCATAGGCCGAAATGCAGGCCATCCTATTATGATTCAAGATCCAAGCGTCTCGCGCAACCATGTTAAGCTCACCAAGCAAGGTGAGGAGATATGGGCAGAGGATTTAGGAAGCTCGAACGGCACCTTCGTCAATGACGCCAAGATCAATGGACAAGTGTGTTTAAATGATCGAGACATGCTTCAAATAGGGAACATTGTCTTAAAATACTGTGCCAGCGACAATTTAGACGTTATGATTCAAGATAAGATCTATCGCATGGCCACCATTGATGCTGGTACGCAAATCTACAACAAGCAGTACCTGATGGATGCCCTCAGTTCTGAGGTAAGGTATGCGAAGAACACACATCGCCCACTCTCCATTATTTATTACGATTTAGATCACTTCAAAAAGGTGAATGACAACTATGGCCACAACGCTGGTGACGTGATTCTTAAGGAAAGCGCCGCCCTGGTAAAATCCATTGTTAGGAAAGACGACATTTTCGGCAGGTTTGGTGGGGAAGAATTCGTCATTGTCCTCCCGAACACAGACAAAACTACCGCCGCGGAGATGGCGGAGCGGGTGCGCAAGGGCATGGAGTCCCATGTGTTCAATCTCGAAGTCCAGCAGGAAAATGCCAAACAAACGATACAGCACCGTCAGACAGTTTCTTTAGGAGTCTCTGAACTGGAGCCGCAAATCAAAGCCGCCACTGATTTTTTAGAGTCCGCGGACCAAAAGCTATATAATTCCAAGCAAACGGGACGAAATCGCGTCACGGTTTGACTTGGCTTAAGCGCCGGCGCGACAATTTTGTTATCAAAGGGTTTGCGCTTTTAAAGGCGAAAGGCCGCTAAGGAGAGTTCTTCACCATGTTAAGATTCCTCTTTCCCAGCACAAAATCCCTAGGGACCTTAGTAGCAAAGCTTCTGGTTCTGTTACTGTTCCAGACTTCCTGTGTATCGTCTGTTGAGGATCATGTGATCCTTAATTCTCACGTCAAAGAAGACGCCGCGTATTTTCCCGTCGTGGAACAAGAGACAAGCTACGCAAAGGTTCTAGAAAATTTTGAACACAAATTTTCTGTCTCTATCACTCGTTTAACTCCAGCGCTGATGCTTGCCATGAAAGATCGGCAAAAAAGATTGATGCAAGTGGATGACTTGGCCTTCTTGCCAATGGTGAGATCTCCGGAACAAGCCTCCCATTTTTTCCTGTTATCACTCTTTTCTCCGGAAACGGGGATGATGGACCTGAGCAACAAGCACATCTGGACCACCATCGCCACGAATAGTCCAAACAGCACCAACTGGATCCCTGCGAAATCCGTTCGAAGACTCGGCGAAAAACTGACTCTGAGCGCCTATTTCCCTAGGATCACGCAGTGGACCCAAGATTACCTGGTTGAGTTTCCTGCTCCAGCAGACCAGGCTCAAGAAATGCCTAAGGCCTTTAAACTTGCCTCTATAGCTGCTCAAGTTGTTTTGGATTTTCGCCAGCCATAGGCGGGACTCGTTCCATGTTCCGCTCTCATCGACAAGAGAAACAGCAAGTCGCACGCATTCTCGGAGCCTCGGCGCTCATGGGAGCCGCTCCCTTATTGACCGTCTCTGGTCGCAATTTGGAGTATGAATACGCAACCATGACTGCGGCGCTACTCTTTCTCGTGGGAACCCATCTTTGGCTTTCCATCCTAAGAAGAGCAAGCTCTCTACCCAGCAGCTCCAAGACCCTCCTTCTGTTGTTGCTGTCAGGAATGACCACTTTCCTTCCAGCGCTCCTGTGGCTCAGCTTGGGAGAACACCTTTGCAACCCACAAGAGTTTGGCCTTTGGCTCGGCATCCAATTGCCCCAGGCATATTTGGGATCCTGGGCCTTGGCTTACTTGGCCCATATCTCCAAGCGCCCTCCCATGCGCGGCCACGGCATCGTCTTCGGTCAGCAGCTTAGCATCATCCTTATAATTTTTTGTGTCCTCTGGTTCAATCCGCAAAAACGAGGTTTCTTCCCCTTCTTAGGCTTCTTGCACGGCCCTATTTATGATGACCTGATTCTGATGGATGTGGGGATTGTGGGCATGTCCTTGATGTTCGCCCTCGTCTTTGTAGGTATTCTCGTCCTAGCGTCGCAGCCCCGGGGGAGACCCCGTCGCTCTTCTCTCGCTGCAGTTTTAGCGTTGTTTCTTGCCGCGGCATGGACTGGTGGCAAGGTTAGCGACACGCCTTCGGTTGGTTTTGGTCATGGTGCCCTGCAAAAACATTTTAGATTATACGGTCAAACCACAGCGCTGCGATTCTATGTCCAACATCCCCTCGATGACCCCACAGCTGCAAGACATTGGCTCCAGGCCCAAATTCATTTGCAGCATCTTGCCCATGCCCTTGGTCTTTCGCCCCGCCGTCCCATCCTCATCTATTTGTATCAGCACGAAAGGGATAAAAAACTAATGTTTGGTGGGGGCGAAACAGACGTGACCGATGTGGTGACTCCATCCATCCACATTTCATCGGGCCCGAGCGGTCGCCTGCATAGCACTTTAAGGCATGAGCTGGTTCACGCTTTGCTATCCTTTTATGCCCCTTATGGACTTGGCTTCCACCCAAATATGGCATTGACGGAAGGTATTGCGGAAGCCCTGGCACCGAGGGCGCGAAGACTGAGTTTGGATCAGGCTGCAGCTCATATATTAAACAGCGGCAAAATTATGAAGGTAGAGAACCTTTTTTCACCTTTGTTTTGGCTTGAATCAGGACCGCGTGCTTACTCGGTAGCCGCATCTTTCACCAAATTTCTCCTCGATCAATATCCAGCACAGGATTTCTTACGGCTGTTTAGCGGAGCAAGTTTCCAAGACGCCTACGGAATGAACCAAGAATCCTTGATAGGGAGCTGGAGGAGCCAGCTAGATAAGTCCTATCAACCAAAAATCCACGATGTCTTAGCCAAAGAATTGTTTGCAGACCCGGGGGTTTTTCAAGACCGTTGCCCCCACAGCCGCGCTATCAATGCCTCCACAAGCACCGAAGATCCTTGGCTGCCGCATCGACGACAAGATCCCTGGGGCGGAAGAGCGGACTTCCTCGCGTGGGCGACAAAGGTCTATCCCGACCATCAAGGCTACGCTTATGAAATTCTATTGCAGGCGATTCGCAACTCTATCGAGGATCACGCGACTCTAACCCAAATTCTTTCTAGCGAAAAACCAGAGATAGAAAAATCATCAGATTCTCCCGACAAAAAAAACACAAAGCTGTGGGATCTCTACCGCACGATCTTGCTCTCTGACTTAGCATGCTATTTGGAGCGCACAAGTGATGTAAGTTTGCTCAACTCTCATCTCTCCCAATTATCCGAAAGACATCTTCTGCCGCTGCCCCTGAGGACGGATATCTATTTTCGCCGCAGTAGCAAGCTCAGCCCTCAAAACTGCAAAAATCTCCTACTGGGCAAGATAGAAACTGAAAATGATTCGACCTGGTATCTGCTAAGGAGATACTTACGAGAAAAACAGCCGCTTAATGATACTCCAGACCTGATCCAAGCGGCCATGGTCCTGGCCCAGAAGCAAGAATTCGATCAAGACTCCTTCCTCGGGTTTGCAGAACTCTATATTCAAAGCCTCTTGGATCAGGAGCAATTTGGCGAGGCTCTTGGGCTGTTGGAAATGTTGGATAAGTTTTTTTCAGGCCCAAACAGCATGCAAGATGTCTTTGAGGTTTATCGAGAATATGCCAAGCAAGGGTTAAGGCAAAAGGGCGGCATAGCGCCCAAAGGCAAAAGCTTGCATTTCCCGTGACAATAACCGACCTTTTAGGATTTGACGAATCTTCCCTAAAATTCCTTTCCATCTGGGCGAATCTGGCCTATGGTTTGGACGCAATCCCGACAGGCCTTCGCACAGCATTTTCCGAAGATCTTTACGTAGTGCTAAGACCGATGCCATGCAAAAAAATAGTTTCTTGCAATTCAACGTTCACCCTGGTGACCAGTAATTTTCGGCCAAGGAAGCACTTTTTGTGACGGGAGACCTTATCAATTGGTCTTTTTTTCCAAGAGTCGCAGACTGATGTGGTTGATAGAATGCTATAAGTTCATGACTAAATGCAAATATTCTACCTGAAGCTGATCACCTCTTTGCTCTCAAAGCCACACCAAAGAGAGCAAAGCTAGCAGTGGCTTTCTTCCTCACTTTGAACTAAAATCCTTTACAAAGTCACATTAAATTTTTGCACGAGTTGGAAAAATGGGAAAAAAAATCCTAATAGTTGATGATTCAGCGACGATGCGCATGCAAGTAAAATTTACCCTAACAAAGGATGGTTTCGACGTTGTAGAGGCTGAAGATGGAGTAGCAGGTTTAGTTGTAAGCGATGCTAATCCCGATATTGCAGCCATTATTTCTGACATCAATATGCCCAATATGAATGGCTTCGATTTCCTCAAAAACCTACGTGCTAAGGGCGTTCAGGTTCCCGTGGTAATGCTGACCACAGAGGGGTCAACTGAATTGCTGGAAAAAGCAAAATCGCTTGGAGCAAAAGGATGGATCACCAAACCCTTTAAGCCCGAAACTCTAATCGCCGCAGTTAAGAAACTTACCGCATAACGCATTTAGGCAAATCGTCGTTTTAAAAGACCTGTCTTCCTAAAAAATGCGAAGAAAAGGGTGCGCAATCGTCTGACTTATAAAACATCCGAAACCTTCCCTACTCCTGGGAGAATAGTGAGCCTTTTAATGAGCAATAGGGCAAAGGCTTTGAAGAATGCCGCGCTTTCAATCAGCGCGGTGGCCACGAGCGCGGCTGAAATCGCTACGCATTGAAACTTCCTGAGATGCCGATAGTTTTGAGCTTGGACCGCTTTTTAGCAATAGCGAGAGGCTATAGCATGTTCCGAGGCGGAATTTAGGTCCCGGTCCGAACAAAAGCCCGTAAGGGTTCGGCCGCTTTTAGCCGCAGGCTTTCCCCTAGAGCTACAGAAAGCTTGGTATAGGAACCATCCACTGCCAAGATACTCGCATCGGTCAGGTTCAAGATTTCGCACTGATCTTTGCTGGGATCCAGAAACTCATGATGGATGCGAGCAGGCCGGGGAGAATACAGTTCCCGAACTTTCAGCTGGAGAAATCTCGAAGCCAATGGTAGCGGACGACCACCCGTAGTGCTGATGACCGCGGTGCTGCCCGATGGGGTGGCAAGCCACAAGCCACTTGATTTTTGCTCTTCGGATTCTTTACCGTTTAGCTGCAACTGATAGCGCGTTGTTTCGGCGGGATCTTGATGGCAAAACAGCACATCATTCATCACGGGCGGAGTGATTTCGACTTTGCCGCCATGTTTTGACAATTCCATGTGAAATCTTTGTAATTTCATCCCACTCTTGCTCGGGTCTTTAAGCAACGCGGACAAACATGGCTGCAGTGCCTCTAAACGGCCATAGCATAGATGACCAACGCTGGTATGAGATGATTTTATCCCGACCAAGAGCACATGGGAGTCTTGGATCTGATGACTCGCGGCTAAGAAGGTCCCATCGCCGCCAATAGCAAAAACAAGGTCATAATCGTGAGCCGAGAATCTTTCGCCGCGCGCTAAGTGTTCTATTTGAACACCCAGAGACCTAAGCGAGACTTTCGTCTTACTCAGGGTTTCCTCATGCTCCTCGTGGGCTAAGCGCATCCGTTCCATGGTTTGAGGAGGCAAGAAGGCTACGGCTTCCGGAGTCATCTGCGAATACTTGCTGGTTTTAGAAACGATTAATACTTTCATAAGAAAATTGGCCCAGCTCTGTTCGCTTGTTGCTATCAGCTCCCTCTTTAAGCAGCCTTGTTTTCAACCACCTTTGCTGGTCGTCGCCTTCTCCAACGCGAGATAGTCGTCATTGCGCCAAATTCGGCCTCGATCTTCAAAACTCTTGCGAAAAGCTTCGCTCAGTGAATTGTAAACACTGGAGCCCCTCGTGTAGGCCAACATTTGCTGATATTGCTCCATTTCCTCTGCAGACATTTTTTCAGAGCTAGCCTTGGTCTCGCTTTTGAAACGTACCAAATATTGCACATCACCCACGACAATCGCTTCTTTCACCAAGTTATTCGTCTGATTTAGCCCTAAAACCGCTTGAACAAGAGGCTCCTGAGATCCCAATCCGGGTATATAACGAGCATCCAAGGCCACCGGACCCGTAGCTGCCCAAGCCAAATTATACTTAGTCAATAAGGGGGCGGGGTCTGTTCCATCTTTCATGTTTTGCAGAATTTCCCCAGCGACACGGGTTATCTCACCAGAGGCGCGATCTTTCTTCAGAAGTGAGCGGCCGAGTTCCGGCGCAACGGCTTCCATGGCGATAGATTTGGCGGGAACCACCGATTCGAGCTTAATAACGTGAAAGCCAAAGGGAGATTCCACGAGTTCACTGATAGCACCCGGCGTCATGGCAAAGGCCGCATCTGAAAATTCGGCCACCATATCCTCGCGCCCGAACTCTCCTAAGTCTCCTCCTTTATTTTTGCCTGCAGGTTCGTCCGTGAGTTCTGATGCCAGGGCCGCAAAATCGGCTCCGGGTTGGCGAACCTTTTCTAAGGCCTGAGCGGCTAAAATTCGTGCTGCTTCTTTCTCTCTCGTGGCGGCAACCCCAGCTGCGTTGCGGGCCCCTTTAAAGCTTAGCAAGATATGCCGCGCCTTTCTTTTCTCCACCTGATTGAACTCAGCTCGACGACGCGCGTATTCTTCTTCGAGCTTTGCCTTGTTATTTGCATCCGCAACATAAGCCGTAACCTCTGCTTCAGCAATTTCTGGCTTGACTGCCTGGGAGTCAATTTTAAGAAATTCGAAATCCCGTTTGGTCTGGGTCAAGATATATTCTAATTTTGCGGTCTCCGAAGATACGTAAACGAGGGAGGCAACCAGTTCACGAGCCCGCGCAGTCATAAACGACCTGCGCAACTCTTCGAGGAGTGTGGCTTCGGTGTGCCCCATGGATCGGAGCCAATTTTCAAAATTTTCCTTGAGAAATTTGCCCTGTTCGTCCTTCAGTCCTTGGATCTCGCCGATATATTCGATCAACTCATCATCCCCAACCGCTACCCCAAGAGAATCGACGAATTCCGCATCGAGGCGCTGATCAATAAGCTGGTTCAGAGTTATCTGAGCCAAACCCATCGCCGCTGGATCGAACCCTTCGCCATATTGGCGCGAGTACTGATTGACATTGTTGCTGTAAGCCCTCTGAAACTCCCTCTGGCTAATATCCTCACTGCCAACACGGCCTGCTGGGCCTGTTGGACCTTGCTGACCCCCTTGGGGATTACACACGCCAAAAAACACCATGGCGAACAATGCCAAGCCCATCACAAAATAAGTTAGCGAATTTTTAGTGAATTTCTTGGTGTCAAGCTCGGACAATTTCTTGTTTTTCATGTCGAACAACATGGGTGCGATTCCTCACATTTTGCATATCTTGATTAAAAATAACATCGGTGACAACGGATCTCAATCAGCGGCTCCGAAAGAAGCGCTAAAATAATCGTGCTCAGCCGAAAACTCCAACACATTTTTCTTTGGTGAGCCCTTGCTTTCAAGGTATGGTTACTCTATACCCTAGCAAAACCTCATTGGTTCGCTAAAGCATACGCAACCTGTTAAATAATACAATGACGAACAGCGCTTACGGAGGACTCTATGATATTCGATTGGCTTGCCGGCATGTTTTCAAATGATCTAGCCATTGACCTTGGCACAGCTAACACACTCGTTTTCGTCAAAGGACAGGGGATTGTGACGAATGAACCCAGCGTAGTGGCCATTCAAAACAATGGGACAGGACAAAGAAAAATTCTCGCGGTAGGCCGTGAAGCGAAAGATATGTTGGGTAGGACCCCCGGATCGATCGTTGCCATCCGCCCAATCAAGGACGGCGTCATAGCAGATTTTGAAATTACCGAAGCCATGCTCCGATATTTTATTGAAAGAGCCCACAATCGCCGTCGCATGGTAAAACCACGCATCATCATTTGTGTGCCTTATGGCATCACCGAAGTTGAAAAGCGAGCCGTGCGCGAATCCGCCGAATCAGCAGGGGCAAGGGAAGTCTATTTGATTGAGGAGCCAATGGCAGCCGCGATAGGCGCGGGCTTACCAATCACCGAGCCAAACGGCAATATGATTGTGGACATCGGCGGGGGCACAACCGAGGTTGCGGTGATTTCCCTTTCTGGCATTGTCTATTCGGAGTCTGTGCGCGTTGGCGGCGATAAAATGGACGAGGCCATCGTCAACTACCTGAAGCGAAAGTACAACCTACTGATTGGCGAGAGAACCGCAGAACAAATCAAAATCACCATTGGCATCGCCTATCCGGAAGAAAAAGTCCTGACGATGAAAGTCAAAGGCCGCGACCTGGTGGCGGGGATTCCCAAAACGATCGAAGTGGCTTCAGAAGAAATCCGCGAAGCGATTTCCGAACCCGTGAATACCATCGTGGAGGCCGTGCGCGTGGCCCTGGAAAAAACCCCACCCGAACTTGCTGCCGACATTGTCGACAAAGGTATTGTTCTTGCTGGGGGCGGAGCTCTGATTAGAAACCTGGATATTCTGCTGCGCGAAGAGACGGGACTGCCAATCATGATCGCAGAAGATCCCCTTTCAGCCGTCGTGCTGGGAAGCGGCAAAGCTCTAGATTCCTTGGATTTACTTAGCAGCGTAGCCATGCACTGATTGCGAAATCTTAGACGACTTATAGGATTTACCCTTTGTTCGTAGCACGATTGAGACGAGTTGCAGGTGATTTTTAAACCTAGTCCCGCAGTGCGAAAAATCATTCTTGTTACCTTTGCACTCCTTTTGCCACTTTTGATCTTTTCGACAACCCTCAAACCTTGGGGGCCTCCTCTCTATGTTATTACGATTTTGTCCGATGTGATTGTCCCCTTGCAAAGAGGCATGTTTCAAGCCGTGTCTGGCTCAAGGGATCTGCTGGACAAATACGTCTTTCTCAAGGACCAAGCGGAAAGCACCCTTGCCATGCGCAAGGAGCTGGAACAAATGTATATGAAACTCATGGACTACAGCGAGAAGCAAAATGAGATCAATAGTTTAAGAAGCACGCTGCAACTGCGTCAGTCTCTGCCCTACCCCATGCTCCCCACCGAGGTTATCAGCGGAGGGCAGCACCTACCTTTTCAAACCGTTCTTATCAGTGGTGGCAGCGGTAAAGGAATTCGCCCCGGCATGCCCGTAATCAATGCCGAGGGTCTGATTGGCAAAGTCTTGCGAGTGGGATTGTTACACGCTGATGTCGTATTCCTCACCGACACCGCTTTTAATGTAGACGTGTTGCTGCAAAGAACGAGGGAGCGCGGGATAGTGGAAGGCGTTGGCAGAAACTCCTGCCTGCTAAAATTGAGCAAACGATCTGATGTCAAAATAGGCGATGTCATCATCACTTCCGGTCTCGTGGGTAGTTATCCGAGGGGCATTCCTGTGGGTGAGGTGGCAAAAATCACTTACGAAAGCGATTTGATTTCCCAGAAGATTGTGGTGAAGCCGACTGTAGACCTGGGCAAAATCGACTTTGCCGCTGTTCTGCTTATTGAAGACCGTGAATTGGAGAAATTAGAAACCCTTAGCCAAGGATCCTTGATCAATGGGCCAGGCTATTAACTCCTTAAAACTAAGCTCTAAGCGACGTGGTCGGGGAAGCCCCTTGCCACTTGACCACACCATTTCTCAATCGACAAAAATCTGGCGAAAGCTTTTTTTCTCTTGGTTCCACCCCCAGTTCTTAAGACCGTGGCAAGCAGTCCTCAGTGTCGCCGTCTTATTCTATCTCTCGTGGATTGCGGAATATTTTATCTTTCAAGGTTATGCTCGCCTCGACCTATTAACGCCTTTGATTCTGGTCTGGGCGTTGAAGGCTCCTCGTAGCACCTGGTTAATCAGTCTTGCCTTTGCGAGCCTGCTCTATGAGACGAGCGCCGCTCGACCCATGGGCATGACTTTCGGACCTTTGCTAAGCGCTAGTATCTTGCTTAACGTGGTGCAGGATTCGCTCATTCTAAGTAGATTTCAAGTTTGGCTTTCCGTTTTTCTCCTTGCTTCCCTTTGGATGAGCCTTTGGGAATGGACTTCCTTTTGGCTGTTATCTTCCACGATCCATTTCAGCTTCCAAGACCTTCTGGCTATTTTGGTCCATATAAGTAGCGCCGTCGCCTTCGGCGCCTATTATGTTTCCAAAATAGGTTTTTCCAGCCTGAAGGATCCCGGACCGGGGAGCTTGTCATGACCCCAAATGACAGACAAAAATCCCCAACCTCCGAGAACCGCTATTTTGCCGTCAGCATGCTCATCCTGGGAATCGTGGCCCTTTTAAGTTTAAGACTTTGGTACGTGCAGATTTTTAAACGCGAATACTATCAAGAAATCAGTGATGCCAACCGTTTCCGAAAACAAGATATATCCGCCCCCCGGGGCAGCTTTTATGATCGTGACGGCCTTCTACTCTTAGGTAATCGTCCACACTATGATCTCGTCCTGATTCCTCAATACACCAAGAATTCTCCTGAAGTACTCGAAAAGATATCTTTTTTACTGAATCTTTCCTTCACTTCCCTGCAAAAGCGGATGCAGATGTTCCGGGGCGAGCCCAAATTTTTGCCTGTCATCCTCAGACGCAACTTATCCAAGCATCAGGCTGCTATCGTTCAATCCAATCGCATTCATTTGCCCGGCATCGAAGTCAGGGAAGAGCCGCGCCGCAGCTATCATCGCGAGCTGCCACCTCACCTGTTTGGTTATATGGCAGAAGTGGATCCTCAAGGTCTGAAGAGGCTGCGCAGCGAATCACCGGATTTGGACTATAGGCCAGGCGACCTGGTTGGCAAACAAGGGCTGGAGCGAAAATTTGAAAAATATTTGCGGGGGCATCGAGGGAACAAATACATCCAGGTCGATGCATTTGGACGCAAGATCAATAGTGAATATTTTAAAGAGAGCGAATGGCAGGAAACTCCTGCGCATCCAGGTTCCAATGTCACCACCACTTTGTCTGCAGAATTACAAGCCACGACACTACGCGCCTTCAAGGGCAAAAACGGTTCCGTTGTGGTCCTAGACCCTCGCAATGGTGATGTTCTAGCCATAGCCAGCGAGCCTGCCTACAACCCCGAATCGTATCAGGACGGTTTTTCTCGCGATGAATGGAATGAACTGACGTCGAATCCATTTCACCCACTGCTCGATAAGAGCACTGGGGGGCTTTATTCCCCAGGGAGCTTGTTCAAAGCAGTGGTGGGCATTGCTGGACTGGAAGAAGGGGTCGTCAACCCCGAACGTACATTCTATTGTCCTGGTCATATGAGCATCGGCAATAAGACGATCCACTGCCATGAAAGGTCGGGACATGGCCATGTGAATCTCTACGATGCCATTATGGGCTCCTGTGATGTCTACTTCTATCATGTCGGCATTGAGCTGGGCGTTGATCGCATCGCTCAGTATGCCGCAGAACTGGGCGCGGGCATGCGTTTAGATTTTGGCGTGAACATGGAACTCGATGGCATCGTGCCAAACAGTGGATGGAAACGTAAAACTTTAGGCATACCATGGACCGCTGGGGATACGCCAAACTTCGCCATCGGCCAGGGATTTCTCTCCATGACACCGTTACAAATGGCCGCGATGTACTCGACCATAGCCATGGATGGAAAGCTCTTCAGGCCGCGCATTTTGAAAAAGGTTGTTGATTACTTAGGTGAACCCATCTTAGAGGCAGAGCCAGAGCTCATGCATCAATCCACGAAGATCAAGGCGCAAACCTTCCAGATTATGAAAGAAGCCCTACGTCGGGTGGTGATGCATCCCAATGGAACCGGAAAGAAGAGCCGCGTCGAAGGGGTCGAGGTAGCCGGAAAAACTGGAACCGTCCAGGTAACAAGCTTGAACAAAAACAAGACTGACTTAGACGTTAGTATGAAGTGGCGAGAGCACGCAATGTTTGCAGCCTTCGCACCCGTGGAGGCTCCTGAGGTTTTGGTTCTCATCGTGAGTGAACATGACCCCGAAGGTGGAGGGGGACGGGCAGCGGCCCCTATCGCCGCCGTTATCTTGGAGAAATACTGGGAGCTAAAGAAACGTCTGGCCGCCAATCCAGGGCAGAGCCCAAAGTTATGAACGACGAAGGTGAGACAAAGCATGATCAAAAGGACAGGCAGTGGCCGTCCCTATATGGCAAATGGCAGGGGGACAATTCGTGTCAGTAATCTCTGAGCGAGTGTTAAAGCAACACAAAAATATTCGCAGCCTGAGCCTTATCGGTTTTTCAGTGCTTTTGCTCTTTCTCGCACTCAGTTCACTTGGTCTCTTAAATTTGCTGAGCTCCGCGCCCAATCAAGCTGTTATTTATCGCCAAAGCCTGGCTTTAGGTCTGGGAGTTCTGACCATAGCGGGGATTGGCTGGCTTGTTCCCCTGCGACTTTTGGATTATCTGACTCCTGCTTACGCCACAGTAGTCATCGTGCTCTTGTTATTGGTAGATCTCATCGGGAACATTGCCGGAGGCGCTCAGCGCTGGCTCGCCATCGGTGATTTTCGTTTTCAACCCTCAGAACTTGCAAAATTGGCTGTGGCTCTATCTGTCGCCAGATTCTTTAAAAATCGGCCTCAGATTAAGGAGTTTGGTTTTCAAGATCTGGCCCCTCTTGCTGCGCTCCTGGGCCTTATCTTTACCTTGATTTTCCTTCAACCGGACTTTGGTACGGCTGGTTTTTGCCTGATGATTGCAGGCTTTCAGTTCTTGTTCGTCAATTTTAAACGCAGCCTGATCGCCCTAGCAACCCTTGGTTTCGGGACGGCAGCTTGGGCGGGATGGCAATTTTTGCTATTGCCCTATCAAAAGCTAAGAGTGTTGAACTTCTTGAATCCTACCTTGGACCCCTCGGGGTCAGGATATAATTCCATCCAGTCTTTGGTGGCCGTAGGCAGTGGTGGGGTTTTTGGCAAGGGATTTATGAATGGAACCCAAGCTCAATTAAGATTTCTGCCGGAACGGCACACAGATTTTGCTTTTTCAGTTTTTGCCGAGGAACATGGATTCTGGATTTGCTTGGTCCTCTTTGCTGGATTTAGTTGCTTCTCCCTACTTGGCCTGTCCATTGCCAGGCGGGCTCGTGATACGTTTGCTCAATTGCTGGCAATCGGGATGATGGCTGGGATTTATCTTCAGTTTGTGATTAACGTCGCTATGGTTTTGGGGGTTTTCCCCATCGTTGGCATTACCCTCCCCTTTTTCTCCTACGGAGGCAGTTCCATGCTTTCGTCTTGTGTGAATATCGGTATCCTTATTGCCATTGAACGCGATAATGCAGGCCATTTACGCAAGAGCTACACACTATAAGTTAGAATCTTGCTTGGGTTCCAATGGCGACGATTCTAACTTGCGGTCGCAGAGTTGAGCAAGTATCCTAATTCCACCTTGGTACTGATGACATTGGAGGTCTAATATGTCCTATTTAATCGCAGTCGATGATGGCTTTCCCGTCGCAGACTGCCTGGAAGTGCTAAGACGATTTTCAGCAGACATGCGTGCCTCCTGCCACCTTGTATCCGTGGTGGATATTCCCCATCTTGCAGCAACGTATCACCAAATTCCTGAAATCCCCTACGACAGCATTATCAGGGATGCACGGGCCCACTATACCGCCCTACACGTACAGTTAATCGACCAATTCAAACAAGCCTGGCCTCAGGTTGAGTTTATTTCCCATATTAAGGAAGGCTTTGCAGCTTTCGAAGTCCTTGAGCTAGCGCGCCAACTCAAAGCCTCCACCCTCTTCTGCGGTGCGCGAGGTCTAGGAAGTGTGAAGAAAATATTGCTAGGCAGTGTCTCAAGTCAAATCGTGTCCCAGACGGACATCCCAACGATTGTCATCAAAGAACAGTCCCAGGGAAACAGGTCCATTGACGCGGATCTCAATGCCAAGGGCGCCAGAACCTTCCGATTGGCCTTAGCCAGTGACGGTTCCGAAGCCGCAGCAAGGGCCTGCGAGTATTTAGTTAAAAACTTGCAGGGCGCTACTTGCATCAAGGTATTTTCGTCGGTGACAAAAAATCGTTTTTTCCAGTCCGAACCCTTAAGCCAGGTCCGCTATTGGGAGTCCGTGAAAGCCACTATAAGGGGGAATCTCACAACGCAAACCTTGCCTCTCAAAGCAAAAACCAGCCAATTTTCCATCGATGTAGAAGAGTCTACTGAGTCCCCGGCTCATGCGATCGAGGGATTTGTCCAAGTGGAAAAGATTGACATGATCGCTTTTGGGAAAACAGGCCGTTCTGCCTTTAAGCGCGTATTCCTTGGTAGTGTAGCTACCCATTTGGCTTCCCAACTGCCCTGTCACGCCCTCGTGGTACCTTAGGTCCAAGAGGCAATCTAGGTTAGGTCCCAAAAGGAGCAACATTGACAGCACAATTGACTTTCCTCGGCGCTACGGACCATGTGACGGGCAGCAAAACCCTATTAACGTCAAATTCCGAGAACTTTCTGATTGATTGTGGACTCTTCCAGGGTGACAGCTCTATTCGGGCGAGGAATTGGAACGGGTTCTCTTTAGCTCCAGAGTCCCTAACCAAGATTATTTTGACTCATGCCCATTTGGATCATTGTGGTTATCTGCCTCGCTTGGTCAAGGCTGGGTTTAAGGAACAAGTATGGTGTACCTCAGGAACGCAATCTTTGTGCAACATCCTTTTGCGAGATGCGGCCTACCTTGAGGAAGAGAATGCCCGCTATTTCAATGAAAAACATATCTCGCGCCACGCGCCTGCCCTACCGCTTTTTACCAGAGAGGATGCAGAGCAGGCGATTGAACGAATCATAGCGAAACCAAGACATGAATGGCTTGAGCTACAACCAGGTCTGAGTTGCCGATTTCTCAATGCGGGCCACATTATTGGTGCCAGCATGGTTGAGTTTTCTGTGCAGCAAGATATGAAGTCCTTTCGCATTACTTTTTCTGGGGATCTAGGTCACAGCCGCTCTAAGACGATTCGCGACCCCGAATTTGTTCAAGAAACAGATTTGTTGATTTTAGAATCGACCTATGGAGACCGGCTACATGATCGAGGGGATGTGACACAACCTTTCGCCGCTTTCATCAACAAAGTGGTCGAGCGAAAAGGAGTCTTGGTAATCCCTGCCTTCGCAGTCGGACGCAGCCAGGAAATTCTGTTCTTGATCAAGCAAATGGAAGATAGCGGCCAGATCCCGCAAGTACCGGTCATCCTCGATAGTCCTATGTCAGCCCAAGCTACGAAGATCTTCTTCGATCATCCTGAAGACAATAAACTGAATCCCGCTTTCTACAAAGAGCAGTCCTTTGTTCCCGCGAAACTAGAAACCACTCAAAGCAGTGATGAATCGATGCTCATCACGATGCGAGATGGGCCGATGATTGTTATCTCTGCCGCAGGCATGCTAAGCGGCGGCCGCATACTCCATCACCTTAAGAACCGGCTTCCCGATGAAAGAAACGGGGTTTTGTTTACAGGCTACCAAGCTGAAGGCAGCAAAGGCCGTTATTTGCAGGATCACTCTCAATCGGATCAGAATTTACGTATCCATAAGCAGGAAGTCCCCATTCGCGCTGAGGTAGCGACTCTCGACGGTCTCTCCGCCCACGCCGACTATGAGGATATTCTGCATTGGATCTCTAAGATAACGAAATTACCCAAACTGATAGCACTCATACATGGAAGTGAAGCCGCCAAAGCTCATTTGGGAGAAAAAATCAGGACCAAGTTCGGCATTCGCACCATCATGCCTAAACATAAAGAGGTGCTGCGCATTCCCGATTGTCTATCCTGAGCCGCTGAGGAAGGATCTCCACGTTGAATGCGGGTTCACCAAGTCAAGTCGACCTAGAAAAGGCATAAAAGATGAAGACTCAAACGATCGCTTTAGCCGAGGCTTTTGCCCTGCTTAAAGATGGAGATCACCTGGCCACCGCGATGGCCGCAGCGGAACCGCAACTATTCTTTAGCAACGCGCACCTTTATTTGCGGGGCAAAAAAGACCTGAAAATTTTCTGTGCCAATCCCAACGAAAACTATGCATGCTTTACCGACCCCGAGCTTGACGCAAGTTTAAAAATTATCCCTATGTTTCTCACTAAGAAGATTCGCCCTCTGCAAGGCAGGGACCGTGTCCACTATATTCCGCAGCATCTTTCGCAATGGGCCCACAATCTCACGCAAAACCAGGGAGTCAATATATTTTGGGGGAGTTGCACCCCTCCGGATGCCCGCGGCTTCGTTAGCCTGGGACCGAGCTGCTGCTATGAATCGGAGCTTGTGCGGAAAGCCGACTTGGTTATCTTGGAATGTAATCCCGGATTACCCGTCACCTACGGCAGCACCTACATCTCTCTGCGAGAGGTGGACTACCTGATTGAATCCTCTTGTCCTGTTCCTCAGCTAAAAGAGTCCCACGAAGAAAGCCCCGTTCACCATGCGCTGGCAAGCCATATTGCGGATCTCATCGAAGATGGCAGCACACTGCAAATAGGCATTGGGTCTATCCCGAATTCGGTTTGCAAGCAGTTAAAGAAAAAGTCTGATCTTGGTATCCATACGGAAATGATTCATAACGGCATGCTCGATCTGTATCGAAATGGGAATATCACGGGGCATCATAAAAGCTTTTTCCCAGGCAAAATCGTTGGGTCTTTTGCACTGGGCGATCACGATTTGTATCAATTTATTCATTTGAACCCAGGTGTCGAACTCCATCCAGCATCCTTTGTGAACAAACTCAAAACCCTGACGAAAAATACAAAAATGATCTCCATCAATACGGCTGTCGAAGTAGATATCACAGGGCAGGTCTGTTCGGAGTCTATTGGTCATATGGAACTGAGCGGTGTGGGAGGTGCTTGGGAGACACACGTCGGGGCACAGATGTCCCCTGGTGGCAGGGGAATCTTAGCCTTAACGTCTACGACGAAAGACGAGAAGACCTCCAAAATCACCTTCGAGCTGAAACCAGGTGCAAAAGTCTCGATAAGTCGCAACGATGTTGATACAATTGTCACTGAGTATGGCGTCGTAAGCCTCCGAGGGCGGAGCGTGGCAGAGCGGGCGGACGGTTTGATTTCTATTGCCCACCCAAAATTCCGAGAAGAACTGCGGCGTCAGGCTAAAATGGTCAGATATATTTGAGTGCAGCGCCATCACCGACGGACATCACCATTAAGGACGAGACAATGCAAATCAATTCCTGTTCCCACCACGGATACACTTCGCTGATGAAAACCATCCTTTCTGCCTTTGCCTGTTTGCTTTGGGCTGGTAGCGGTTTCGCCCAGAATGCGAAGCCTCAGGCCCCAAATGCCGTCCAAGAAGAAAAGAGCAAAACCCCTGAAAATAAAGCTAGCCAGGCTGCTCCACCCAAGAAAGCCGAGGCAACTGCAGCGGGATCTACCAGCACTTCAAGACTGGCGATGGCACGGCCGATTATGCATGGATTGGTCCATCCGGTGCAAAATCTCCTTAGCCTATTGGCTAAAGAGAGTCTGAGCGATGCGGAATACAAGAAGGCCCACACCGACCTCTTACAGGTCAGGGCCCAAATCGCTTCTATGCGCCACTTTAGCAAGTCTTTGGGGGCAGATTATCAAAAAGTCAGTGTATCTATGCTTGAGGATCTGGGCCGGGTGGAAAAAGCGATCGAGCAAAAAAAACTGGATCATCTGAAGTTTTTTTTGAAAGGAGCCTTACAACACTGCGGAACCTGCCATGTTAAAACCGAAGGCAAAGACGACTTTGCAGGATTTCAAGGACTCATCGATAGTCACAGCAAGCTGAATAGTGAATGGAAAGATAAGCTGGATCTGATGATCAATCTTCGTCAGTTCGGCGAAGCCGTAGATCTGCTTGACAAAAAAATAGCTGATAGCAATGTATCCCCCCAAACACTGGACATGTACAACGTTTTTTATACTTATCTAAAGATCAACATTCAGACCAAAGGCGATTTTTCTAGGCCCACCAATGCTTTGCAAAAATACTTGCAAGCCAGAGGCGACCG